>CADDZH010000003.1 GCA_902812455.1 Chloroflexota bacterium | reverse complement strand
CAGGGTGCGCCTTCGACACCTGAAACTGGTGCGCGGTTGGAACAAGGTTGAGCCCGGAGCCGACCAGGTTGCCCTGCGCATCATACTCCAGTTCCGGGTGCGCTCGCAAGATCGCATGCACCTCCTCAAGCTCACGATGAAGTCTGCGAGCAAGCAGCTCTGGGGCAACGGGTTGCCCTTGCACTAAGAGCTGGGCAAGCTGGTCAAACAGCAATGTATTGCGCTGGTAGCGCTCCTGTCTCTGGATGACCGCTTGAGCGATGGCTTGCAGCCGTGTGTGTTGCATCAGAAACCTTCCTATTCGGTCCTGGATCATCTTCTATTCAACTATATACAAGCCGCTAGCTCGCGCAGCAACTAAGCCGGTTCACGTCTTTCGTAAAGGAGATGGCGACAATCTTGAGGCCCTCGGCCATCGTCGGATAGACATGCACCAGGTCGATGAAGTCATCCGTCGTCGCTCCAAATCGCAGGGCCATCGCCGCCTCGTGAATCACTTCGCCCGCGTTGACCCCGAGCATGGAGACCCCGATAACCCGCCGTGTCGGATGTTCGAGTACCATCTTGATGACCCCGCGTGTGTCGCGGATAGCCCCGGCCCGGGGCACCACATTCATGGGGATGGTGTTGCACCGGCATGGGATGCCACGAGCATTGGCCTCTTCGTCGGTCAATCCTACCACGGCAACCTGGGGATCAGTGAAGATAGTGCGCGGGATCACAGTATGATCAACCTTGCGCAATGGCTCTCCAGAGAGGGCGTTGTGGGCGGCAATTTTACCGTCATGAGCTCCCACTGGTGTAGCCATCTGGCTCTCCATTTCGCGCCCAATCACATCACCAGCCGCCCAGATATGAGACACGCTCGTCCGCAGATGCTGATCAACGCGCACTGCTCCAGCCCCATCGAGCGCGACACCCACCCGTTCGAGCCCAATGTCACGAGTATTGGGGATCCGCGATGTGGCCACCAGGAGCTTTTCTGCGGTGAAGGTCCGAGTACTGCCGCGCCGCTGAACGACCAGCCTCACCCCGTCTCCTTCAGGGCTCACAGCACGGGCTTGTGCCCCTGTAATGATTTGCAGGCCCTCCTTGAGGAGAAGCTCGGTCAGGCTCTCCACGATTTCCGGCTCGTAGCCGGACAGAATGCTCGGTCCACGCGTGAGGATGGCGACCTCGGAGCCAAAGCGAGTAAACATCTGGCCAAGCTCGAGCGCGATGTAGCCGCCGCCCAGGATGAGCAGCGAGCGAGGAAGCGCAGTCAGTCCCATTTCTTCCTGGCCAGTGAGCAAGTCACTCGTGAGGTACGGCGTCTCGGCCAGGCCGGGGATGTCGGGGATGAGCGGCGAGGATCCTGTGGCGATGAGCACCTCTTCGCCAGTGAGTTGGTGTACCTCCCCATAAGCAGTCCTCACTTCGACAGTGTGCGCATCGACAAGCATCGCCTGTCCTTGTAGCATCTCAATAGGTGGCTGACCCGTTTTGTTGGTGTCATAAATGATGCTGGCATAGTGTTGATCGCGATACTCGCGGATCACCCCATCCTTCTGTGCAATAAGCCGCGTAAAATCGACGTCTAGATGCACGGGTGTTAGCCCCGGATAGCGGGGATGGGCAGCATCGTAGATCAAGCGAGCGGCCTCGATCAGGTTCTTGGAGGGCAAGCAACCCCGGTTGACACAGGTACCGCCAAGGGTGCGTCCCTCGGTCATCACCGCCGTTTTGCCCAGCTCTTGCGCATGGATGGCTGCGGCGAAGGCGGTCGAGCCACTGCCCAGAATCACCAGGTCATAGCGCTCTTGGGTTGACATAGGCGTTATCTCTTATCGGCACGAAGGCCATCCAGCGAGCAGCGTGCGTGGCTCAACGGTCCCTTGCATCATCTCCATGATAATGTCCTTTCTTTACTATGCATATGTGTGTGTGCTCTGTGAGATCGCGGCACGAACGGAGCCTCGCGTCACCAGTGCAGAGGGGTGTGGTTGGACGCCATCGACGCCGCTCACTCCGCTGTTCGTTCAGCCTGATCGAGCGGCTCTTGCTGCTCAAGTGCATCAAGCATGGGACAACGACCGGTCGGTCCTTGTCCTGCACAGAGCGAGTGGACCTGGAGCAGAGCTTGCCGCATACGTTGTAATTCGACCAGTTTCCGCTCCACTTCAGCGATTTTCGCTTCTGTGCGCTGCTTCACCTCTTCACACGATGTCTGTCCGTCCACGCGCAATAGCAGCAGCTCGGCAATCTCTTTGAGTGAGAAGCCAAGCTTTTGGGCGCGTTTAATGAAATGGATACGCTTGACGACCTGCTCGGAGTACTGGCGATAGCCAGAGGTGCGGCGAGGTGGCTCCTCCAGTAAGCCCTCACGTTCGTAGAAACGGATCGTCTCTATGCCAACCCCAGTTCTGCGTGCCACTTGTCCAATCGAAAGGGTCTCCATCTCTGTTCCTCCTGTAAAAACTATACACCCCGTACCATACTACGGAGTCAAGAGGAATGGAGGAGGAAGTTCCGACTTGTTTGGAAGCAACAGAACTTGCCCTATGGTATTTCTCTTTTCGCGCTTGTTTTGCGCCTATTTCCTTGATTCGCTCTACTCAGGCGTCAGGCAGTTCCAGCCTCGCTCGACTCTGAATGCAGGAGCACGCAGCCGCCTGCTCCTGTGAGGAAACGTAACTTCCAATGTGAAAAACACAGCACTAGACTATAAGAAGTATCCTCATGGATGAGCGCAATTCCTTCAAAAAGAAACTGAGGCATGTTGAACTTACCATACGATGAGGCAAGTTTTCTTTGTTCAAAAGCTTCCCCATCCTTCTCTTCCTCCAGCGTTTTGCCTTTTCTCAAAGAGAAGTGTATAATGCTGATGAGTGTACAACTTCGTGACATCCTGCCTTCTCAAGAAGGCAATCGCTTTTGCCACGTGCAAGCAACAGCTTTTGTCAGACGTGCGTACATTCAGTGTATATCACCTGCATCGGCTTGTCAAGCTGGTTGATAGCAAGCTGGCGATGATATAGGTGCACCCTGCCTTCCAAGCAGGCTGCCGCGGGTTCGAGTCCCGTCTCCCGCTCCACACCAGCAATCGTCTCTTTGCCAGCCGATGAGAAGCCGCCTGGCGGCAAGTAAGCGGTGAAAGAGCAAACAAGGATACGCAGGAGTACCTCTCGATGGTAGACGAGCTACGTCACGCCTTTGAATTGGCCCAGCAACAGCCCGAAGAGATGCAGCCCTGGCCATCCTACCTGGCAGGGAGTTCGCCCAGCTTCACATTGCTAGTGAGGTGCTGGTTGCCCCGGTAGAGCTGTACCGAAACCCTCTCACCGGGGTTCTTGCTGACGAGCGCATCCCCCAGCGATGGCACATCCGTGATAGCTTCGTCATCGACCTGCACGATCACATCCCCCGGCTGCAACCCCGCCTGAGCCGCCGGCCCATCGGGGGCCACACTCACGATGAGCGCACCATGATCAACGGCGAGATTGTCCTGTGCAGCAAGCTGGGCATCCACGCTGGTGACCGTCACGCCCAGGGCAGTTCGCCCTGTGTGCGTGACCTTGCCCGTCTCGATAAGCTGTGGCACAATGAACTGCACGCGGTTGGAGGGGATGGCAAAGCCGACTCCGTTGGCCGGCGTCTTGAACTGCGGATCGATAGCAGCGAGTGTAGGAATGCCGATGACGTTGCCCTGCCAATCCACCAGCGCCCCACCGCTGTTGCCAGGATTAATCGGCGCATCGGTCTGGATGGCATCGGGGATGGTGGCCCCATTCTGTCCCTCCGAGACACTGCGTCCCAGGGCACTGATAATGCCACTCGTGACCGTCTGCGTGATGCCCAGCGGATTGCCCATCGCCAGCACCTCTTGCCCAACTCGTAACTTCGACGAGTCGCCCAGGCGGGCCACGGTCAGGCTTGTTTTCGGCGGCGTCACCTTCACCACTGCCAGGTCATCGGCAGGATCAGTGCCAACCAGTCCTCCGCGAAGTTTTGTGCCATCATAGAGCACCACTTCCAGGTGCTGCGCTCCCTCAACTACATGGTGATTGGTGACAATGTAGCCACGCTGGTCAATAATCACCCCGGACCCCAGCCCCTGACCACTAGCCGTGAGCACATTGATCTGGACCACTGCCGGTCGTACTTTCGCCACCACCGCCTCTCGCACCGCCTCGATATCGCTGCCCGTCAAAGGGGGAACGCTCGCTCCCGTCCTGGTTTCAGTTTGCACGGCTCCTGTAGTGGTTCCCCGGCTCCCTGCAAATGTCCAGCCGGCAAATAAGCCGGTGCCAAAGACTACTGCCAGCAGCATGGTCAGGACGATGATCGCCCCTGTGCGTCCGCCTCGAGGGCTGGGCTGCCGGTGTGCAGGGGCAGGAATGGGTACTCGGCCATTGTCAGGCGAGCTGATTGGTTTGTTCTGTAGATCAGGTTGCAACATCTTTATACACCTCTACTATGCATGTTGTATGCTTCTGTTCAGAGCGATCGCTGACGTACATCCCCGTTCCAGGCTGTGGGATGGTGAGAGAAGGAAATCAGCATCCCACCTGACTCTCCCCATCCCTCACATGAACAGCATACGGCACTCGCGTGAAATGACCCTGTGGATTGTCTGAGATGGGCCTGAGCATGCAATTTTGCTACCTCTTGACAAAGATGAAATTTTGCCGTATTTTTTATTTAGGAGTCCTAAATAAAATAAAGGAGGCATGACCCATGAGTACGCGATCTATCCCTGGCTACATTTACGGAGCAACGGAAGTGCAGTCTCCGCTCACGCTGGAAGACTTTGAGCACCTCAAACAGGCTGCTCTTTTTGGTCCGGAGGATCGGCAGGCCCTGCACATGGCCGGCGAGGTGCTGGCCGATCAGGTTGAAGATATTCTTGATGTCTGGTACGGCTTTGTGGCGTCCCATCCTTTCCTGCTTTACTATTTCACCGACGGCGAAGGCAATCCCAACACGAATTACCTTGCAGCCGTACGCAAACGCTTCGGGCAATGGATTCTCGATACCTGCAATCGCCCATACGACCAGGTCTGGCTCGATTACCAGCAAGAGATTGGCCTGCGGCATACTCCAGCCAAGAAAAACAAGACGGATGGAGTTGATTGCGTCCCTCTGATTAACTACCGGTACCTAGTGGCCTTGATCGCTCCTATTACGCTGACGATCAAACCCTTCCTCGCCAAAAAAGGGCACAGCGCTGAGGAGGTGGAGAAGATGTACCAGGCCTGGTTTAAGGCCGTTGTCCTCTCAGTGGCACTTTGGAGCGCGCCGTTTGTGAAGGAAGGTCAGTTTTAGTGGGGGGAATAACCGCGCATGTCTGCCTTTGACCCACGCTTCCGCCAGGCCCATCCTGCCGGAGCAGCCGCGATTGCCCTCTATCGTATCAGCCAAGCGATTGGTCATCTGCTGCGCACGCAGGGTGAAGAGGCGAAGCTTTCTCCTGCCCAGGTGCAGGCGCTGCTCTTCTTGCGCTTCTCCCGGCCAGGAGTACATACCATTGGCGGTCTGACCGAGCGCCTGTCCGTGAGCTATGCCACCGCCAGCGGGGTTGCCGATGCGCTTGAGCGCAAACGGTTGGTTCAACGCCAGCCTTCGCAAGAAGATGCACGCGCTGTTACTCTTGCTCTGACAGAGGCCGGTAACACGCAAGCGATGGAGTTGGAGCATATCCTGGACGACCTGGAAGAGGCCATTGAGCAACTACCAGAGCAGGAGCAAATGGCGCTGGTCCATGCAACGCAGGCCATTGTGCGCAAGCTCCAGGACAAAGGACATGTCAGGGTCTATGAGATGTGTTGGAACTGCCAGTTTTTCCGCCGCGATATGCATCCAGGGGATGCACGCGGCCCTCACCACTGCGCGTTTGTCGATGCTCCTCTGCCCGAAGCCAATACCTATCGTGAATGCCCCGATTTTGTGCCTGTCTTAACGGTCAAGGAACGTTCAGAACCTTGAGAACAGAGGGGTCGCTACACCTGGTTCAGGCGAGAGGGAGCCAGACACTGAAGGTGCTGCCCTTGCCCGGCGTGCTTTCAGCGCTGATATGTCCGCCAAGTTGCTCAACCAGGGTTTGCGCAATGGGCAGTCCCAACCCGGTCCCCTGGCGCGAACGAGCACGATCGGCCCGGTAAAAGCGCTCGAAGAGGTGCGGCACATCGGCCGGATCAATCCCGATACCCGTATCGCGCACACGCAGTACGGCCTGTCTATCGACCCGTTCCACCGAGACGGTCACGCGCCCCCTGCCATCTTCACTACTGGGGGTATACTTGATCGCGTTATCGAGCAGGATCAGCGCTACTCGGCGCAGGCTTTCCTCGTCCCCGCGCACACGTACCGGCTCAATATGGCCAATCTCCAACTGGAGCGTTGACCCTTCCATAGCAAGACGCCTGGCTTCTTCCAGGCGCACTGCACTGGGTGATTCAGGCAATTCACCTGTTCCTGGGCCTATCAGCTCTCGGACTTGGTGAGATCATCACGCGGCAATATACGCAGTTCAGTACGCGAGCAACCACAGAATCGGCTCTTCGTTGAGCGATAGGAGACCAGGTTCGCTGCTCATTCCCCCGTTTTTACCAGGAAAGGAAAGGACACTATGTATATGCAACGGGTTATTGGACTGCTCATGCTTGGTCTGCTGACCATCGTGCTTGCAGCGTGTAGTATTCGGGAGGCAGCCCCTCCTTCTGGGCCAATGCTTAAGTTGACCGGAGCCAACTTTCTTCAAGACACGATCACGATCAAAAAAGGGGCGTCCATCACCTTCATAAATGAGACGACTTCGCCTCACGTGATCGCAAATGGGACGTGGGAAGATGGAACCGCACGGCCAGGAGCTGAAAGTGGAGCGCCTGCTATCAACCTGGACGTTCCGGCAAATGGGAGCGCAACGACTCCTCCATTTGAGACGGCCGGAACCTTCAAGCTGTACTGCCCGATCCATCCAGGTATGAATCTGACGGTCATGGTCGAATAAACAGCAAGGGAGCCTGCCCTCCTGAGCCTGACATCTTCTTCCTTGTACAGCACGTCAAGCTCGGGAGGGATCTTTTTGTCTGTATTCATCACCTGTCACAGCCACCTGGACAAGCACCCCGCTGAGCACCACCCGGCCCTGCTCATCGCTTTCTACCACCTGAACGGCTACCAGGTAGGTTTGCATCTCTCCCGCCCGCGCTCCGCGCAGATCAAAAGCAATACTTGTCGAACGCGCATGGCGAGACAACGCCTGTCCCTCGGCATACCAGAGCGTGTACAGCGGTTCCTGCATCCCTGTCGTCTGGATGCTGTAGTGACCGGTGATGGGATGAAGAGCGGCTTCCAACTCTTTTACGCACAAGCGGCTGTCTCCTGTGATGAGCACCTTTGGGTGTTCAAGTCCCGGTTCTGTCATAGCAGGGAGACCTACCTCTCTCAACGAGAGGTACCTCTGCAGTGTCTCAAAGGAATGAGGTCGCGGTGGAAGCATAGCGCTCATCGGTATCGTTTCCTTTCTTTACTCGATCCCCAGGATGGTGTAGACTTTCACCCCACCGGGAGTGGTCACAAGGACCTCGTCGCCGGCTTTGCGCCCAAGCAGCGCCTTGCCGACCGGCGATTCGTGGGAAATGCGCCCGGCAGCGGGATCGGCTTCATACGAACCCACGATGGTGTACCGGTGCGTGCGGCCATCACTTGCCGCCAGATGCACGACGGAGCCGAGCGAGACCGCGCCTGTAGGAACCTGATCAAGCTCAATTACCTGAGCAGTTGTCAGTAACTGTTCCAGTTCGGCAATGCGCGCTTCGAGGCGTGCCTGCTCAAACTTCGCATCTTCAAACGCCGCCTGTGGAGGAAAAATAAACCTCGACTCTCCACTTTGGTTCAGTGCCTTCCACCCTCTGCTCACAGTGTATGTGAGCAGAGGCAATCATGAAGTATCTAAGGAGGTTCTCATATGCTGAAACGTTTCTTCCTGCTTGTGATGATTGGCGGTGTGATGCTTACCGCCATAATCACCTTCTCACCGCCGGTGGCGTGGGCGTCAGGAGGGCCACCGGAACTCGCCGGGGTGTCAGCCCTTTCCGCCAGGAATGTCTGGGCGGTCGGGGGCACCAATTTGCCGGCCACCAGTGGTGGCCTGGCCACACTCATCGAGCACTGGAATGGCTCCTCGTGGCAGATTACTCCCAGCCCCAACGTCTCTGGTACCAGCGGGCCAGCCAACTTTCTGAATGGCGTCGCAGCCGTTCCCCATGATGAGGACGTCTGGACTGTCGGCAGAGCCATCGACCAGAGTGGTTCATTCGTGACCTTGACTGAGGCCTGGAACGGCGCGAAGTGGTGCATTGTTTCGAGTCCAAATCTCTAACAGCGATAGAGCAATCCCTCTCTGCCAGACTGCTACCCAGCACTGTTCTGATGCTGAGGTCCATGTTGGGTAGCAACCTGGCGAGGTCTGTTTCCTTGTTTGTTCTCATCGTTAGCAAAGGAGTATGTATGTCTCGAAAGGTTTTGCGGCTCACAGCCATTGGGGTAAACGAACATCTTGAACGGCTGATTCCCTCTTGCACTGCTGCTACCCAATAGGTATACTACGGTAGAGATACCTGTTGGGTAGCAGCATGACAGAAAGGGGAACCATGCAATGGCGGCATCCCACCCTCGCCTGCACTGGTACGCTGATCGCCAGGTCTATGAACTGGAGGAAGAGGGCCGTAGCGTATGCTCTCCTTTCTTAAACGATGAGAGAGAGTGGTCAGCCTGGCTGGAGAACGTTTCCTCCTTCGCCTTCCACGGGCAACAGGGGCAGTTGACGGTGCGCAAAGAAGCCAGGCCCAGGGGAGATCAGTACTGGTACGCCTACCGGCGCATTGGTCCGAAAATGGCGAAGAGATACCTGGGGCGAAGCGCTGACCTCACTCTGGCGCGCTTAGAGGAGGTTGCTGCTGCCTTCCCTTCTGCCACAAGAACTGTTGCTGAATCCGCTGAACCCGCTGAAGCCGCACACTCTGTGCTCGTAGATGAGCAGCGCCTGCCACGTGATCCACTGCTTACGACCAAACTCCACCCGCCTCGCCCGCGTGGTCGCCTGGTCTCGCGCTCCCATCTCATTGAGCGCCTGCAGCAGGGCATGGAGTCTGCCCTGACCCTCATCTCAGCGCCGGCTGGTTTTGGCAAGACGACGCTGCTGGCCCAGTGGCTGGCTGAAAGTGGGACGCCGGTCGCCTGGCTTTCGCTCGATGTTGAAGATAACGACCCGGTTCGTTTTCTTACCTATCTGCTGGCTGCCCTGCAAATCCCCCTGTCAGACCTGAGTATGACCGTTCTGAGCCTGCTTGAGGCAGCGCGAAAGACGCCACTGGAGAGCGTGTTCACTGTGCTCACGAACGACTTGATGGATCGTGAGATCCCGGACTTCGCCCTGGTGCTGGATGACTACCATGTGATTACCACTCCGGTCATTCACCAGGCTCTCATCTTTCTGGTGAGCCATCTCCCCCCTCATATGCACCTGGTCATCGCCAGCAGGGCTGATCCGCCATTTCCACTGGCGAGCCTGCGTGCTCGTGGGCGCCTGGTCGAACTGCGCGCCAACGAATTGCGCTTCGACATTGCCGAAATGCGCACCTTTCTGCGGGAGATGCTGGGGTTCGATCTTCCCACAGATGCGCTTGACGTGCTTGTGCGCCGCACCGAGGGGTGGGTAGCAGGAGTGCAACTGGCCGCCCTTTCCTTGCGTGAGCAAGCCGATATTCCGGCGTTTGTTGCGGCCTTTACCGGCAGTCACCGCTTCGTGCTCGACTACCTCTCTGAAGAAGTTCTCTCCCGGCAGCCCGAACAGGTTCAGTCCTTTCTACTGCGCACCTCAATTCTCGAACGCCTCTGCGGATCGCTCGTTGAGGCCGTAACTGGGCAGGATGAAGGCCAGGCCATGCTTGAAGCTTTGGAACGGGCGAACCTCTTTGTGGTGCCCCTGGACGACGAGCGGCACTGGTATCGCTATCACCATCTATTTGCTGAGGTGCTCAAAAATCGCCTGGAACAGGCTGAGCCCGAACTGGTGCCTGACCTGCATCGCCGCGCCAGTGCCTGGTATCAGCAGCAGGGATTTCTCACGGAGGCGGTGCAGCACGCGCTGCTGGCACACGATGTCGAACTCGCGGCCCGCTTGATGAATCAGGCCGCGTTCTTTGCCTTCCTGATGGCCCACGGACGTCCACACCTCCTGCTCGAGTGGTTCAAGGCTTTGCCTGATGCGCTGGTGCGGATGCACCCTCTGCTGTGCATCTATCATGCCTCTGCCTTGCACGTCGTCAACCAGGTGGAGGCAGCCGAGGCACGCTTGCAAGATGCCGAGCGTGGGCTTCCGGCAGCGCTCTCCGCTGAAGAGCTTGGCATTGCCTTAAGTGTCATGGCCAACGTCCGCGCGAACCTGGCACGCTACCGCGGAGACCTGGAACGCTATCTCACACTGGGGCAGCAGGCGCTCGATCTGATACCGGAAGGGGCGCCGCTGCCCCTGCGTGCGATTCCTACCATGCAAGTGGCTCATCGCTTCCTGCTGAGTGGCGAGGTGACACCGGCGGCAGAGCAGCAGGTGAGAGATGCGGTTGCCTTTAGTGCGGCCTCGGGATATGAGCTGGTCGCGTTCCGCAGTCTGGCGCTCCAGGGGCGACTTCATGCGCTCCAGGGGCGGCTCAGAGCGGCGGCAGCCATCTATGAGGAAGCGGGTCAGACCTCGCCGGCCGGGGTTGTCCAGGTCTTGACGGCCAAAGCATCGTACTGCTTCGGCCTGGGGGATCTGCTGCGGGAATGGAATCGCCTGGAGGAGGCGGAGCGCCTGCTGGCACAGGGCTTGCAGCAGGTGCGCGATGCCTTGTCTTCCTTTGCCGACGAGGTGCTCGCCGGCCATGTTGCACTGGCGCGCCTGCTGCAAGCCCGCGGTCAATATGACCAGGCAGTGGCGACCCTGGAGGCGTTTGCGCACCTGGCCGAGGGGCGCCGCTTGGTTCCGCAGATACGAGCTCAGCTTTCGACAGCCCGGGCACAGGTGGAACTTATGCAGGGTCACGTGGAGGCTGCCGCACGCTGGGTACAGGCCAGCGGCGTATCAGTCACCGATGAGAAGCTGAGCTATTCACAGGAACAGGCGTACTTGATGCTGGCGCGCGTCCGTATTGCTCAGGCGCGAGGGCAGGCAGCGGGCTTTTCGCTCCCTGCGCTGCAAGAGGTGCTCTCGCTGTTAGATCGCCTGCTGGCCGATGCTGAGGCGAAGGGGCGAAGAAACAGTATCATGGAGATCCTCATCGTGCAGGCGCTCGCGCTGCAGGCTCTCCACGACCGCACGCGTGCGCTTGCTACTCTGGAACGGGCGCTCACCCTTGCCGCGCCGGAGGGCTATATCCGCCTCTTTGTCGATGAAGGGGTGCCGATGCGAGAACTGCTGCGCCAGGCCGGTGCCCGCGGAATTGCTCCCTCTTATGTCGCCGCACTCCTCGCGGCCTTTGGCGAGCAGGGAGCGGAGTCAGAAGCCTCCTCTCCATTGCATCCTTCCTCGCTCATCGAGCCGCTCACTGCGCGCGAACGTGAGGTGCTACGCCTGCTGGCCGAGGGCAAGTCCAACCGCGAGATCGCCCAGCGTCTTGTCCTGAGCATCGGCACCGTCAAGAAGTACGTGTATAATATCTGTGGCAAACTGGGCGTGCAGAGCCGTATGCAAGCTCTTGCTCGTGCGCGTACCTTACATCTCCTCTAAGCTCCTCATCCCCACCCGAACGTCGCGGAAAAAAATAAACCCCCATTACCCACTTTGGTTCACTGCCTTCCAACCCTTCCGTTCGCTACACTTGAAGCAAATGCATCGCCTCGGTGAAAGAAGGACAGGGGTAAGTCAGCATCATGAGTATCTATGAAATTCGCGTGCAAGGACATCTCGATCAACACTGGTCGGCCTGGTTCGAGGGACTCGCGATCACCTATGAGGAAGATGGCACAACGCTGTTGCGAGGGAGCCTGGTCGATGAGGCAGCTTTGCATGGCGTGCTGATGAAGGTGCGGGATCTGGCCGCCCCACTGCTGTCCGTGAATCGCGTCTCCAGTCCTACCGAGGAGCAGCAGGATCGGTGAAACGAAGCATCCAGACTTGCTTCCCCTAAAAAAGCGGGTCCAGAGCGTTTATCTGTGGAATGCTTTTCATCGGACGAATATAAACTTTGAATGAGCAACTGGTTGTTTACGAAAGGAGTTGAACACAATGGATTGGTATCATCTCGTACTCTTTGTCCACATTGTTGGCGCCCTGGGCCTCTTTATGGCGCTCGCCGTCGAACTGGCGATTATGCTGGGTGCCCGCAGTGCCCATACCGTCGAGGGGGTGCGGGCGTGGAGCAGCGCCAGCAAACTGCTGGATGTCGTGTTTCCCATCACTTCCCTGCTGATTCTCGGTGCGGGGCTGGCGATGACGATAGGTTTCTGGGGATGGACTCAGGCCTGGATCGATCTTTCGCTAGGCTTGCTGATCCTCTTGAGCTTCGTAGGCGCTGCCTTCAATGGGACACATGCCCGGCGCATCGCCCAGCGAGCGGCAGCGCTTGGGCACGGTGCTATTCCGTCCGATCTCAGGCGCGAGCTGAACCATCCGATGCACTGGACATCCGTGATCAGCATGACGACGCTGGGGCTGGGCATCGTCTTTCTGATGGTCGAGAAGCCTGCTTGGCTCGGGTCAATCATCACCCTGGTCGTTGCGCTGCTGGTGGGTGTGGTCCTGGCGCAGATGCTGGTCCGTTCGAGTCGGATACCCGTTTCAGAACAGAAAGAAAGGCTCGAAGTAGAGCAGGGAACCAGGTTGTCCACCAAAGCATAGCGTGGAATGCTCTCGGTGCCAGAGCTGAGCAAGCACTTCGTGTTGGACACGTGAGAGCCGTGATATGGCCCCTCCTTGGAGTCTTGCACGCAACAAAGATCAATGATTTCCAGGATGTGAGCAGGGAACCTCTGACGGTATATTACCGCAAGAACGTGTTGGTCGTAAAGCACATGAAAAGGCAGACAGAGAAAACGAACATGGTCTATGATGAATACCAGCAGCAGAAGCGCTGATGAGCAAGCCTTACACGACCTCTTTTGTTGAGCGACAATTAGAATTGCCGGCAATTCTAATTGACATTTAACAGCGATTTTTTCCCCATCAGTGTGTGATCAGGCTCAGCAGGCCCTTAATAACTGCTGGGCAACAGCTACCCCATGCTCGAGGGCGAGATGAATGCGCCCGCCCACGAACCCATCTCCACAGAAGGCCAGCCCGAGTGGGAGGGAAAGGGCGTTGAGTTGCTTTGCATCAGCCCTGCTCGCAGGTAACGCATACGGCCAGTATCGAATATCCGTAAAAACCAGGGGAGACAGCGTTTCATTGAGCAGCACAGCTACCTGCTCGGCCACATCTGCGATAATCTCATTGGCTGGACTGTGCCAGTGCTCCCGGCTATAGTGCGGGGCCATCTGGGCAATCAACAAGCCTGCCCCTCTTGGAACGCGCTCACGAGCCTTCTCGTGTTCCCAGGCCAGCCAGGAGATGGCATGCGCTTTGTCCGTGTTGACCAGGGCATAGTACGGGCGAACGTGCGGCGCTGGCCGCACGCCCAGCATGATGGAGAGCAGCGGGCGATAGCTCGCCTGGCCCAGCAAGACACACACGTTCTCCTGGAGAGCAGCAGGCAACTGGCTAGCTTCCACCAAAGCGGCAGCCCGGGGAGCCGGGACGGCAACCAGCACCTGCTCAAATAGCCCAAGCGAGCGCCTGGAGACATCGAAGAGCTGCCAGCCTGCCCCTTGCTGCTCGAGATGGCCAATGGCTGTCGCCAGCCGCACATCCAATCCCTGCGCCATGCGCCTGGGCAGGGCATTTAGCCCGCTACGATAGGTCCACTTGTGCCCGGCATTCTGCAGCGGATCACCCTCGACAATCTGCCCGTGCCGATCAAAGGCCCAGACGGGTTTGCCGATATCGATTAAATCAGGCAGGCGGAAACGCCCTGTGATCCAGGACGCACTGGTGGAGAACGGGTCATCGCCCTTGATATACTGGGCCCCATCATCGTAGAGGAAGCCCTGCTTGCTCCTGGTCGATGCCCGGCCTCCGACCTCTGGCTCCTGCTCAAACAGGGTCACACGATAACCGGCATCGCGCAGCTCGTGGGCAGCCGCCAGCCCACTACAGCCGGCCCCGATGATCGCGATGGTTGGCATGGCTCGCTCTCGCTCCTCCTTTTCAAATATCCAGGTTCACCGCCATAGGCAGGGCGGTCTTCGACCAGATCTCGAGATCTTCTTCGCCCGCCGCCTCGTACTTGCTGGCAACCAGCCGGCGAGCAAAGGCATCCTCTTCGGCATCGCTCACCAGCCGAGCCTGTCCACTGAACACCTGATCGCTAATCCTGACGCTCACGTGGGGCTGCTTGAGCGCGTTCTTTACCCAGTCCGCCCTGGCACGCCCGCCGGAGAGCATATAGAGCGTGTGGCCATGCAGGGCGAACCAGATCTCAATGGTGTGCGGGCGGCCGGACTTGCGGCCCGTGGTGGTGAGATAACAGAAAGCCTCACCGGCCAGGCTTTGCAGGTCTCCTCCCATCGTGGGCTTCCTCATTTCAACAGCTTGACCAGCGTAATGTCCTCGTCTCGATAGCCCAGGTGCCGGTAGAAACCCAGCGCCCGCTCATTAGCGGCTCCAGTTGCCAGCGCGAGCACGTGGTAGCCCTGCTCGCGCGCCCATTGTTCGCAAGCCTGGGCCAGGGCTTTGCCAACCCCTCGTCCCTCCGCTTCCTCACAGGTCGCCAGTTCCCCGATGTAAGCCTGACCTTCACCGGTAAAGTGGGTGCTGTGCGAGACGGTAGCAAAACCAAGCCGTTCTCCTTGCTCATCTTCGGCCACAAAGACCATCGTCTTAATTCCATGCCGCTCGATGCTTCCAGTAATCCACTCCTGAGCCGTCAAGGTCATCTTGTGAGGATCACGCCAGGGTGGAATGCCAATGGCCAGGCGCGGGGCCAGGCCGAGGACGAATTCCCGGTCGGTAGGGACATACGCGCGTACATGAATCATGAAGGCCTCCTATGGCTGGTTCGACGATGAAGTAGCCTTTCTTGTCACATTCTATCACCTCTCATCTTTCTCGGTGCTAGACTGCGCGATGCAACGGGGATACAGGTCTTGAGAGTAAGCTTCCTGGAGGTCTAGCTGCCTCTGCCGATCTTTCGTCGCCTGGTAAAATCTGGCCCACTTAATTCCGGCATATGGTCCTGGCCTTTCCTTGTGTTGCAGCCTTACTCATCGCAAGCTCATATCCCTACTCTCGGCCGATACTGGATAGCTTCGGCAATATGATTGGCCAGGATCATCTCGCTTTCCGCCAGATCGGCTATCGTTCTGGCCAGCTTGAGGACACGGTGATAAGCCCTTGCTGACAGGTGTAGCTGCTGCATCGCCGCCTTGAGCAGTTTTTCGCCGGAGGCATCCGTCTGGCAAAACTGGCGCACTTCGGTCGGCCCCATTTCGGCGTTACAGGTAAGCCTGGTATCAGTCAACCGCTGTAGTTGCTGTTCGCGCGCTGCCTGCACTCGCCTGCGGATCGCCTCTGAGTTCTCTACACTGCGCTTGTCAGCCAGTTTCTCATAATCAACACGAGGCACCTCGATGTGAATATCGATGCGGTCGAGCAGGGGGCCGCTGATGCGTTTCTGGTAACGAGCGATGGCTGTGGCCGAACAACTGCATTCTTTAACCGGGTCGCCATAGTACCCGCAGGGGCATCCCTGCATATCCCTGTTGTACCTGGGCGGTCGTCGAAGAGGCAAATATGGCTATCCTCTCTCTGCTCTCATTGTGATAAGCTCTCACAATGTCTATATGAAATGAAGGCATGGGTGAGGCGAAACGTATCAGATATGGAGCAGATAATCATAATTGTGATTGCAAAGATGTAGACGTATGACAATCAGCTCAGAAGGCAGTAGTTACAATATTGCCCCTTCGTTGACAGAAACAATGTTGTCAGAGTATTTGTTAGCACCTGGACAAGAGACGGGAAAAGGCGGCAAGCAGGACCAGACCAGCTATTTCCTTCATCGCTTCCTGAACGCTCAAGCCGCTCAGCATCCGCTCTCATTTTAAGTCCCCCACATGGTGGCGTAGCCTGCATCAGTAGCCAGGTCCTGGTCCCATAAGCCCTTTGGAAACACATCATTCTTGTGGCACTGTTCGACATATTGCCAGATGACCGCAGATCCAGCGACGCATGAGGGTTCGTCCGGTTGGTAGTAGGAACGGTCGAAGTCGCAGCCAGGCCGAGGTGTGCTCACGAAGAGAGGCGGGTTGAAACGCAAGGAGCCATCTGAATTGAGATTGCGCGGATCGTTGATGGCGGCACAATAGGGAGTGGCAAAGTTCTGCGCGTTGTTGGCGGACGGATTGCAGTAAAAGCCTCCCGCACTGGTATACACCGAGGCGCTCATCGTTTCCCACCAGCCGAAGTACCAATCGGGATTGGTGGCAACGCCCGTTTCGATATCACCGTAGAGGCTGACACCGCTGGGGGCGCCGAGGTTCTGCGCGGCTGCAATGGCGTTCATGGCATCTTGCACGCCTGCCTGGTAGCCCCCGCCTGGGTTGATGCCGTAGTGGACGAGGAGGATGCGGCAATTGTTATTGAGCAGGAAGCTTGCTTCGTCTGCTGTCAGCAGGTCGTCTTGTGCTTTGCCCGCAATGTAGCGTCCCCAGAACTGGGGAGTCCCTGCTTGCTGGACAATGAAATCGAACAGGGCCGGTTGGCCCTCGATAGTTGTGAGCTGCGCGTTGGCCGGTCGTGTAGAGACGACACCCCAGTACGTGGTCATGTGTTTTCCTCTTTCTGAGACATTCAACGTCTCGTAACATATGAGATGACGATATTCAAACTCATGTCCCCCAGGCCACAGCCAACCAGAGGTCATGCATCGAGTTGTTATCCAGGTAAAGAGTAAACGTGCCAATCGCTGCCGGCAAGGGAATATTTTTCAATGAACCGGCCTGAAGGTTCATGGTTCTATCCAGAACCAGCGCATCCCTATTGCCTGTACCATCCGCTTTAGCATTCAAGGTCACGTTGTTGGCCGTTTGCGCAAAGAATTCCACCTGCTTGTGCGCGATCTTACAGCGGTTGGCAGAAGTATTGAGCTATATGACAGAATTGCCACCAAGAAAAGCGGTTTGATCAATTTCTTGATAGGCTCAATCTTTTGGAAGACCGCTGTAAGACCCTGACTCCAGAAGGGGTAGTGTTCCGCGTGCAGCCGATCTTCACAAAACCGATCAGGTACACTGTATCTCAGTATCTCCGTTTGCTACCAGTACCGATGTGGTCGCGGTATCCGGCGAAGAATGATTGACAACGGGCGATGCGGGTCTTGAGGCTCAGTGATAACGGTGATGATCACCCGCTCTTGCCAGGCGAAGCGGACGAGAGCCTCGATCTCGTTCTCGCGGCTGTGGAAGAGTTGCTCATGATCGTGTTCAGTGCGCAGCAGCAAGCCCTCGAAATCACCGAAACGGTCGTAGATCACGCCCACAACCTTACCAGTGTGCTCGTGGTGTTTCTTGTGAATGATGGGTGGCTGCGCTCCCCAGGGCGACGGCCCGATCGAGGTCGAATTACCGCCCAGCCCGTCGATACGCCCGGCAATGTACTCGATATAGCGCTGAAGGACAGGATACCAGCGGTTGCCAGGCGGCATCTGCGTCAGCCGCCATTTCATGATGGCGAGAGTATCCGCTTCAAGCGGCAGCATGAGGTTCGCCGTCGAGACCGGTATGCGCACGGCGAAAGATCCGACGACGTAGCGCCAGTTACTCATGGTCTTTTCTCGGGCCGCTTCTGTCCGCGCCTGAATCTGAATCTCCTCAGCCTGTCGTGTGGAGATGCGACGGACAACGATAGTGAAGACCTGACCGGTCACGACTCCAACAGGGAAATCGACAGTGAACAGGCCCGCGAAGCTTTCGCCTGTGCCTGGCGGGATAGGTACATACGTGAATCCCTCCGGCACAGTGCTCTGCAAAGTGTTAGCATCAACAGCAGAGAGCTGGTGCGTGGAGTAAAGCTGGTTCGCCAGCGACAGCACATCCGAGGAGCTAACCTGCGGCCAGTATAGATATGCGGTGCTGCCAACGGGCGTATTGCCCCAGTCGATCATCAACTCATCTGGATAGTCCTGCAATGTGCCGCTGCTGCTGAGTGCATTGCTGCGACGCAGATCAAAGGTCTGCAGAATACGATGTGTCGCTGCTGGTCCGGGATTGCCCGAGAAAGTGATCTCAAGGTTGCGCTGGGCGAGCTTGTCGGAGTTTTCAGGGCTTTGCGTTGTGCCGTTGGTGTTCTCAATGGGCGCGTCGTCATAGGCAATCTGTGCCACGATACAGTGATGCGTGCCCGGCAGCATCGCGTTTACAGCCTGCCCGTTGATAGTGTTGCCGAGCGGGTAGATGTTGATGTAACAGCCGTAGTACGCCCAGGCGCTCCCGCTCGAGCCAATCGGGATCGGCTGGTTGTTGATGCTGTTGGCCGAGTAGTCGACGTTTACACCGAAGTCGGCGTTGGCTTCGTAGTTGCCGGTGGCAAAGAAGGGGATCGTGACGGGCGGATTGCCAACGCCCAGGAGCGGAGAGCCCGGTAGGCCCGCGCTATCGGGGTTCGATGGATAGGTCCAATTGGTCTGATAATCCGTGTCGCTGGTCTGGGTGGCGAACATGCGGAAGAATACGCGAACGTTTTTCACCGACGAAGAATTGGCTGTGCCACTCAAGCGCACCCGTGCGACTGCAAAGTTGTAGTTGGCAAAGCGCGGGCCGGAGGGATTTGCTGGATTTATCGTGGACGGCGTCACCGAGGAATCACCCGTGAGCGCGTTCGATTGATCAGGGAATAGCGTGAACGGGTCTGGGCCTGAGGGGTCGCTGTAGTTTGCATTGAGGTAGCTCAGTAAAGCCCGGATGTACGCGTAACCGGCACCGGTGTCGTAATTTGTGTTGTCGGCGGGCAAGAGGGGCACGCCGCCGATTGGCGCGGTGTTGATGCCCGGCGTCACGGTGAACACGCGCAGGTCCTGGCTGAGATAGAAAACGTTGTCATGCTGGGGGCTGAAGTTGGAGAAGTGTGGGTTAGCACCCGCATCCAGCTCGAAAACCGCCACTGCTGTGAAAAGCTGTCCCTGGATGGTCAGGAGCGCGGTGAGCGGCAACTCGAATGGGCCTGTACCCGGTGCGGGAAAAATGCCGCCCTGAGCAACCGTTTTGATGGCAGCAGGAGCAAAATTGACGCTGCACGGATAGTGAATTCTCTGTGGAGTGTTCGGCTGCGATGCTATCTCTGGTACCGCGGCCCCGACGGTGATAGTGACACCGTTTAGCGCGTTGAAAGCCCCGCTCACTGAGGGGCTGATTCCAGTAGCGGCAGCGGGAGTGAAACCCTCGAGTACCAGGTCAAACGCACCAGGATAGGACGAAGTGATGAGCACATCATCCAGTCCGAAGGAACTATTTTCCACCTGGAAGTAGAAGGTCTGTGTGTACATCAGAGCGGCAATGCCGTTGAGCAGTTTCGTCCCGTCGATGCTGCCCCACCCCGAACATGCATCCCAACCTGTACCAGCCGTAAAGTAGGGCGCATTGCTTCCATCGCTCGGGTCGTTGTTCCCATTCGTGATGTCGTTGAAGGCAGTGTTTCCGAGCTGATAGAGCGTGGGGTTGAGGAAGCCGAGCGCCACACCCAAGGCGCTACGCAGTACCGCAGTGAGTCCCGCATAGAGCAGTGTCGCGCAGCTAGTGCCAGTAAACTGGTAGCTTGAGCCTTTCACAAAGAATCCGCTATACGAGACCATGCCGGAGACATCCGGCAAGAAGCGGCCCTTCAGGATGTTGTTATTGGAATCTTTGATTTGGGTCAGGCCTGCGGCGCTCTGGTAAGCGGGTACCGGGAAGTTCGCACTTGCACCACCCCCGCTTGCCCCGCCGAAGCCACCAACTTGAGTCGATGAACCAACATTACTCCACACCCATTCAGGGCCGGTACCGCTATTTCCAACCACTGTGCCTCCACAGCAGGTGATCCAGGGATCGCTGCCCGGATAATTCACATGAGTTGAGCCATCCTTGACATTGTCATTACTCCCAAAGTCTCCTGCAATAACGAAGACGCTGATTCCCAGGAGTGCAAGCTGCTGGAACAATGTGGATAGCTGATACGCAGCCGAGCCAGTATTGCTGATTGAACCGATCGAGTTCGAGTCGTCGCTGCCGAAAAAGTAGAAACTACATGTCACAACCGTTGGTTGCCTCTCACCTTCCGGCAACAGGATACGATTCAAACAAACAAGCAAGCCCTGCTCAGTCAGTTCGGTGAAGTACACATTGATTGTAGCACCCTGCGCGATCGTGGCGCAGGTCGAGATATCCTGAGTGACCTCCAGGGCAAAATTGTTGGATATATTCACCGCTGTCGTATTGTTTGAATAGGTGTTGGTACCCACGGTAAGTGACACATCGTTGATTGACGCTGGCTTCGTTCGATAATTGGCGTCCGTTAAACCTGGGAAGTAAAGATTGTTGATGTCGTTTGCAAGGTAGCCTGAGAGTCTTGGGTTTGTTGCGCTCGGTGGATCCGACGCCGCGATGACACCTATGGTTTGATCGGCGGCACCGGAATTGGGGAAGTTGTAGTATTTCGCAATGGTCGGCACTTCCACCGGGTTGGAGTTGGCAGGGTCGCCGGAGCTGCCACCGGAACCACTCAGGCTGCGGTTGTCAAGCCCAATCACCGCCGTGACGACGCCTTCAAGCTCTGCTGGCAGATGCACAGTACCCTCAAAGCCGTGGTAAATCCGCATTTCTACTGCGGGCTCTTCCATTGTTCCAGCCTGGGTTGCCCGTGCTGGCTTCGGAAGTGGTGCTTCATAGCGGTTGAGCTGGATGCTGAAGGCAGTGTTCATCTGCTCTGCCGTACCCTGAACGGAGACGGTACGCCTTCCAGCGTGGCTCTCAAGTACAGTCATACCATGCGTTGCGATGAAGGCAGCTACAGCGTCAAGATCAGCTTGCGTTGCGCCATAAGTCTGGGCAAATTCGTCGGGCGTCAGAAAATGGCGCTTTCCCGGCGGTGTCCTCTGCCAGTATGCGAGATCGGGCAATGGTGGGCTGCCTGGACGTGGACGGATAATGAGGGTAACAGAGATCAGCTCATTCGGTGGGACAGCTTCGATGAGTCTGGCTTCGCGAGCTGGCGGGCGTTCGCTGCCCAGAAGAGGCTTCTTTTCTGATGGTTCTGCCATAATAGTTTCTCCGATCAAGTGCCGAGCACTCAATAAGTGGGAACAGGTGAGGATTAGAGGTTCCTCTCACCCTTTCCTCTCACGATTTTCGATTTTGGACTATGTATTCGATCTGTTCTTCGACGTTTCCTTGTTCTTAAATGTGGACGCAGGTGTTCACGCTTTTTAGCAGATGAATTTCCAGGTGATCCCCTCTCAGGATCTCGCTCGATCAAATCTACAAGAGCAAACAAGACTGAAGTATCAAACCTGAGCACTTTGGCTAACAATACATCAGGATCGACCCCAAAGACGCGCATCTCATCAATGGAATCTTCGAGCGAGGCCACGAGCAACTGGATATGATAGAACGTAACCCGCTGTAAACCATGGGATTTTCAATTCCAGTGGTAAGGCAGGTTTTTCCAAGGCTTTAGCCCTTGCCAGCCAGGATATGACCGCTTTCGTAGAAGAGAAGCGTATGAAGCAGTACGAGGTACGGCGGGTGCATATTGGCAAAACGGCACAACTGGATGATCTCGCCCGCGAGTGTGGCAGGCTCTACCGTCAAACGCTGGTCTTCTTCTGGCGCACGGTCAGACATAAGGGGATCTGGCTCAAAGAGAAGCATCTGAATCGGCTGTTCACCTCCCAGAAGCTGCATGCCCATACAGCCGATGCCTGCGTAGAAGCGTTCTTTGCCAGTCTCACAAGTTGGCGGGAACGCAAAAAGGCAAGCGATCCTGATGCACACCCACCACGCCGCTGCAAGCGGTTCTTCAGGATTGAGTACAAACGCTCAGCGATGAGCCTCAAGGATGGCACACTGAAGCTTTCTAACGGCAAGGGCAATGCGCCGCTAATTCTTGCATGGCCGTGGGAGGTGCCGCAAACGCTGGTGATCCGTTGGACAGGAACCTAGTATGAAGCCATCGCCACCTATAAGCACGAGCAGGCTCAGGCTCAGCCCCAAGGCGACAAGGTCGCAGGAATTGACCTGGGGGAGGTGCACATGGCCGTCTCTCACGATGGCGAACAGACGTATCTTCTCAATGGGCGGCTCCTGCGCTCCAAAGTGCAGTACCGGTGCGCCGTTTCGGTGCACATAGGATAGCCCCATAGGGGCAGAAGGGAGAGGGTAAAACACCTTCTAGGGCAACCGACCTACCTGGCGGGGAAACCCAAAGGGGAAAAGAGCATGTCGGTAAAGCGGCTAAACGCGAAGGGAAGTAGCGTGAAGTGCCGCAAGCCCTGCGCGCAAGAAGCCTCGCAAGAGGTAGAGGTTAAACCTGAATTGGCTGAACTCTAGTTTCCAGTGGTGCAAGGACTCGCCCGCCGCAGCTTCCCTGACGCGGCGACATCGTACAACGCATGGTTGCGGTATACATGCGAAAGAACCCCCTACGGTGAACATCCAGAGATGACTGGGGAAAGGAAACGAACGGAGAACCTAAACGCGCTGAACGTCCTATGTGTGCAAATACGGGATCGCCTACAAGGTGCGAACCTCATGGCGACGGAGCCGCCATAGTAGCCAAACGGCAAAGGGCGGCAGGTATCGTTAAAGAATCAAAGGAAGGAAGGTGCGCGAGATGCGTACAGCCGACACCATTCTGGGACTCATCAGAGAGAGGCAAGAAGGGACTGCCCCTAGAGCGAGTCTACAGACTCCTGTTTAACAGGGACTTGTACCTCATGGCCTACGGCAAAATCTACCGAAACAAAGGTGCGATGACACACGGCGTGACGGATGAAACCCCCGACGGGATGTCGCTAACAAAGATTGATGCCCTCATTGAAGCGTTGCGATATGAGCGGTTCCAGTGGCTGCCAGCCAGACGCACATACATCCCGAAGAAGAACGGGAAGAAGCGACCGTTAGGGATGCCGTGACCAGCATCACAGCGCTCAGCCGAGCCTGTCGCAAAATAGATCTCATCATGGCTTCGTTCTCCTTGCATCAGAGCGTGTTGGAAATACAGGTGTGTAGACTGGAGCCATAGCTCAGTCTCCTTTCTCAGGTGTTCGTGCCTGAGCACAGAGGCAACTTTCCTTGCAGGATGCATACGCAATTACCAACTTTACCCACTAAACGCATGTCTTCACGCCTCGTGCAACTCTCTCCGGGAGCGGTTAGCCTGTTGCTCACCATGACCGAAGGACGCTGGAGTGAAACGGTGACGTGTGCTCTTAAAGGTGCTCGACGCCAAGAGGCAAGCGCGATGCACCCAAGAAAGACGGAAGTGTTGCAACCAGGAGGAAGAAAGCGAGAGAGCTTTCCCACCGCCGGTCGAGGTCAGGAGAGAGCCCCTTGGGCCAGGACAGCTGTGCAAACGGCTGCGATTGCATACTGAGATCGGTCATCGTTTGTTGCTCCAGGCTCTTACGCTCACTGGGTAAGGATTCTGCTGAAACGCTGTAGGTGAAACAACAAGTAACGCATACCATGCATGCTGTGACCGAAACGCACTGCGATGACCTTCAGGTACAAGGAGGATAACTTACAAAACAATATACTACCTCACTTAAGGTGTACTTCCTTTATTTGGTATTGTCAATGATTCGAATTTTTGCATTTTTGCAGCCGCTGGTGTGCCGATAGCGCGTCTTGATCGAGCGAATGAAGCCTTGCATGTCGTTGTTGGTTCGAGGCAGACCGTGATCTCGGCGCGCACCGTCGAGAGCCTACCGGTGCTGCAAGAAGCGATGCTGGCCGCGGAGCATCTGCTGGGGCTGGAGGGAGACATCGCGAGTTGCATACCATCGTACTGCCTTCATCGGCTTCCTCCTTTCTCAAATAAGCTACATCGCTCTTCTTTCCCAAGCCTTCAACGTTCGTGAAGGCTTTCACAGTGAGATGCTATCCTCATTTCCAATGCGAAGTCAAGCTCTGCCTAGCTCATCCTCACGGTGATCGGCGGCGCAAGCTGATGCCGCATCTGCCCGACCTACAGAAACAGTGGGAGGTGGGTGAGCATAATACAGCCAAGCTGTACTCCGGCATCCGGGCTCAGGGTTTCATGGCTCGCATTATTCTACTTTGGGCAGCTAACCGCTCTCAGCACCTGCGCCTTCTATAAGCGGGGCTATGATCACATGAGGAATAACGCTGCTCAACTGGCGGACAACGTCGGGAGCGATACGGTCATCGGTGATCAGCGTATGAACGACGTTCAGAGGAGCAATCAGGCTGGCAAAAGTATGATTGATTTTTGTGTGATCGGCCAATATAAAAACGTGGTGCGCGCACTTGATCATCTGTCGCTTGACCGGAATCTCTTCAGGAAAGGGGCTGGTAAGGCCGTGGTGCAGAGAAACCCCGCGCAGCCCGATAAATGCTTTGTCTACATAGAACTGGCTGAGGGCCTGCTCTGCGAGCATACCAATAAATGAGTAGGAGCGCACAAATAATGTCCCGCCTGAACAAATTACAGTCAAGCCTGGATTCGTCTCACTGAGAGACATCAGCTCTTTGCTTATATAGAGGGAATTAGTGATCACTGTCAGGTCCCGTTTCTTAGCGAGATGGGGAAGCACGTAGTGATTTGTCGAACTTGCGTCCAGTATAATCGTTTCCCCATCATGAATGTGTTCAGCCGCGCATTGTCCAATAGCCCGCTTTTCCTCCACGTATTCATTCAGTCGTTGTTCATAGCTGGGTACAGTTCTGCGTAATGTCACCTGTGAAGGATAATCAACAGCAGTAGCGCCTCCGCGTGTCCGCATTATTAACCCTTGCTCGTCAAGCCAGGCAAGGTCACGTCGCACCGTGGCGGGAGAAGCCCCTAACCATTCCGCAATTTCCCCGACAGTGGCCGTTTTGTGCTTATTGACGGCCTTTACTATGCTCATGCGACGTTCAATTGCAAGGATTGCATGCCCATTACCGCTGGTCTCCTCGCTACGAATCTTGCCGTAAGAACCATCAAAAACATTTTCTGTCATATATCCTCCTGAGCCAGGAACACGTACCGATCTCGATTATTTTCGATTATACCATTTTTCAAAAAGTGTACAAACGGGTACCCGCCTGTAATCCTCACTCAGATTAGCGCTTTCTGCTTTCCTTACCACACATGTTCTATGGCAGAAAACAGGAGTTTCACTTCTTGACAAACAGGCAAAAGCTATTATAATTGGTATTAATCAATTTCAATCACATTCAATCACATTTTCAACCGGTGAAAGGAGGTCGATCACCCAGAACCATCCCCACCAGCCCACGTCTGGAATGAGAGGTCTCAAGCAGGCATTGTCGTAATGATCTGTAACGAGAACGTCGTTTGGTTTATACTATTTTCGAGGAGGAACCTGAAATGGAAGACACACTATTTGAGAAGAGACCTTTGAGCCGTCGCAAATTCCTCGCTAGTTCAGCCGCGATCCTCACCGGAAGTGCCCTTCTGGCTGCGTGCGGCAGCAGTCCTTCAAGCTCAAGCTCTAGTTCCACGAGTTACACATTCGTGCTGATTGTAGGAGTCAAGGGCGATCCCTTCTATGTCACGATGCAGAAAGGCGCGCAGGCAATGGCGAGCAAGCTCGGAGTGCATCTCCTCGTTGATGGACCCGCTCAGTTCAGCGCGACCTTGCAGGCCCCTATCGTCGATGCCTACATTGCCAGGAAGGTCGACGTGATGATCATCGCGGCGTGTGATAAGCAGGCTATGATTGCCCCGCTCCAACGCGCCTACAATGCCGGGATACAGGTGATCTCAGTCGACACCTTCATTGGCAACGGTGACTATGTTCATGGCCCCGTGACCTTCCCGCTATCCTACATTGGCTCTGATAATGTCCAGGGAGGGAAAATTGCCGGAGAGGCTCTCATCAAAGCCATCGGGGGTAAAGGCGGGATTTACATCGAAAACGTCACCCCTGGTATCAGTACCACCGATCAACGGCAACAGGGATGCATTGAGGCGATTCAAGCTACGAACGGGGCAGTGAAGCTCGTTGGTTATAACTATGACGACGACAGCGCAGCGACCGCCTCCCAGCAAGTATCTTCGTTGCTCGCCAGCAGCAAAGGGTCGCAAGTCAACGGCATCTTCGGCACCAACCTGTTCAGCTCCGAAGGGGCCGCCCAGGCCGTCAAGAATGCCAACAAGCAGGGACAGATCAAGATTGCCAATTTTGATGCGCCCCAGGAAGCCATCAATGATCTCTTGAATGGTGCGGTCGATCTGGTCATTGCCCAGGAACCGGCGCAGATGGGTACTATTGCCGTACAATACGGCGTGGATGCTATGACCGGTAAAACCAATCTCATCAAGAAGCGTGTTGCCACAGGCTATGTTGTCATCGACAGGAGTAATGTGAACAGTCCGGCTGCGCAGGCTGCCATCTATAAGAGTAGCTAGTACATGAGGTCTGAAATAGTTCGGTCGTATGAGTCATCTGCCCACACGTACAGATGCAAGGCATCGATGGCAGAACTACCGGCATATTTCCGCCACGCTGTACTAGTTAGCATGCCGGTGGCAAAAAGCCACCGGCCCAGGAGAAAGCTATGAATGTGTCCGACGTAGCGACACCGGAAACAAAACAAAAGGAAGCAGAGAAGGCAGCTCTAAGACCACTTGATATTGTCAGTAAGGGGTGGTCGTGGCTGTTTCTGTTGCTACTAATTATCTTCTTCTCCATCACCGGTCAGGGTTTCCTGAACGTTTTTAACTTCCAAACGATCGGGGCTGACATGTCGCTGGTGATGATTATGGCGCTCGGCCAGACTTTTGTCATCATCTCAGGCGGCATCGACCTCTCGGTAGGCTTCGTGATGGGCATGGCGTCCGTGGCTTCGGCCCTGGTCATGAGCCGGATGGGAGGCAGTTCACCGTTGATAGTCGTGGCACTAGCTGGAGCGGCCGTCGGCCTGTTCGTTGGCCTCATTCCCGGTCTGGTGAACGGCTTGATCATTGCCCGGCTGCGCGTGCCACCTTTCATTGTCACCCTAGGTATGTATGGGATAGCGCGTGGTACAGGCTTTATCCTCTCTGGCGGACAGCCTGTGAGCATCCAGGTCAATGGCATCGGCCAGATCGGCAATAGCTACTTGTTGTATTTCCTCCCCAATGGGCGTTTCAGCTTTTTCAGCCTGCCCTCAAACCTTCAGGGAGTGCGTGCCAGTCAGATTGTTGAATTGCTTCCTTTTCCCTTGATTCTTTTGATTGTGGTGACGCTTATCTGCGCCTGGCTCCTCTCACAGACGCGCTTTGGCAGGTATACCTACGCCATTGGCGGAAGCGCAGAGGCAGCGCGACGGGCCGGTATCCCGGTGGCGCGCTATACCACCCTGATCTACCTCCTGTCGGCGCTGCTGGCCGCGCTGGCAGGTGTTCTCTACACCATGCGTTTCAGCAATGGAGCCGCTGATGTGGGCGATCCCCTCCTCATCAACTCCATCGCAGCGGTGATTATTGGCGGCGCCTCGCTCTTCGGCGGTGAGGGGACGATCCTCGGTACGCTGATCGGCGCGCTGATCATCTCGGTGATCCAGAATGGTCTGGTCTTTCTGGGAATTGATCCGTTCTGGCAGTTTATTGCTGTGGGCACGGTGATTATCCTGGCCGTCCTTGTCGATCAGGCGAAAAGCAAGCTGGTGCGAAGTTAATCGAGAACAGGAGAAACACGGTATGGCCGGTACACAGCCCATCCTCCAAGTCAAAGAACTCTATAAACACTTCGGTGGCCTGGTCGCAGTCGATCACGTTAGCCTGGACGTGTACCCCGGAGAAGTGGTAGGGCTCCTTGGCGACAATGGCGCGGGCAAGTCCACGCTCATCAAAATGATCTCTGGCGTCTATTGGCCCGACGGCGGCCGGATACTCCTCGATGGCGAAGCAGTTTCATTTTCCACACCCCTGGAAGCGCGGCGACGTGGGATAGAAACGATCTACCAGGATCTGGCCTTATGCGAAAATCTCGACGCCAGCGCGAACATCTTCCTGGGACGAGAGAAAATGCGCCGGCAACTCGGCCTGCTCAGAGTGCTTGATCGTCCCTACATGCTGCGCGAGTCACGTCAAGTCCTCGATCAACTGGATATCCGCATTCCTGAGCTACGCAGTCCTATCCGCCAGCTCTCCGGTGGGCAGCGGCAGGCCGTCTCTATTGCTCGCGCTGTATACTGGAATGCCCGCTTGATGATCATGGACGAACCGACCGCCGCACTGGGCGTACCGGAGCAACTCAAGGTGCTGGAATTGATACGCACGTTACGCGATCGCGGCGTTCCTGTCATTCTCATCAGCCACAATATGAGGGATGTCTTCGCCGTAGCCGATCGCGTGATTGTGATGCGCCGTGGTAGCAAAGCCGGTGAACGAAAGGTCAGCGAAACCGATGAGAATGAAATAGTGAGTTTGATGGTTGGCGCTGAATACACCAGCGTGCTCAAACGGCTTCACGACGCGCCAGAAGAGGTGGGCATTACACCGCACGATGAGCACGAAAAGGATATCGAATAGAGCCGGCAACGATTTAGAGGAGGTGCTAGCTATGTTAACACAAAGTCAGGTACAACAGACGCAAAGGCAGATCATGCAGACATTAGCGCAAGCCGGTATTGTGTTGACGCCGCAAGAACAAACGCAGATCGAGGTAGTAGATTTCGGTTTAAGCGAACTGGAGCGTACAGGGCTACAACTTGTCGTATATGTCAACAATGAGCGGTACTGTGCAAAAGAGCTTGTCATGATGCCCCACCAGACCTGTGCGCAGCACCGTCATCCTCCACTTAGTGAGACCAACCCCGGTAAGCAGGAGACATTTCGCTGCCGTTGGGGCAAGGTCTGGCTCTATGTAGAAGGCGCGCCGGTTCAGGCTATTCAGGCGCGTGTCCCGGAAGGCAGCGAACAATATTACACGGTCTTTCACGAGATCGAGTTGCATCCCGGCGATCAGCACACAATCCCACCTAACACCTGGCACTGGTTCCAGGCAGGGGACGAAGGAGCTATCGTCTCTGAATTCTCGAGTCCGAGCTACGACCAGTTTGACCAGTTTCTCGATCCTCGTATCAATCGGTTCACCAGAGTCGCTGAATAGGGCATATGCCTGGCGAGGGCCTGTTTGTAGAACACGAAGTTGATTGGTGTCAGGGGAAGGAAGCGAGAGTTCAGATGACCCAAAACAACCACTATCCTCGAAAACAGATGACATCCGGCAAATACCGACATCTCATGGCTTTATCTGACGAACGTGGAGTCATTGCGGCCCTGGCAATTGACCAGCGCGGAGCCTTAAAAAGGGCTCTGGCAGCCGTTGCCAAGCGAGATGCGACTACGCATGAAATAGTGGAATTCAAGACGCTGGTCTCAGAGATTCTGACCCCCTATGCGAGCGCGATACTGCTTGATCCAGAGTATGGGTTAGAGGCTAGCAGGCATCGTGCTGCTGGCACCGGCTTGCTCCTCGCTTACGAAGTAACTGGCTATGACACCACAACCAGGGGGCGGTTGCCTTCATTGTTGCCGGCATGGTCAGTCGCCCGCCTTGTCGAGGCCGGAGCAGATGCCGTCAAGGTGCTGCTCTACTACGATCCTGATGATGACCCGTCTCTCAACGACGTGAAACACGCCTTTGTCGAACGTATCGGTGCTGAGTGCCGCGCCTATGATATCCCTTTCTTCCTGGAGGTCGTCAGCTACAGCGATAGCATCGGGGACGAGAAGAGCTTTGCCTTCGCGCAAGCGAAACCGGAGAAGGTCAGGCGCTTGACGCGGGAGTTTTCCAGATCGCGCTACAGTGTTGATGTGCTCAAACTGGAAATCCCCATCAACATGCGTTTTCTGGAGGAAGCTGGTCGCGATGGGCCTTTTGCTTACACACGCGAAGAAGCCAAGCGCTACTTTCGCGATGTCGCAGCAGAAGCGCGAATACCCTTTATCTTTCTGAGCGCAGGAGTAAGCAATGTGCTCTTCCTCGCATCACTCGCACTGGCGAATGAAACCGATGTTCCATACGCCGGCGTCCTGTGTGGCCGGGCTACCTGGCAGGACGGCGTCCCCGCCTACGTGAAAGGTGGCGCGCCGACGCTGCGTACCTGGCTGGAACATGAGGGAAGGCAAAATATCGAGGCGCTGAACGCCGTCCTACGCACGGGCGCGCAGCCCTGGTGGAATCTCTATGGGGGTGTTGATGTGGCAACTTCATCTCACTCCGGTGAGAACAACCAGGGCAGCTAACAGGTGTAGCGTGTGTTATGAGGATAGCAACAATTACGTTTAACCCGGCAATTGATCAGACTGTGCGCGTTGATAACTTCCGGCCAAATAGGGTTAATCGCGCGCAGGCGATCAGGTTTGATGCCAGCGGCAAAGGGGTCAACGTTGCTTCATTCCTGGCAGACTACGGTTATGAGACCGCCGTAACGGGATATCTTGGCCAGCAGAATGTCGCTATCTTCGAGCAGTTCTTTGCTTCCAAGGGCATTGAGGATTGTTTCGTTCGCATTCCCGGTCATACCCGCATCAACGTAAAAGTTGTCGACGAGGTGAACCAGCAAACAACAGATATCAATATGCCCGGCCAATCTCCACCACCGGAAGCGATGAATCCGCTCCTCGAGACAATCGAGCAACTGGTGCACTCTTGTGACTGGTTCATCATATCCGGCTCCCTGCCACCTGGTGTACCTGCCGCGATCTATGCGACGATCATCGCCCGGCTCAAGCGACAAAACAAGCGCATTATCCTGGATACGAGCGATGAAGCTCTCCGCGAGGGCATCCAGGCGGGCCCAACTATCGTGAAGCCCAATATCGAGGAACTCCAACAGCTGACCGGGCGCTCTTTGACGAGCGAAGCCGAGATACAGCAAGCGGCTCATCGACTTTTGAATGAAGACACTGCGCTGGTCGTGGTCTCGATGGGCAAGCAGGGCGCGATGCTGGTTGAACAGGCCATAACGCTGATCGCGACTCCGCCTGAAGTGACGGTGAAGAAGACCTTCGGGGCTGGAGATGCTATGGTTGCCGGTCTCGTGGCGGCTCGCATACAGGAGTTGAGCCTGGCCGATTGCGGGCGGTTAGCCACCGCTTTCGCGGTAGGAGCGATTGTGGAGCGCAGCTACCACCTGCCCCCTCGTGATGTACTCAGGCAGTATTTTTACCAGGTGGGCATCAGGAATTGTGAAGGAGGATAGCTTATGAATGAATTCTCATGGAGGCGCTTTCATCGACTTTTTGGCCCTGATGGACGATCTGTAGTCATCGCCATGGATCATGGAATAACTGATGGCGCGGTCGCAGGGTTGGAAGACCCGCAGGGAGTACTGGAGCAAGTGTTGGTGGAAGGCGCTGATACGATTTTGACCAGCGCTGGCATTGCCCGGCATTTCAGTAAACAACTCAAAGATGCCGGCTTAGTGATACGCTGTGATGGTGGCACTTCGCCTCTTCTGGAACAGCCACGAGAACTCCTTCTCGGAATTGATGACGTGCTTGCGCTAGGAGCGGATGCCGCCGCAGCCATGTATATTCCAGGCACTATGAATGGTCATGCTTCGACAAAATATTTCCCGCGCCTAGCCGCAGAAGCGCATCGCTGGAACATTCCCATCATGGCCGAAGCCCTGCCCTATGGTTTCGAGGAACACCCTTCCGCCCGCGCAGTCGATGCGGTAGCCAATACGTGCCGTATGGCCGCCGAAAACGGAGCTGATCTTGTAAAAACTTTTTATACCGGCGAGAGGGCAAGCTTTAGTAAGGTCATTCGCTCGTGTTATGTGCCGGTACTCGTGTTAGGCGGCCCCAAAACACATAGTGATAAAGAATTCCTGGCCTCCATTCGTGACGCTCTGGATGCGGGCGCTGCCGGTGTCGTCATTGGCCGGAATGTCTGGCAATCTCCATCACCTACAGGAATGGCCCAGGCTCTGGTGGCGCTTGTTCACCATGACGCCAGTGTGGATGACGCGCTGCGTATTTTGCATAAAAGCAGGTAATCTCTATGTACCTCGTGGGCATCGATGTTGGCACAACGAATACGAAAACCATCATTTTCGATGTGGAAACTGGTCAGATACACGCTGCTGGCAGCAGCCGCACCATCACACGACATCCAACGCCAGAATGGAGTGAGTTTGACGCGGAAGATATATGGGGAACTGTTGTGCAGAGCATTCAAGCGGCCGTACAGCAGTGTGATCACCCTGAGCGCATCCGCGCCATCTCCGTTGCCAGCATGGGAGAGTCGGCTTTCCCCGTGGATGCTGCCGGGAACGTCTTGTATCCGGCTATTGCCTGGTATGATATGCGTACAGCCGAGGAGGCGCAATGGTGGGAGGCCACCGCCGGCCGGGAGCGCATCTTTACCATTACAGGACATATTCCACGCCCAACATATGGTGTGAATAAACTGTTCTGGCTGCGTGCTCACGTTCCACACGTATTTGAGCGCATCCAACACTGGTTAAGCATGGAAGATTTTGTGTTGTGGAAGTTGAGCGGGAACTTCGCAACTGATCACAGCATTGCCTCACGAACGATGCTCTTTGACCAGCACGCGCTCGCATGGTCAGAAACACTGCTCCAGCAGGCAGGACTGCCCGCATCGTGGTTCCCACCGGCCTTTCCCGGTGGAACCGCCATTGGAACTGTGAGCAAAGAAGTTGCCGCACAGACCGGCGTACCACCACAGGCAGTTGTGAGCACAGGCGGGCACGATCACCTCTGTGGCGCATTAGCAGCGGGGATTACACGCCCAGGCCAGCTACTGGAATCAATAGGTACAGCCAGCGTTATCATGGCAGTAAGTAATACATTCCATCCCAGGCCAGAACTCCTGGCGGCAGGTTGCAGTAGCTATGCATATGTCCTTCAGGATACCTATGTCACGCTGGGTACACTGAACTTTGCTGGAGGCGCGCTTGAGTGGATGGTGAGGCTACTTTACGGTCAAGGCAAGCAGGAAAACGTCCCCCCGGAGATATTTGCTCAGGCGCTGGGCGAAGCTGCCATGATACCTCCTGGCGCGAGAGGCGCTATCATTTTGCCTTCCTTTCTTGGCTCCGGATCGCCTTATGGACAAAGTTCAGCGCGCGGAGCCATCTTCGGCCTGACACCAGCCCACGACCGTCCAGAGTTGGTACGCGCGCTGATGGAAAGTCTTGCATTCTGGCTGCGTGATAATGTGGAGATGTTTGCTACCCTGGGCATCGCTCCACCTCACCCCGAAATCAAGATGATTGGCGGCGCCGCTCAAGCGCCGCCACTGGCACAGATCAAGGCCGACATCTCCGGCTGCACCATCAAAGTGCCAAAAATTGCTGAGGCAGCAGCGACTGGCGCCGCCTTGCTCGCTGGCATGGGTGCGCATATCTTTCGCTCAGGCGAGGAAGCGGCCTCTGCGGTTCGTTACACGGTGCAGACCTATGAGCCTGACCCGCAAGCAGTCGATGTCTACAACACAATCTACGAACAATCGTATCTTCCCGCTCGTCGCTTATTCTTATAACGAGAATCCGGTGCTTAAGGAGGACATTTTTTGTACCGAAGTGCTGCATAGAGAATCAAAACTCGTTTACACGGCCTCTTGCATTTTCTCTAAAAACCGCTCATGGGAGGCAAAAACGCCTCCTTCCGATTCATACTTTGTCGCGAGTTGTCCGGTCTACCGATAGTTTGTTGGCAAGGGAAAGGATGCTTCCTTGCTGTTCTGCACGAGGTTGGTCCTGCCTGGATTCTTCGTGCTACCCTGGCAGTGCCCGGTTGCCCTCATTCGCGGGAAAATCCGCTATCAACAAAATACCGGTAGTGCTGCGTTGGTTAAATGCTGTTACAATAAAAGTGAGCTAAAAGTTCCTTGGATGCCCTCTACAGGCTGTTCCGCTTTATCGCCGTATTTAACGAAGTGAGCAGTAGTATGGGTCTCAAAGTGTGACGCCTTTGTCTTCATGAACTCCTTGAAGGGATTCTCTTGTAGTTAGTGGAGCGGGAGGGGAATCACGAGCATAGAGCAGGATACCCTCGCGAGCGAGATTATCGAGGAACATCGAGTCCCAGCTTTGCATCGTCCGATCAGAGAGGAGCACATTGACCTCCCGAGGGGCATCAAGGTGAAGGGCATACGCATCAATGATGGTGGCAAAGATATCGTCTCGATAGGGCCTGACGAGGCGATCGGTCGTGTCAAAGATAGCTAACAAGTCCACATCGCTTGGATAAGAGTCGTCAGGAGGTCGCTCTTCATGGCGGGCCACAGAACCGAAGAGAATCACGGCCAGCAAGATATCAGCATGCCGCTTGATTAGCAAGTTCACGGTGTCTCTGACCAGAGCAGCCGTCGCCTGTCAAGCCGGGCGGGAATAGATGCTCTTTTCATGAAACCTCCCTTCTCAGTTGTGGCCCATGTGCAAATGCACTCAAGCAGAGCGAGCGCTTCCTGGACTTCACTTTCGCCTGCCTGGTTGCCGTAAAATCCTGCCTGGCGGATATCCTCAAAATTGCGCCACCATTGAGCCAGCCGTTGCTCCCCTAAACCCACCAGATAGGCCGTTAAGCCCTGATGCTTGTCCCGGTGCTGCTGGTACTTTTGCATGCATCCGTAGCTTATCCAATGGTGAGGTATTAACACAACCCGACGCTAAAAGATGGGTAGAAGGGACGACCTGCACACGAACTACTGGCGACTTGCAACGTCCTCATTTGCTTGGATGCAGGGCGCTTTTCTCCTGAAGTGCTGCCTGCCATGCATGCACAGGCGGGACCTCTTCCAACTCTGATTTGGTCGGAACATCGATGAAAGTGGGTTCATCGCTCCCCATGGCCTGGCTGATGGCAGAACTCAGTTGATCGGGATGGGTGATGCGCACGCCGCGCATCCCAAAGGCTTCTGCCATGGCCACGGCATCCATTTTCCCTGTGAAATCGACGCCCAGGTAGCGCTCGCCGTAGTACAACCGCTGGAGCATCTTGATCCATCCAAAGCTGCCGTTGTTAAATAACATGATGGTGATGGGCAGACGCAGACTGGCGATGGTCGCCAGTTCCATGCCCGACATGCCGAACGAGCCATCCCCCACCAGGCCGACAATGCGCTCGGAGGGCCTGGCGAATGCTGCGCCGACCGTTGCTGGCAGGGCATAGCCTAGGCCGCCATGGGCGCGGGGAATGACGATGGAACGCCCGGCACGCCTTGTACGGAAGTAGGCCGCCGTAAACGGGGTCATCGTACCGGGGTCGGCGACGACGACCACGTCGCCTGGTGTGCTCCGCCACAGGGTGTCAATCACGCGCTGAGGCGCCATCGGGATCTCATCAGACACCGCTCGCTCGACCAGCTCCGCCCAGAAAGGCGCGGCCAGCTCCGCCAGCATCTGGGGCGTCCACTGGCGTGCTGGGGGAGTGATAGCCCGGCTGCTTATGATTTCCAGGAACGCCCTGAGCGACTCCTTCAAGTCGCCACAGGCAGCGAGAGCTACAGGCACATTGTTCCCCAGTTCGGTTGGATCGACATCGAGTTGGAGCACGGTCACGGCTCTTCCAGGCGCCGGAATCTCACCCTTCAGAGTGACGAGTGAGTTGACTTTCGTGCCCAGGTACCAGATATAGTCGGCCTCTGCCAGCAACTGGTTAGCGTAAGGGCGCCCGCCGTTGCCGCCGATCACGCCTATGCTCCATGCGTGCATTTCATCGATGCTGCCCTTGCCGTTGATAGTCGTGGCGACAGGAATGTGCAGGGCCTCGGCGATGCGCGTAATCTCCTGCCAGGCCCCCGAAAGCAGCGCTCCGCCTCCCGCGACGATCACCGGACGCCGCGCGGCCAGCAGGGCGTCGAGCATCGTTTCGAGCGAAGCGCGAGGTGCTTGCGTGCGATAGGAGGGATAGCACCGGCAGGCTGGCTCAGCGTATATGGCTGTGGAAGGCATCTCCTCGTGGAGGACGTCTTCTGGAAGGACGACATGGACTGCCCCTCCACGACCACTGGTCGCCACGCGGAAGGCCTTGCGCACGATGTCGGGGAGCATCTGCGGCCGTTTCACCACCGCGCTCCACTTGGTGGCGGCCTCCAAAAGACGCTGCTGGTCGATGGCCGTGAGCGCTCCCTTGCCCTCGTCGGTAATTGGCACATCGGACGTGAAGACGATCAGGGGAACCGAGGAGCCATTGGCTTCGGCCACCCCTGGAACCACGTAGGTTGCGCCGCCGCCGCTTGGAGCCTCGGTAACACCCGGTTTGTACGCCAGGCGGGCGTAGGCGTCGGCCATGAACGAGGCGGAGCGCTCGTCACGCGCCAGAACATGCGTGATCTCACTGCGAGCCGCATAGAGTGCGTCGTAGAGCATCATCGAAGTATTGCCCGGAACGCCAAAGACGTACTCAACTCCGTACTCCTTGAGCAATTCGACGAGAACCTGAGCCGTATTCATGATTTCTTCTCCAATTTCTTCTGGCTCGGAGCTGGGGCAGATTGCTTCTTCTAGTAGGATTATACCATGTATCAAAGGCGCCTCAGTGCGAAGAGCCGTCGGGCATGGGATACAATAGAGGGAGATGCACCGCTTCAGCCAGAAAAGCGGGTGTGCTTTGATCACGTCGGACCAGATTAACGCGCATTTGAAACAGTATCTAAACACCCAGGCCAAGATTTTGTGCTGATAGCCGTATTGGCGGTCCATAACAAAGACGAACTCACTTCGCATTTCAGGGAACAGAAAGGAGTGCATCTGTGGCCGAGCACAATCAACCTATCCAGATCGACGCTGTGATCCTGCAACAATATGTAGATGCTCTGGGTTTCATTGGCTGGCAAGCTAACGGTGGTATTATCCGACCGGTATACAGCGCTGCCTGGGTGCATGCGCGTGAGCAACTGGCTGCATGGATGCGTGCGGCGGGGCTAGAGGTGCGAGGGGATGCCGTGGGCAACCTCTTTGGGAGGCTGCGTGGCGCAGATGACAGCAGGACGATCCTCACCGGCTCTCACCTCGATACGGTGCCGCTTGGAGGCAAGTTCGATGGCGCTCTGGGCATTCTCGCGGGACTGGTGGCACTGCGTAGCTTAGGTGAGCAGGCAGGGCGGCCGCGACGATCGCTCGAGGTGGTGGCACTGTGCGAAGAGGAGGGGAGCCGTTTCCCGGCCCATTACTGGGGCACGCGTGGCATGCTGGGCATGATCCAGGCAGATGAGCTGGAGCGGTTACGTGATGAGCAGGGTATGACTATCTCCGAGGCCATGCGTACGGCAGGCCTGGCACCTCAGCGCTACCGTGAGGCCGCGCGGCAGGATCTGGATATGTTTATCGAATTGCACATTGAGCAAGGTCGCATCCTCTTTGATGAGCGGATCAATCTGGGGATTGTGCAGGCCATTACCGGCCTCGAGCAGCAGCGGGTCACCGTCAAGGGCCGAGCGGACCATGCGGGCACCACTCCGATGGACCTGCGGCGCGATGCGCTGCAGGGGGCGGCACAGATGGCGGTCGAGATCACCCGGCTGGTTGAGCAGGAAGGTCGACCCGCCGTGGTCACGCTGGGGAAGTGGGAGGTCAAGCCTGGGGCGGTGAATGTCATCCCAGATGAGGTGAACTTTTCCATCGATGTGCGCCATCCCGAAGAGGAGATCAAGCAACGCCTGGCGGCTGCCATCCGAGCTCGTTGCGAGGCCATTGCCCAGGAGCGAGGGCTTGCGGTTTCAAGCGAGATCACAAGTGATAGCCTGCCTAGCCGCATGGATGCGGCGCTCCAGGCTGTGCTCATGCAGTCAGCAGAGACGTGTGGGGCGAGCTGGAGAGCGATGCCAAGCGGAGCCGGGCATGATAGCCAGGAGATAGCGCGTCATCTGCCGACGGCCATGCTGTTCGTACCCAGTGTGGAGGGTCGCTCGCATAGTGCCACCGAATATACCACACCCGAAGATGCCGCCCGTGGGGCCATTGTACTCGCTACAGCCCTTTATCAGTTAGCATACTAGTACACGAACGCTCAAATCTGCTAGCAATAAAGATCAGCCAGCGGAGCCATATGAAGCTCATGTAACTACCAAAGGATTTGAGCCTCAGTGTACTAGCAGAAGAAATTGCCCCTGCTTTGCTCCAAGACATCCTTATCAGGTATATCCTATTTGCAACCGCAAAGGTGCGGAACTCTCTTTTTCAGGCTCCCCCTCAATTTTGAGGACTTCTGAGCCCATAGTTCCGACTGATTCCTTGTTTAAGGTGGCACGAAAAACAAGCAGCAGCATAGGAAAGGACAGCAATATGACTAACAACTACCCCTTCAACGGCCTGGGCGTGGGCTTAGGCAACGTATCCCGCCTCTCCAATGCAAAAACACGCTCCATCAGCGCAGAGAACTTCATCGGCGACAAAGGCCGGGGAGGGATGGCCACCGAGGGAACAGGCGCAGAGGCAGCGCGCGACCTTGGGCCAGGCTGGAAAATCTCTCCCTCCATCGTGATTGCCCCACAGAGCACTGCCACCCTGGCAGACATCCAGGGACCGGGCGCTCTCCAACACATCTGGCTCACCACTTACCCCACCAACTGGCGCAGGCTCATCTTGCGAGCATACTGGGACCGTGAGGCCTATCCCTCAATTGAAACCCCCTATGGGGACTTCTTCGCGCACGGCTGGTGCGAACGGGCCAACGTCAACTCGCTGCCCATCGTCGTCAACCCAACAGGCGGCTTCAACTCCTACTGGGAGATGCCATTCCGCGAGCACGCACGTTTCACCATCGAAAACCTGGGCGCAGAAGAAATCATCCTCTACTACCAGATCAGCTACACCCTCACCGATATTCCTGAAGATTTGGCCTATTTCCACGCGCAATGGCGGCGCAGCAACCCGCTGGGCTATAAAGAAGTCCACACGCTTGTCGACAACATCCAGGGCAAAGGCCACTACGTCGGCACATACCTTGCTTGGCAAACCAACAGCACCGGTTGGTGGGGCGAAGGCGAGATCAAATTTTACCTGGACGGAGATACGGAGTTCCCTACCATCTGCGGTACCGGCACCGAAGATTATTTTGGAGGAGCATGGAACTTTGAGCAACCTCCGGGTGAATACGGCTCCTTTTCCACAGCATTTTTAGGGCTGCCCCAGATCATCAGACCGGACGGCTTCTATCGCAGTCAGCAGCGTTTCGGCATGTATCGCTGGCACATCATGGACCCCATTCGCTTTGAAGAAGACCTGCGTGTCACCATCCAAGCTCTCGGCTGGCGCTCTGGTCATCGCTACTTGCCCTTGCAAGACGATATCGCCTCAACCGCCTTCTGGTACCAGACAGAACCACACGTTCCACACCCACCATTACCGGACATAGACGGGCTAGAGGTAACATAGCAACTGCTAAAGCTCAGGGTGATAGAATACAGGGGTGAAGGCAAAGAATCCTTGCCTGCTGCTACTGGAAAGAAGAGCATACGATGCGAACAAATCATGTGAAGGAAAAGCTAGAGCGAGGTGAGCCAGCACTGGGCGCATGGTTGAGCCTGCCCAGTATCCCTTCAGCGCGCATCATGGCACGCCTGGGCTTTGATTGGCTGGTCGTGGATATGGAGCATAGTGCGCACAATCCTGTGCTCATGGCGGATATGGTCGCCACCATCGTCGATGCTGGAACCTGCGCCCCCCTCGTGCGTCTTCCCGCTCAGAGCGTTGAATGGTTCAAGTGGGCGTTGGATGCTGGAGCATGGGGCGTGGTTGTGCCCATGGTCAATACTCGTGAAGAGGCCTTACGTGCGGTGGCTTACTCGAAATATCCACCTCAGGGCACGCGCAGTGTCGGTGGCGTGTTCGGCCCGTATGGCTTCGGCATCGCTGAAGGGTCCGGCTACACACGCATGGTGAATGACGAAATCCTGGTGGTCGTCCAGATCGAGAGCGCGGAGGCCCTGCAGCATCTTGACGAGATTCTGGCTGTGCCAGGGCTCGATGTAGCCTTTGTGGGACCCAACGATCTGCATGCTCAACTCGGCCTTCCTCCCAGTACCGCAGGTGCTGAGCCCGAGTTTGCGGAAGCGCTGGAACGCATTAAGGCGGGAGCCAGGAGGCATCACATCGCCCTCGGGATCTTTGCAGGGGACGGAGCATTGGCGGCTGAGCGTGTGCGGCAGGGCTTTCAGATGGTGACGGTGATTACCGATATCACTAGCATGATCGCTGCGGCTACTCAGCACTTGCGCATCGCGCGAGGATAGAGGATAGAACGGCAACCAAGACGAGAAAGGCAGGGCGAAGCACGTCACGGGCACATATATGGATGGGGTCGCCCACTGCAACCCTGGCTATCCTTGAAGGGTTGGCTACTGTTTCTGTGAGCGCTGTCGGTGAACTCAATGATTGATATGTAGAAATGTCCTCGGCTGATGCAATCATCACGAGGGGAACAATTTTTGGGTTCTCGTCTAAGCCTGCATCATGCGGAGAGGTATCCTCTTGCGGGAACGCATATGCTTCTCGAGGAGAGGGGACGGCTTCCTGGAACGAGCGCACAAGGATGGTTCTTTCCATGTCTCCTACACCCGCTTGAGGGAGATGCGCTGCACCTTTAAGCCTGGCACGCGCTCAAAATCGCTATCGGTGGTCACAACCGTCAGGTTGCGTTCAATTGCTGTCGCAGCAATGAGTGTATCGATGTCGCCAATCAGGCCAGGGCCATGAGGTTGCCGGAGGGCACGGCGGATGCGTGCCTCGCGCTCAAGGATGGCGTAGGTGAGGAAATAGGGATAAATGGCGCCAAGCAGGCCGCCTCCGCACCATATATTTGGTGGGATAGTCGGGCAGGCCTTTGATATACTCGATGATTTCTCCGTAGACCAGGATACTCGTTGATGCTTCACCGCGCCTGATCCAGGGAAGAATGAGGTCAACGGCAGGCTCTCGCCCCTGGAGATAGGCCCCAAGAGGGCCAGTATCAAGAAGGTAGCGTCTCATAGCGTGATCGGTGGAGTCGGCGGGCTTTCATGACGGATGCGGTCAAGGGCTGCTTCCATCTCGTCCCAATTCAGGTCACTCCAACTGCCAGCTAGACGCACTGCCAGTTGAATCGACTGCTCGCTGATAGCCGCATCTGCCGCTGCCTCATCGGTAAAATAGCGAATGACCTCATGCCCGTTTTCAGAAAACGGAATACCGATCAAGGGCTGGCCGAACTCGCTGCTGAGTGGTGGTGCCTGTTCGATGTGCTCTGTCATATGGTTGTCTCCTTTGTCTTCATCATTATAGCATAGGCAGAGCGCAGATGCCAGCAGGACACTCTGGTACGGGTGCACGTGAGATTTTTGCAACCTCCAAACCTCCCTGCTAAGCGGAACGACGGTGGAGAAACGGGCGTCGCCATGGATGGGGAGGAGCAGGCCGTCCAGAACGAGGGTCAGGCGGTGCATCGGAAGGCTGCTTCGTGGGGGTGAGCCCTGGAAGCTTCGGCTGACTTTCGGCAGGAGACTCAGGGTGGGGCAGAGCCGAGGGCTTTGGGCAACCCTCCTGTTCGCCTGCTGAGGATGGCCGAACCGCCCGTTGCGCTCGGCGCGCCATCTCATTGTTCTGCCAGGTCTGCCGGATGGCACGCCAGCCCTCCGCCCAGCGCTCATTACACGCCAGATTGCGCATGGCCAGCATGGCGTTCACGTGGCTGGGCTCCCAGCGCATCCCGGCGCCTTTCATGCGACTGTGAACCACCAATTTGTTGGCACTCTCCACTGACCCACTGCCAATGGGATAGCCCTGCGCCCGAAACCTGGCATAGTTGATCAGCTCGCGCCGCTCCCGCAGGTAGTGCAGGCTCTTGTCCACCGTCTCGACCGCCTCGGCGTGTCCCATCTCCTGCATCAAGCCCCCCAACCGCTCCAGTTCTGCCAGCACCTAGTCGGCATCGCCTGTCTTCAACTCGTGCCCTTGCGCGGCGAGCCACTGTTCGAAGCGTTCCTGCCGACGCTTGGCTGCAGGCTCGGCGTCTCGCCCCTCTGAGCTTTGTGGCAGCGGGAGATGCTCATAGGCGGCCTGACCTCCTTTGCTCACCTACTCCAGCGCACGCGCAAAATCGAGAATGCGCACCGCATCTTCGCGGTGGTAGTCCACCCACTTCTGGATCCAATCCGCTCCATCGCTCACCGCACACACCGTCTTGGCCTTTTCAACTCCGCGTCGATACACTTCCCCCAAGGCTTCCTGCTGGAAGCTCTCCGACTCGCTCATCCGCGAAAAGGAGGACAGGGCCGTCGTCTGCACCTGCTCCTCTTCCTCTGGCTTCTGCTTCGCCTTGCCGACTTCTCCGATGGCCAGCGTTTTCACCTCCTTCCACTCTCCACTGACCAACTGGATGAGCGCTCCATCCAGGCTCAGCAGGTGTACCGCTGGTCCGGCTGGACTGGCTGGTCGCTCGGCAAGCAAGCTTTCCACTTCGTCGGCTTGTACCTGCACCTGTGCGGCTCCTGCTTGCTCGGTGAACTGCCGCACGCTCGCTTCTGCCACGGCTACTCCCAGGAAAAACGCCAGTTCGCGCACTGCTGCCCGCAAGGGCATCCAGGTCCCCAAGCGTGCCATCCCTTCTTCCACCTTTGGCGTGAAGCCCACTTTCGGCCGCAGTCCTCACTGCTCATCCAGGGGGAAAAAAACCCACCTGACACCTGGGACAGTAGCCATAGCTGCGCTCTAAGCGCACCGGTTGCTCCCCCGTCGTCACAAGCTGGCGCACCTGCTTGCCTCGTGCTTGCAACACCCCTCCACACGTCGGACACGTCGTTGCCTTGCCGGATGCCCTGCTTCCTACCTCGACGGCGGTGCTGCTCATCGCGAGTCCTTCGACTAATCCTGCATGCATGCGAGCGATGCGTTTGTCGACTTCCTCCTCGATTTCCTGCATCGTGGCCCTCGGGTGTTTCTCTCGCCAGGTACGCATTTCCAGCAAGACTTCTTCTGCTACCTCGTGCCAATGCTGTTCATACTCTGCCTTCATCTCTCCCTGCTCTCCTTTGCTATTCTTTTCCTTTCCTGTCGCTCGATTCTACTCCACTCTTCCCCCTTTTGCAAAAATCTCACGCGCACCCCCTTTCACAACCTGACTGGACAGCAAGCAGTTAGCATGAGGCTCTCCATCCTTTGAGGGGAAAATGAGGGAAAACTGAAGAAAAGGGCTTGTCCTTCGTTGGAGAAGGTAAGAACACCATATCCAATCAGGAGGACAAGCGATGTCAACACAGCATAGCATAGCGGCTCTTGCTCTCCAAGAGCCAGCAGAGGGAGGCGAAAGCCAGGAGGGGATTGTGGTGCCCTTAGACCTGCCCGAATTCCGTATTCTGCGTCAGCAGGTGCAAGCCGATGGTAGCATTGAGGTAGAAGTCATCGGCATCCAGGAGCGAGCCTGCTGTCCGTCTTGTGGGCGGCTGTGTGTCAAAGTGCATGATACCCGCTTGCGGCGCAAGCGGGATCAGTCGTTGAGAGAGCATCGAGTGGTCTTCGTCGTGCATAAGCGGCGCTTCACGTGCTTTAGCTGCCGACACAGCTTCACGGAGCCCGATCAAGCCTGTGGCAGATATCGACGCACCACGCCTCGACTGCGGCAGGAGATCGGGGAGCAGGCCAGGAGCCAACCCATCGCCCACGTTGCCCTCGCCTTTGCCGTCGGCCCTGGCTTTGTGCAAACCTGTCTAGAGGAGGTAGCCGAGCCGCACCTGGCCAAGCGAGGACTCAGGGTCCAGGAGGAAAGTGCCCCACTGCCGACCCCCCGCTATCTGGGCATTGACGAATTCGCCGTGCAGAAGGGACACCGCTATGACACGATTCTGTGTGACCTCCAAGAGCGACACGTCCTGGAGGTGAGTGCCGGGCGCAAGAAAGAGGAGGTGGTCCGCCTGCTGGAACGCCTGGATGATGGTGAGGCAGTGGAGGCCGTGAGCATGGATATGAGTAGCCCCTTCCGTGAGGCGGTGCAGACCTGCTTGCCACGAGCCTGCATCGTGGCCGATCACTTCCATGTCATCCAGCATGTGAGCAAAGCCCTGGGCAAAGTGATTGGACGCCTCGCCAAGCAGGAATCAGGCAAGCAGGCCTTAGAGGGGCAGCGGCATGTGTTCTTGCGCAATCAGGAACATCTCTCGCCTGAGGAAGAACAGAGCCGGGCCACCTTAGCTGCCAGCTTCCCGGAGATTGCCAGCGCTTGGCAGCTCAAAGAAGCCTTGCGCAGTTGGTATGCCATCGCTTCCTCCACCACTGCCGAGGCGGGCCTGGATGCCTGGATCGCTTCCGTCAAACGCGATGGCCCAGCAGAGCTGCGTAAAGCCTTATCGGCCTTCCGCACCTGGCGGCAAGAAATCCTGGCCTTCTTTGAGTTTCTGCCGGCTCGCCTCTCCAACGGCTTTGTCGAAGGCAAGAACAATCGCACCAAAGCCCTTCTGCGTCAGGGCTACGGCTATCGCAATCAGCACCATTTGCGCTTGCGCATCTTATTGGAGGTGGCTTAATGGGGGGGTTCCAGTTTCCCCCTCAAGGATGGAGAGCCAATATTCATTGTACTACCTACTAGCCAACCTTTACCACGATCTCAAGGGTGCAGCGCACCTTCAGTGCTTTTCACTCAGCACCTACAGCATCCTCTTGGGCATGCGCCTCTCCTCGTAGAGCTGCGGCACGTATTTCTAATGCTTTAGCCTCTTGTTCTCGTCCCATTTTTCTTAGCAGCCCTCCGTAGTTTTCAAGACAAAGTGCTACATCAGGGTGGTCAGGACCAAATGTTTGTTCGCGAATGGTCAGTGCGTGTTGGTAGAGCAACTCAGCCTGAGCATACCTACTTTGTTTGAAGTAGAGTTTGGCCAAGTTGATGAGAGTCGTTGCCAGGTCAGGGTGTTTTGGATCCAATGCTTGCTCACAAATCCGCAATGCGCGTTGATAGAGTGCTTCGGCCTCTTCATACTGCTCTTGATATCGATAACGGTTGGCTAAGCTGTTGAGGCTATAAATCACAACGGGGTGTTCTGTTCCTAAGGATTGTTCGCGGATTGTGAGTGCTCGTTTGAGCAGAGGCAGTGCTTCATTAAACTTCTTTTGATCGCAATAAAGTGTTCCAAGGTTGTTCAATGTTTGAGCCAAATCGGGATGATCTGCCCCAAGGGTACCTTCCCGGATGGTGATCGCCTGCTGATAGAGTGGCTCAGCCTGGGCGTACTTCCCCTGAACATGGAAGAGTTTTGCCAGGTTATTAAGTGTTTGAGCTACCTCGGGGTGATTTAATCCTAGAGCCTGTTCTTGAATAGCTAAGGCTCTCTTATAAAGCGGTTCCGCTAGGGAATACCTGCCTAGGGTTTTGTAGAAAAAAGCGACGTTGTTGGTCAAGACTCCTACATCCGGATGGTTGGGTCCCAATATCTCCTCACTTGCTGCCAATGCTCGCTGATAAAGCGGTTCGGCTAGTGTATATTTGCCCTGATAGTGATAAGACATTGCCAGGTTATTGATCGTTTCGATAAGCCAGGGATGTTTCGGTCCCACAGTCTCCTGTCCTATTGCAATTGCACGCTGAAAGAGCAGTTCGGCCTCGGCATATTTCCCTAGGGTGTGGTAAAGCAAAGCCAAATTGTTGAGCAAGGTCATCAAATCTGGATGGTGGGGGTCTAGCGCTTCACGTCGCTTTATTGCTTGTTTATAAAGTGGCTCAGCCAGATCATATTTGCCTTGAGAACGATAAAACTCAGCCAAACCGTTCAGTAAATCAACTAGCTTTGGGCTTAGTTCATCCTGCAATTGCTTATGGATTTCTAATGCTTGCTTGAGGAGCAGTTCGCCCTGTGGATACTGGGATCGCTTATACAGATAGTATCCCATTTGTTGGAGCAGCCGTATTGCTTCTGGAAAGCCTAAATTCAGCTCTACAATATACGACGCGCAGACTTGAGCGTGCGGCAGACAGCGTTGCCAATTTTCGAACTCAGGAACCGGAAAGGCAGCATTGACTGCTCGCACCGCCCGCTCGGCCCATTGTCGCTGTGACTCTGCATCCATAGCATCTTTGAGCTCGGCCTGCACCAAACGATGCACTTGGAGTAGGTGCATCTCCGAGTCACGGCGCAGCAGCGAGTACTTACGGAGTTCCCGAATCGCCAGATCTAACTCCAACGGATCAGTGGCAATATGCCCAAGTGTTGGGCCTAACTCAGCGGCCCCCTCAATGATGATTTCTTCGGGAATGGCATCGGGATGCAGAAACGCACATACCCGCAGCAGGTCCGCTGCTGGGTTGGCTTGTTCGACCTTCTCAAAGGAGAGCGACCAAGTGGTGGCGACTGGCTCGGGATGGTCCGGGGTAGCGCCACCACGCAGGTGCAACAGTTTGGCGCGCCGGGTCTGGTAGCGCTCCAGATAGCCGGACAAGCCGCACTCGGTCTGTGAACGCTATCATAAGAGTGGCTCATCCTCGAAAAAAGTGAGCTTGCTTGCTTGGACAGGTCCCTCATTCTCTGATAGACTGCCATCGATGAATTGTGGCGACGCCACGTGGCAAGGAGGGTCTCATCGATGGATGCTCTGGACACCGCTTCTCTCTTGTTCTCGTTTCCCGAGGATATCGTCATCTCGTCGGTTCGGGCAACCACGACCGAAGTGGTGCTACACGTCGCCTGCCGGCGTCGCTGTGCTGTCTGCCCGCTCTGCCAGCGGCCCTCAGAACGAGTGCATGGCCACTACGGGAGAACAGTGGCCGATCTGCCCTGCGCCGGCCGTCGCGTCGTCTTAGCGCTCACCGTGCGCAAGTTCATCTGTACCACGCCAAATTGCGCACGTCAGATCTTTACCGAGCGGCTTCCAGACCTGGTGCAGTCGTATGCGCGCATAACTAATCGCTTGCGCGAGGCGCTGGTCGCCCTTGGTCTGGCCACCAGCGCCCAGGTGAGCGAACGGCTGGCACCATCGCTGGGAATGCTGGTCTCAGCTCCCACACTGCTTCGTCGTCTGCGCCAGGTCGTCTGCCCCGTTCCGTCATCGGTCCGCATCCTTGGCGTGGATGATTGGGCGTGGAAAAAAGGCCAGACCTACGGCACGCTCCTGGTGGATCTCGAGAAGCGCTGCCCAATCGAACTCCTTCCCGATCGCCAGGAGGACCCGCTCACGACCTGGCTGCTCGCCCATCATTTAGTAAACCCCTTTGTAAGAAAGAAGTCCTTGCCTCTTGGTGTTAAGGCCATCTAGCTGTACACTGGAAGTCAGTAGAGAGTCTGTGTGAAAAGGTGGCAAGTGTGGGAATGACTTCTTCATATTGGTTTGTTCCACGGCCTCAAGGCAGTGAGCATCAGCACCCGTTTCTCGTGTTTGATTGCTCTGATCGGTTACATATTTCCTTGACACGCTTCGGCAAAGAAGCCTGTGCTCGTGTGAGCCAAAAGACCGTTCAAGTCTATCTGTATGCCATGCTTCCTTTTTTTACGTACCTGGAGACAGACCCCTGGCAAATTCGTGCGGGAGTGTGTTGGAATGATGCTCCGGGGCGCATTCGGCAAGCCGTCGAAGATTACCTGATCCAGAAACTCCAGTGTAAAGTGCAGCCGCACCGAGATGGCTGGAAATATGTGGTATTGACCGACGGCACACGCAGTAGTCTGCGGATCTTTTTGGCCGCGTTGAAGTTGTTTTACCAGATCATGCGAGAGGGAGGGAACTACGCTTACCCCAATCCCTTGATTGACTCCATGAGTGCAACCATTGCTGCGGTTGAGATGGTTCTTGACCGGCAGGAACCGGAGGGGGCATTTCCTCGCATGCCCGACGAGAGCGGTGTCGTCGAAAAACGTCAGCGCCCGACTCATCGTCTCTCGGACAATTACTACAAGTTGGAGCATGAAGAATGGACACCACAGATCATTGCTGACCCGACGTTCCCCGGACTCATCCTGCGAGGTGGAAAGCACCTGTTGTTGAAACAGACACGGCAGCGCGATGAGGTCGTGACCTGGCTGCTTTTTGAAACAGGCGCACGCATTTCCGAGATCTGTGGCCTCATGCTCAGCGACTGGGTTGTGCTGGGCACTCACACAAAAGCCCAGGCATTCAACAAGGGGAGTTTCGGGAGACGAACAAAAGTGATCAGTTTTCATGAGGAAACGGTGGTACTGCTCAAGCGCTACTTTGATCAGGAGCGTATTCGTTTTGACAAAGCAGGCTATGATCTGGCGACCTACCTCGATCTGGCGAAACGGAAACTGCTTGACCTCTCGACCATTCCCGTGTTTTTAACTCTTCAGGGGACACAACTCACTGCAAAGGCGTATCGAGAACATTACTGGAATCCTGCCTGCCAGGCGGCTGGGATCGAAGCCGATGTCCATCAAGCGCGACACTGGCTGGTCACAGGGGCTGTTCGGGATATTTACGAAACGGCGAAGAACGAAGCAGAGATCAAACGACGGCTCCGGGGTCTAGTTGAGTACATGAAATGGAGAAGTCCAGAGACGCTCTCCGTCTATGAACATTACTTTGAGCAAAGTTTGGATCGCGAGACCCATGACCGATTTCTCGATGGCCTCCATACCCAGGTGCAAACTTGTTTGAAGGAGAGAGAGCAGCAGAAGCGAAAAAACTCCTTGGCTGCCCCATCACAGTCAGAAACAAGACTCCAGGCCCCATCTGCTCTCGAAGAGCGGGAGTACCTGCAGGAGCCCGATCTCTCGTTTATCTACGGACTGGCAGGGGAGGCGTAGCTATGAGAGGGAAAAGACCGAATCCCTACGATGGCTGTACCTGGGAAAGTCTGGCCGAGCATGTGGCTCCAGAGGTGCTGCATGCCCCCAAAACAGGCGGAGAATGGCCTGCTGTCCACGAACGGATTGTTCGATATTTGCTGGCACATGTCGTTAGGTCGCCTTGGGGAAATCATCTCACCCTCATTGCAGCAGTGTTGGCAGCTCGTCGGCAAGATGTGCGAACCGTTGAATTTGCGGTACGCCATCTGCATGTGGGATTCAGCCGACTCTTCCCCGCCCTCAGACTCGAAAACGGTGAGGAGTGGCATGCTGATACCCATTTACCACGCTATCTCAAAGCGGAGGTGGTCTCTACAGAGAGCGAATACACTCGCTTTCAATTCCTGCGCAAGTATACTAGCTCGACCACCCATGTCTGGAATTGGTTCACGTCCCTGCCTCCTGATCTGCAGGACCGCTACCGGCGCTTTGTGCTTCCATTGGCCAATCCGCTTCTGGTCGAAGGGATTATCTCCAAAAAAGCGATTGAAGCTCGACAACAGCAAAGCCGAAAGCGGGAAACGGAAGCCATTGTTCCCCAATTTGCTCAGATGCGAGCCGAAGCACATCTCCGTTTCAACAAACTGGCCCGGTTACGAACCGCCTATCGGCAGGCTGTAGCACAGGTCTTGCCAGATCGCTCCAACCTTCCCCTTGATTTCAGCTACGAAGAGGGAGAGCCCCCAGTGGAACGGCTTCACTTCACGATCTGGGATCGGTACAGCTTTGTCCAGGCTCATGCGGAGCAGTATCACCATCGGATGGCACGCAGCCGTCTTAACCGGCAGATCGAGCAATTCTCTGAGGCACTCAATGGCTTGTTCCTTGAGTGTGTCAAAATCGAGCGACTAGCTGATACTGCTCCTGTTGAGGAGTGGTGGTTTACTGAACTGCTCAAACGCAATATGCTTGCTCAGGGTCCTCGACATGGCACCTCAGAGGAGATCGCCAGCCGACAAGCCTGGTTACGCGCGTGGGGATACGGAGAAGAGGGAGATGAAACCGCGACCGCTCCTTTTAACAGCCAGACGGCAGGCATCTTGTGCTGGACCGATGGGACAAATCCTGGTTCCAGCAGTGACGGACTCTTCCTGAGTGGAGCCCAGGAGAAAGCGCAAGGAGTTCTCATTCCCGTCGAATCGCTCTATGTTTCCACGCTCTTTGGACTGCTCGCCTTAGATGTCCTGACCACGACGGGGATGCGGATGAATGAGCTGCTTCAGATGAACATTTCGCGTTCCTGCCTGGTTCAGTTGGTTGATGATCCCCCCGTCCGATCAGCCGACCAGTCGCCTCGGATTCGCTATCTCTTTCGGTTGATTCCCAAAGGGGAGCGGAGCTTGACCCTGCATAACTACGCGGTGGGCAAAGAAACCATTCGGCTTGTGGAGAAAGTCTGCCACATGCTCAGTGAACATTATCGACTTCAGCCAGGGGAAGCCCTTCCTCATGTGCCTTTTGCTCCAAACGAGGGACGAAGCCATCGCTTCGGTCCAGCACCCTATCTGTTTCAGTATTGCTCTCAGCATTTAAATGGGAATACCATTACCGCCTGTCTTCGCTTTTTGCTGCATGGCATGATTTTCACCGGTAGCGATGGGAAGCCCGTCACCATCAAAGCGCACCTGCTTCGTCATGCCTTCGCCACCTATGCGGTGCAGATCGAAGGGGTTCCTCTCGACTTGGTTGCCGAGTGGCTCAAACAAAAAAATCTGGAGGTGACCGATTACTACAGCAAGAAAACTCCAGGGATGGTGGCAGAGGAACACGCTTCGTTTGTCAGTCGCCTGGCCGCCCGGATTCAAGTCCGCGAGGCCATCTTGCGCTCTCCGCAGGAGATCCGCACCTTGGCGGAGAGCGCGCTCAAGCGAGTGGGGATGCTGGTGCCTGTCTGTGGAGGCGAATGCACCCTTGATATCTCGTGCCCCAACCAGTTTGATTGTATTCACTGCCCTGCCAAAGCCCCAGACCCTGCAAAACGCTATCAGGTGGAAGAAAAACTGCGTTGGGCCAGAGAACGTCTCTCCTACTATGAACACGAAGAATTGGTCCTGGAAACCGAAAAAATGAAACAGCTTATCCGAGCGTGTGAATTGGAACTCAAGGAGATGGAACAAATTGCCGCCTATCAACAAGACGAAAAACGCCAGACACTCATCCAGATCCAACCGAGAACGAGCAAGTAGCTTTGAGGGGCAACCAGCTCATCCCTGGCTCGAAGCGTCCGTGTATGAACCACTGAGACAACGGACCATTCAGTTGGTGAGACGAAGTGTGGATGCGCTCCTCAAGGACAACCAGCGGGTCTCGCTCTCCACCATTGCGCTCAAATCGAAAGAGCTAGACCCAGACCATCGAGGCATCTCCGAGAGTGCGATCCTTGACAATCAGCAGGCCAGGGCCTACTACGAGCAACATCGAAGCTGGCGAGGCGAGCCTCGAAAGAGAGCCAAACCTCTAGTCGTGACGCTGACATCGTCACCAAGTGTGGTCAAGCCTGGCCGGAACGAGCAGCGGGTACGTCAGCGCTATCTGCGTATGAGTAAGGAAGCACTGGCCGAGCGTTTGATTGCCGCCGAGCGAACGTTGGCCGAGCAGCGAGAACGCTGGCTTGGGCAACAAGATGAGGCGCTCACCTGGCGGCTGCGGGCTGAAGCTGCGGAGGCTCAGCTTCACAAGTTCAAGGAAAAATCTGGCGGGTAGCAAGGAAGGGTACAAACTACCACTTCGTAGGGGTACATGGCTTGTTGTGTATCTCTACGCTGTCTTTCCGTAGTATGGTTAAAACCAGAAATCGAGGTCATCAGCCGCGATCGAGGAGGAGAGTACGCCGCAGCGGCCAGGAAAGGCGCTCCACAAGCGCAGCAGATTGCGGACAGATTCCATCTGGTGAAAAACCTGCGTGATGGGCTCAAAGAACTGAATGGCGCGCAAGCAGAAGGTCTTACCGGAAGTGGAGGAGGATGCTTCCGACGGCATTCCGCTGCGGGCCCGGGGAAAACAAGCGGAGCGTAGACTCGCAGACGCGCCCAAACCAGACGAGCCCGAGAAGCATTGGCGGTCGATGTCATCGGAGCCACGCCACTTGCCCACCAGGTCAGTGAATGGTCAGGAGGCCTTGTCTCCTAGCCAGGTGTCGCGCGCCAATCGTTACGCCCGCTATGAGGCCGTGCGGACGCTCCATCAGCAGGCCATCTCCCAGCGAGAGATTGCACGCCGGCTGCACCTGTCCCGACAGACGGTGCGGAAATTTCTGGTCGCCAAGTCCTTTCCCGAGCGAAGCAGAGCGGCGTATCAAGGAAGCATTCTCGATCCCTACAAGCCCTACATCCTGGAGCGCTGGAAGGCGGGATGTTGGAATGGCTCCCAGCTCTACTCGGAAGTCAAAGCACGTGGCTACACTGGCTCGGTGGCCTTGTTTCGCCTCTTCATGTCCAGCGTGCGCAAGCAGCATCGGGCTGCGGGAAACTCAGCCTCGCTGGAACTGTCTGCGGATGGGGCCAGCGTCAATGGACCCGCCGATCCTGTCCCCAAACCGTGCGTGAAACGCCGCCTGTCCCCAGCGCGGGCCTCCTGGCTGTATGTGAGTCAAGCCGTGAAGCTGGATGAGAAGCAACGAGGGCAAATCGCCCGCATCCGCGCGGCTCATGCTGGTCTCGACCGCGCCTATGAGCTGACTCAAGCCTTCGTCTCGATGCTGGCCGACCATCGAGACACGGACCTGGAGAGCTGGCTGGCACAAGCCGAGCAGAGTGGCATTCGCGAACTCATGAGCTTTGCTCACGGCATCCGGCATGATTTTGCCGCTGTGCGCGCCGCCTTCACTTCCCAGTGGAGTAATGGTCCCGTGGAAGCGCAGGTCAACTGCTTAAAACTGCAAAAGCGGCTGATGTTCGGTCGCGCCAATTTTGACCTCTTACGCCTGCACGTCCTGCGCCGCGCCTAACTGCTCCCTTCTCCGCTCTCCTTGACCTGCTCCGTTGTTCCTCTTTCTCCCATTGCACATCCACTTCTCGCCAAAAGCAAGCAACCTCACTTTTTTCGAGATGAGCCTCTTGCTTTGGCAAGTAACCTTGCACATCGCGTTGGTTAATCAGCATGCTCTGCATCTACTCGCTAGCATGACGAAGCCATCAAACTTCCTTTCGCGTGTTCCAGGTAGAGCGTGAATTACTCCAACGGTCTATTCATGAAGGAGGAAAAGTGGAATTCTCCCAAAATCTCTCGAACCTGCTCACTCGGCCCCACGTCTATACGGGTGGCTCTGTCCAAAAAATTGTATTCGGCTATGTCCTGTTTCTAGCTGTCGCCTTGGCAGCTTTGGCCATCGTTGCTCTCGTTGTGAAACGTGACATTGGCCTCTTCCTAGCATGTGTCGGCGTGGCGTTATTTCTCGCCGTGCTCGGCTTTATTCTCAGGCGAACGGCAAAGCAGCATTTCCTGATCACTGGGCAGGAAGGAATCATTTTCACTTACACAGGCCACACGGTTTTCTCTCCCTGGGAGAATATCTCTCGTATCACCAACCCTCCATATTGGAGGAGGTACGATGCTCTGCAACTGCGCGAGGCACCTCAGATCATGCCAATTGCAAATAGCATCCGGGAACATCGCCCGGCTATGCAGAGCACCAGAGGGGCTGCAGCTATGCTGGGACGGAAAGGCGAGAGCCCTTACGATATCTACCACTATATTCCATTGCTCTTCATGGGCCATTCCTGGCGAACGAGTGGGCTGAAAGACGATCTTGAGCGCTACGCTCCTCAGGTCTTCCAGTAATCCCCGCGCTTCGCCTCTCCCACCTGAAGCAAATCCTCCTCAGGAAACCTCCCTGGTCTTGACCAATCCACAGACAGCAAGCAGGCACACTTAATATGGGGGAGTGCCTATGCTCTTGACGTTTACACGTTCTTTTTCAGTCCCAGAGCCACCGCAGCCACTTCCAGGTTCTCTTCACTATCACCGCTATGCCATCGCAGATGTTCATGCCGGCTTCTCATATTGGCAGACCGCTCAGAAATTAGCACAATGGAACAATGTGGAAGTCCCACACCTTACCTCGGCAGTAAATCCTGCTTCTATCTGGTACTCTTTCAGAACCAGCCAGGTTGAAGTGCATCATATCCCTGCAAACTCTCTTTCACACTTTGGTCTAAAAATGACAATCATGGCACCTTCTGAGAAGACAGTGAACGTCGCCAGTTTGATCAAGCCCTTACTTGATGGGCTTATAGCCAGTTTTCATACGTATAATGGGGAAAGTATTGTACAAGTGAGCCAGAATATAGGAAAGGTTTTGGGGAAGCATCCCTCAACCATTGCAGAACTCCTATGCCGACCAGATCAAGCGATTTTAGGGAATAGATCGCTAGTATGGGTTCGCGATAATGGCGTTCAGTGGAATCCAGGCGACGACCTTTGCCTTGCGGCAGAGTTACTGATTCGGCCATATGTTGGTCCAACCTGGCTCATCTCAGGTACGCTATTCCAAATAGAATATTTGGATCATACCCTCAGAAGAGAAAATCAGGATATACATGAGCTATAGGTTCACGCGTAGGCGCTTTCACTAACCTCGCAGCTCCTACACACTATGCTATTGTCCTCTGCTTGATACTTGATAGTGAAGTGCTCGACCCCCTCAAGCCAGCTTCAGCGGCTAATAACTATATGAAAAACAGACCGCAAGCTCATATCCCTACTCTCGGTCGATACTGGATAGCTTCAGCAATATGATTGGCCAGGATCATCTCGCTTTCCGCCAGATCGGCTATCGTTCTGGCCAGCTTGAGGACACGGTGATAAGCCCTTGCTGACAGGTGTAGCTGCTGCATCGCCGCCTTGAGCAGTTTTTCGCCGGAGGCATCCGTCTGGCAAAACTGGCGCACTTCGGTCGGCCCCATTTCGGCGTTACAGGTAAGCCTGGTATCAGTTAACCGTTGTAGTTGCCGTTCACGTGCTGCCTGCACTCGTTTGCGGATCGCCTCTGAGTTCTCTACACTCCGCTTGTCAGCCAGCTTCTCGTAATCGACGCGGGGTACTTCGATGTGAATATCGATGCGGTCGAGCAGGGGGCCGCTGATGCGTTTCTGGTAACGAGCGATGGCTGTGGCCGAGCAGGTACACTCTTTGACGGGATCGGAATAGAAGCCACAAGGGCAAGGATTCATTGAAGAAATCAGCATGAAGTTGGCAGGATAGGTAATCGTGCCCTGCGCTCGTGAGATCGTCACTACTTTGTCCTCAAGAGGCTGGCGTAGCACTTCCAGCACGTTCTGCCCAAATTCGGGCAACTCATCCAGGAAAAGCACACCGCGATGGGCCAGGCTGATCTCGCCGGGGCGAGGGATGCGCCCACCTCCCACCAGGCCTGCATGGCTAATGGTATGGTGCGGCGCACGGAAGGGTCGTTGCAGCACAAGCGGCATATCTGCCGGAAGCATCCCGCTCACACTATAAATCTTGGTGACTTCCAGGGCTTCTTCGATGGTCATACGAGGAAGAATGGAAGGCACAGAGCGGGCGAGCAGCGTCTTGCCGGAGCCGGGAGGACCACTCATCAGAATGTTGTGCCCCCCACTTGCGGCAACCTCTAAAGCACGCTTGACGTGTTCCTGTCCACGTACAGCCGCCATATCATGGCCATAGGCGATGGCATCAACGTGTTCCAGGATGCGCGGATCGGCCATATATGGCTCGATCTGCCGCTCGCCATTGAGATGAGCAATCAACTGAGTAAGCGTCTCCACGGGATAAATAGCGACTCCGCGAATGAGCGCAGCCTCCAGAGCATCTTCTGCAGGTACAAAGACGGTTTTGACCTGTTTCTCGCATGCCAGGGCCACCATGGGCAAAATACCGTTCGTATGGCGCAGGCCTCCATCCAGAGAGAGTTCTCCCAGGAAGAGATAGTCCCCGAGCTGCACGTCGGGATTGATCTGGCCGGAGGCAAGCAAAATGCCGATAGCGATAGGTAGGTCATAGGCTGGTCCCTCCTTGCGTAAATCGGCTGGCGCGAGGTTTACCGTGATACGCTTGTAGGGAAATAGGCAGCCGCTATTCCTGATAGCCGAGCGCACCCGTTCTCGCGACTCGTTCACAGCGGCATCCGGCAGTCCAACAATAGTGAAAGCGGCAAGACCATTTGAGAGATCGACCTCCACCTCGACAAGAGCGCCCTCCAGGCCAATAACTGCACAACTTTGTACTTTTGCTAACATAGATAACAAATCTCCCACAACAGTTTTCGTGCATTATGCATGAGTTGAGGAGAAAATGCAAGATGTTCGATATTATGGCTATTTAGATGTGTTGCCTGGCAATCTCAATAGCCTCGCTAACCGATGTCGCAACAAAGGCCCCTGACTGGAGAAGCGCTTCCAGAGCTTTAACACCTTCGCCACCTGTATAATCGCGAGTTGCCATATCAGCATATGACATCTTATCTCTGCCCATCATCTTTGATTCACCCTGTACACTGGAATCCTCTCGTTGAGTTTGAGCAGGGACAAATAAGACAACCGGTAATCCCTGCCGCGCTGCCTTTACAGCTTCTTGTAGCAAGATAAGATTGCCGGGGCCAATCGGCATGGGACAGACGATTAATATAGATACCTGGGCGAGACTTGCCCGCACCTCTGCTGCCACAGAGGGTGAAATAGATGCATAAGGTTGCTCGGTAAGCACTTTGCTGGCAAGACGCAAGGCGAGCATATGATCACTATCGCCGACATTGAGCGCCCCGGCGACAAAAGGGATATGCACATCTGCCAGCCCGCGCATAATGAGCTCGCCCGAACCGCCGCCTGCTATAACATGAACCTTTGGCTGGACAACTCTGCCCTCGTCATCCTCGGGCGCGGTCACACCCGGCGGCAAGACACTGATGTGCTCGGCGCCACGCAAGATGCCGACCTGAACATTGATGCCATAAACGCGGCTTAAGAGTTCTGGCTGCAAGACTTCAGCCGGACCAGCATCGGCCACGATACCGCGTTGAAATAGCAAGAGGCGCGGGAAGTAACGGGCTGCAAGGTTCAGATCATGCATAGCGGCAATGACTGTCACGCCGAGTTCGCGATTCAGGTGCTGCACTAATTCCAGCGTTTCAACCTGGTATTTTATGTCGAGGTGTGCAGTCGGTTCATCTAAGAGGAGCAGTTTGGGCTCCTGGGCCAGCGCCATAGCGATCAGTACGCGCTGCCGCTCGCCACCGCTCAGCTCATTAAAGACGCGTTGAGCCAGTGGCGCAATATCAGCAGCCTGCATAGCGTTCTGCACGACTTGCCGGTCGCGCTTTGTGGGCGAGCCGAGGAAATGTATGAAGGGCGTGCGCCCCAGGCTCACCATCTGCTCAACGGTAAAGGCAAACGGCATGTAGAGCTCCTGTGGCACGACCGCAATACGCTGAGCAATGCCACGCCTGCCCCATTGACTCAGGTCACGACCCTCGAATAGCACCCGTCCCTTTTGAGGACGCAAGACACCGCTGATGAGGCGAAGCAGGGTGGTCTTGCCGGAGCCATTCGGTCCAAGCAGGCCCACCATTTCGCCAGCAGAGACCTGCTGGCGAACATCGTACAAAAGCGGCTCTCGCTCATAACCAAATGTTACACCGTCAACATACAGGAGAAGAGATTTATCAATCACCATCGGTATTCTCGCTTACTTCTCCTGAGCAGGAAGAGGAAAAAGGGAGCACCTACGAGGGCTGTGAAGATGCCAACAGGTAATACAGCCGGTGCAATAACAGTGCGCGCCAGCACATCGGCCAGCGTGAGAAAGATAGCGCCAGCCAGCGCCGACGCCGGTAATAGCTGGCGATGGCCTGGCCCCAGCAAGAGGCGCATGGCATGAGGAATGATCAGGCCAACGAAACCAATCAAGCCGCTGATCGAGACGGCTGCCGAGGTCAGCAGCGAGCCCAGCATAATGATGATGAACTTGCGGCGCTCAACATGCAGGCCCAGATGCGCTGCACCCTCCTCGCCTAAGGCAAAAGCATCCAGCCCGCCGGCAAGAGCGAGAGAGACGATGATACCGGCAAGGATAATGCCGCCTACGACAAAGACCGGTGGCCAGCTTGTCACAGCTATCCCCCCGGAAACCCAGTTGAAAAGGGCCTGCAGGCCAAGGTTGGAGAACTGGCTGAGTGTTAAGATGAGGGTCTGGAGAGCAACCAGGACAGCATTGACCACCACGCCAGCTAACAGCAAAGTTACGACTGGGGTATGACTGCCGGTACGAGCAATGGCATAGACGAACAGCACAGCCAGCATTGCGCCGATAAACGCGAAGATAGGAGTGATGGGGAAAAGCGCGCCATATACAGTGTCAAGTGGGAGCACAAAGGCGACGGTTGCCCCTAACGCCGCGCCTGATGAGGTGCCGATCAGAAAGGGATCGGCCAGGGGATTGCGCAACATGCCCTGGAAGAGAGCGCCCGCGACAGCAAGGGCAGCGCCAACCAGGGCGGCACCGATGACAACAGGCATGCGTATCTGCCATATAATCAGCTCGGTAGTTGGATCCCAGTGCCGGGCAAAATGAAACAGGCCTGTGCCATTGAGCAAAACCTGCGCAATGGTGCTAACCGGAATGGGCGTCGAACCAAAGCTCACGGCTATAAGAATGGTAACCAGCAGCGTCAGGCTCAGGAGCGGAAAAACAAAGTAGCCCTGCAACTGGCGCCATAAGGCGGTGACTGATCGCCTGCGGCTTGCCGTCTCAATAGCCGTGTTCTTGATGGTCATGCTCTTGCCTCCGCAGCTTGCCTAATCGGTGGCGGCGCAATACGATGGCAAAGGTGTCGTGAATTTGTCCGGGTGGAGCACCTGGGCCAGGCATTGTAACCATTGCACCGTGCGCGGCCCTGGATGCCCTATCAGGCTGGGACCAATTTGATAGACGCGATGATCTTTTACTGCCGCTATATTTTCCCAGTTTGGCCGCCTGTACACAGAAGCCACAGTGACACCATAGGCTATTTCTTCGGTGAGGATGATCACCTGCGGGTTCGCGCTGATAATAGCTTCATTGGTCACCTGGGGGAAGCCTCCATTACTTGTATTGTTATGGAAAATATTGATGCCGTTGGCATCCTGCAGCAGTTCATCTCCATAAGAGCCCCCGCCAAAGACATAAGGAGCGGCAGGATTACTGTAATCCAGTTCAAGCAGTACTGTGGGAGCCGTTGTGCCCGCGACAGCCGCCTTAATCTGATTTACTTGCTGCTGGAGCTGGTGTACTACCTGCTGGGCGGTATTTTGTGTAAATGTGAGGCGTCCTACTACCAGCATTTCCTGGAAAATGCCAGACAGGTTCGTCGAAGGCAAGTCTACGACATGCTCACCCAGCTTCTCAAGTTGAAAATCATATTGCTTCGTATCCTGGCCGTAGCTCAGAACAAGATCGGGCTTGAGAGCAACGATCTGCTCGACGTTATACTTGCCAAAGGTTGAGATTTTGGGCAGCGAGGCGAGATCTGGCGGATAGACAGTATAGGAATCTACTGCGACCACTTTCTTATCCAGGTGAAGGGCAGCCAGCATATCGCTGGTCGTTGGCACCATCGAGATAATACGCTGGGGTGCTCTGGAAGGAAACGCTATCGGCGTGCCGTAGGCATCCAGGGCAGGCGTCGGCGTAGGAGCCAGCGTCCCGCCGGCGGCGGATGGCGAAGTCTGCCCACAGGCTGCTAGAAAGAGCAGCAACGCCAGAAGCAACACCATTACGATACGAGAAGAGATGACATAGGAGCGCATGAGTTATAACCTCCGGGACAGTCTAACGCTCGTTGTCACCTCGCGTGGAGAGATCAACCAAAGACAAGTGAAGGCGCATGTATTGCTATCGATGTCCCGGTAGCTCGCTCCTCTTACGCGAAGGAACATGAGCCTGGCGACAACGCGCGTGAAGTTGCCGATCACGCGGCGAGTCGTTCTTCCACACACCGGGCAGGTCTCCCGACTCCTGGCTGCAAACGCGGCTTGCCTTGCCTTCCCACCCGAACAATGTAAGAAACACTCTTACACATTCGAAGCAGTGGCTTTTCCCCAGGCTTCCCGGCTTTCGTCTCTCGAAAGATAGATCGGGAATACCTGGAAGGCAAGCTACTCGCCAGTCACGGTAGCGCGACTGTGCCGGACTTTCACCGGCTTCCCTATTCTGCCTGTTGCACGACCCGGCCTTCCAAAAAGCCGGACACGTGCAATCATAGCCACCCGGTGTTACATTATGTTATGGATTATATGTAACCAGCATTGGAAATGTCAACCGAAGTGCATGTAAAAACTGCATCCTGAACTTAGGTACAGTTGACAAGAAAGTTACTTAGAATGATACTACAAACAAAAATAAGAAACGTATCCAACGTTATCGGATAAAGGGTATCTATTCCATGGCAATTGAAAAAGATTTCTTCCGGCAAGTGGCGGGTCAATTTGCAACGGGTGTATCAGTTGTTACTACTTCCAGTCAAGGAAGGGTTGCAGGCATCACTGTCAACGCCTTCTGTTCAGTTTCACTTGAGCCTCCATTGGTGCTGGTCTGTATCGATCTTCTGAGCCATACCCTCCCGCTCATTCGCGAGAGCCGGGCTTTTGCAGTCAATATGCTCACCACCGAGCAAGAGCGGCTCTCACGCTGCTTCGCCGGTTCAACTCCAGAGCGATATGAACATTTTTGTCATGCCGGTTATCATATTGCCGCCACAGGGGCACCTATCATTGATGACGTGCTGGCCTTTATCGATGCTCGCGTCGTGGCCGAATATCCAGGCGGAGACCATGTGATCTTTCTCGGGCAGGTCGAGGCCATGGGCACAATGGGATACGTTGCTTTTGCTGGCGAAGAGGGATTGCAGCGAGCTACCTTGATCGAGGAGCCGGGAGCCAATAGCCATAACGCCGATGAGAAACTGCCCCTGATGTATTACCGGGGAAAGTATCGTCACCTTACGCATGATTACGTCAAGCCAAGCCTCGCAAAATGACAGAAGTCTTGAAGAGCCAGCAACAAAGAGAGATCGCGCTTCTACAGGAGCGCATTAAGAGCTGCCGCCTCTGCCAGGAGCATGGCTACATTCCTGTTGCCCAACCCATCGTGAGCGGGCGTGCCGGTGATAAAATCCTGGTCATTGGGCAGGCTCCTGGGCACCGCTCTGTTGCAAAGGGTATTCCCTTCAGCGGGCCTGCCGGGCGTGTCTTGCAAAAATGGCTGGAGCAGGCCGGCTTCCCTCCCCGCTACCTGCACGAGCATACCTATCTGAGTTCGCTCACGCATTGCGATCCGGGTCGCAGTCCAAAGGGCAATGGAGACCGGCGCCCATCGCCACAGGAAGTCGAGCTTTGCCGCCCCTTTCTTGAGGCCGAAATGCGCCTCTTACGTCCCAAAGTTATCCTGCTGGTAGGATCGATGGCTATTGAGGCGTTTCTGGGCAAGGCGCGATTAGAGGAGATCATAGGGACATTCGAGGAACGAGATGGGACGCTGCTTTTGCCCCTGCCACATCCCTCAGGGGTGAGCCGCTGGCTGAATGATCCGGCGCACCAGGAACTTCTGCGACAAGCATTGCGCCTGCTGGCAGAATGGCGCGTAAAGTATGGGCTATAGAGGCATGGTATACAGAACTCTGGTCCCCACAAGCCTGGCCTCCATTGTGGAGGCCACTACATTTCATCGCCCTTAATGTGTAGCTTCGTTAGACGAGCCCCTCAAGGGGTTTCTGCGGCAGATTTACGCATCTGATACTCGTGAACGCCCTGCTTCAGTGTGCCGAGAGCCAGAGTTGCGCATGTCGGGCGTGTCATCACTAGCTCACGACCAAGCTGTTCGATGAGGTCCTCAAAGCTCATGCTTTCAACTTCTTCTGCCGACATTCCCTGCACGAGTTCCGTCACGTAGGAAGCGGCGGCGCGGCTGATCGTGCAGCCCTCGCCTTCCCAGCGTACGTCCTCCAGCTTGCCGTCCTTGTCAAAACAGGCATGAATAGCGATACGGTCGGCGCAACCAGGGTTCCCGCCAGTCAGGCTGATATCTGCATGCTCCAAAGGCCCGTAATTGCGCGGATTTTCATAGTGATCCATTAAAAATTCGATGGCTTCTTGACGATCCATAGATATGTGCTCTCTCAAACTAAAACATATGCAATAGGCGTGGGATACCTTGACCACACCCGGCAACCTTGCTCATAGTATACAACAGCAGCTCGGTCTTCATCTATTCCTTATGGGTGTATGAGCAAGTTACCGGCAACCGAATGTAGGGGCCGATTTATCGCGCCCAGCGCCGATTCATCGGCCCTACGACCTATTCATCCCTCCCCCACAAAATTCATACTCAGAAGTGCTGATGAATCCAATCATCAAGAGGTTGCGGCGGCTCATACACAATCACATGTTCATCCGGCGCTGGCGGCTCGAAATGCCTCGCGACCTGGTCAAAATCTTCGTCACGCACATCATACCTTTGTTGCGTGACTCTGTTTTGCTGCCAACGCCGCCTGGCCTCTTCCTCTGATATAGCGAGATAAATGACCTGTGTGGGTACATTTCGCTTGCCGGCAATAGCGCGCAATTCATCTCGCTGCGCCCTGGTAAACGCTGCTGTATCGAAAATCACCGTTTGCCCGGCCTGCAAATACTCCTCCAGTTGCCGGTAACATTCAGCATAGGTTCTATCCCATTGCTCCGGTGTTATGGCCTCGCCATTCAATCCGACACCAAGTATACTGTTGATCCGATCCATATCGAGATGCACAAAGCCGAAGCGCTCCGCCAGGCGCTTCGCCAGCGTTGTTTTACCTGCAAAGGGTAAGCCACAGAGGATATATAGACGAGCCGCGTGCATAAGCAACAACACGAGGGCAAAAACATGGGGCGCAATTACGATTATTGCGCCCCAGCATTTCATTTACGGCTTCTCGATAGGAGCGCGCACCAGGTTGCCCCATTCAGTCCAGGAGCCATCGTAGTTGCGCACACGTGGATAGCCGAGCAGGTAGGTGAGCACAAACCAGGTATGGGCAGAACGCTCACCGATACGGCAGTAGGTGATGATATCCTTATCGGGTGTAATGCCCTTTGACTGGTAAATCTGGCGAAGTTCTTCGGGCGACTTGAATGTGCCGTCAGGATTGGCAGCCGTACTCCAGGGAATATTCTGTGCGCTGGGAATGTGACCGCCGCGCTGGGCGCCTTCCTGTGGATAGTTGACCATGTGGATCAATTCACCGGTGAACTCCTGCGGTGAACGCACGTCGATCAGGCCACGCCGCGGGTCTCTCAAGCCGCTGGCTACGTCGTCGCGGAAAGCGCGGATCGACTCGTCCGCTGGCTGGGCATGATAGGTGGTAGGAGCAAAATGTGGAACCTCCTTTGTCATCGGGCGACCTTCGGCCTCCCATTTCTGGCGTCCACCATTCATGATCTTCAAGTTCTTGTGGCCGTACATACGGAACAGCCAGAACGAATAACAGGCATACCAGTTATTCTTATCGCCATATAAAACGATCGTCGTATCGTTGCTGACTCCCCAGCGGCTCATCAACTGCTCGAAGCCCTTCTGATCGATAAAATCACGGGTGACCGGGTTCTGTACATCGACATGCCAGTCAAGCTTGACCGCTCCTGGAATATGGCCGACTTCGTACAGCAGTACGTCTTCGTCGGCTTCGATCAGGCGAACGTTTGGATCGTTGAGATGGTCAGCTACCCAGCTTGTCTCAACGAGCACTTCTGGATGGACATAGCCGGTTCCTGTTGCGGTTGTCTCTGTGTCAGACATTGCAAACTCCTCCCTAAATATAGAATGTTCTATGTAACTAGCCCACTCCGAAATTGAGGGGCTACACGAGTGTGAGGCAGCGCCTCGTTATTGATAACAAAGTTTATCAACTTTGTATTCTACCCGTATATTCTACTTCACAGGTCGGAATTAGGCAAGTCTTTTTCGTCAGCTTCGCAGGCGTTCGGTGAGGCCGGTATTGCGATGTGCGACGCGATTGTTGCGGACGGCGATCTCCAATGCCCGCTTCTGCCCAACGAGAACACACAGGCGCTTCGCTCGCGTGATGGCGGTATAGAGAAGGTTGCGCTGGAGGAGCATGGCATGATCTCTGGTGAGAGGCAATACGACTGCTGGATACTCACTGCCCTGGCTTTTATGGACAGTGACAGCATAGGCTAAGATGAGTTCATCCAGTTCGGCAAAATCGTAACTGACGAGCATCGGCCCGGCCTCTTCCAGGAACTCAACTTTGAGCGTGGAATCTTCCCGGTTGATGCTCCTGACCCAGCCAGTATCGCCGTTAAAGACGCCTTTGTCGTAGTTATTGCGCACCTGCATGACCTTGTCACCCACACGGATAACGCGCCCACCCCATTCAATTTCGGCAACGGCCCTGGGGTTGAGCCTGGCCTGCAGCTCCTCGTTCAGGCTATTGACGCCTGCCGGCCCTTTGTACATGGGTGAAAGCACCTGGATATCGGTCATGGGGTTGAAGCCATAGCGAGCAGGAAGACGGCGCTGCACAAGGTCAAGGATCAAGCGCTGCACGCGCACAGGGTCTTCTTCTGGCATGAAAAAGAAATCGCTGGCGGCCTCGATTTTCAAGTCGGGCATCTGGCCGGCGTTGATGCGGTGAGCATTGACGACGATCTTACTCTGTTTAGCCTGGCGAAAGAGTTCCGTCAGGCGCACGGAAGGAATGGCTTCGCTCCTCAACAGGTCGCGCAAGACATTGCCGGGGCCAACAGAGGGCAACTGATCGGCATCGCCCACCAGCAGCAAGTGAGCCTCGCGCGGCAAGGCTTTGAGCAGGTGATAGAAGAGGAGAATATCAACCATCGAGAATTCATCGACGATAACAAACTGATAGGGCAGTGGATTCTCCTCGTTGCGCTGGTAGGTGTTGTCATGAGGAACGTATTCCAGGAGCCGGTGCAGCGTTTTCGCCTGCGCCCCGCTTGCCTCGGAGAGCCGCTTGGCTGCGCGTCCCGTCGGCGCCGCCAGGGCAACATCAACCTTGCGGTTGCGCAGCAGCATCAGCAGGGCACGCAGGGATGTCGATTTCCCTGTGCCCGGCCCGCCGGTCAAAATGCTCACTTTCTTCGTGTAGGCTGTCTGCACGGCCTCGCGCTGCTTTTCGGTCAGGTGCATATTGCGGTTCTGCTTGAGGCGATCAAAAACGGCATTCCACAACTGCTGGCTTACCGGAGGAAGGCTGCTGGGCGAGTGAATCAGAATGCGCAGGAGGCGAGCTGAGCCGCTTTCAGCATACCAGAATGGGCCAAAGTAGACACGTGATTGGGGTTGAGTAGCGAATTCGTCATACAGTTCGAGCGGGATATCTTCCATAGAAGGCTCTACATCGCCCGGCGATTCCAGCCGTTGTAGCGTCTCGATGGGTAGAGGGGGCTCGATAAAGACATCTCGCTCGTTACGCAGTTGTTCCATGGCGGGCAGCAGAGCCTCATACGGCACCTGGAGAATCGCCGAAGCGCTCTCAAGTAAATCGCCTTCGGGCAAAAAGCAATGGCCATCCTCGTTTGCCGCCTGCGCCAGCACATATTTCAGCCCTGAGGCCAGGCGCGGAACGCTATCACGCGGCAAACCGAGCTTGACCGCAATATCGTCAGCAGTGCGAAAGCCGATTCCATAAACATCCTGGGCCAACTGGTAGGGATTCTCCCGAATGACTTTGATCGATTCTTTGCCATACTGCTTGTAGATGCGCGTGGCAATGTTCATAGAGACTTCGTGAGACTGCAAAAAGAGGTGCAGTTCTTTGATTTCGCTTTGCTCAACCCAGGTTTTGATGATCTGATCGCGATCTTTTTTGCTGATGCCCTTGACTTCGCTCAGCCGCTCCGGCTGCTGTTCGATAATGGCCAGCGTCTGTTCGCCGAAGTGATTCACAATATACTCTGCTTTTTTAGGCCCGATCCCTTTGATCAGGCCGGAGCTGAGGTAGCGAATGATGCCTTCCCTGGAAGCTGGAAGGCGCTGGGTAAAGCTGGTAACGTGCAACTGGCGGCCATAGCGGGGGTCTTTTTCCCATTCGCCCTCGATCCGTAAAAGCTCGCCAACGTGAATTCCTGGCAACATGCCAACAATCGTCATCAGATCGTCGCGGAATAAGCGCCCGCTATCATTGGGACGAAAGCGAGCAACGGTATAGTGATTCTCTTCATTGCGGAAAACGATATTTTCAACGGAGCCTTCGAGTGCTGGCATCGTAAAGCATCCATCCAGGTGATGATACAATAGATTACGACAAGCTTATATTAGCATACTTGCCACACAAACGTCGAGACGCACAGGGCATGTCATGCTGAGCGAAGCGAAGCATCCGATGCCCACCAACAGAGATCCTTCGCGGAGTTTCCCCTGAGCGAAGTGAACGGGCTCAACATGACATGGGAGGCATTGGGTTTGCCGATCTCGTTTGTAAAAATTCATCATCGGCCCTTTGCCAATAGTAGGAAGTTAAACAGCATGAGCGATTCAACACAACAGGACGCAACCAATCACAAAACGCAGGTACAGGATTATTTTTCACGGACAGCAGAAAGTTATGTAGCGAGCTTTTCCCACAAAGCGGGCAAAGACCTGGAGCGCCTGATCGAATTGGGAGAATGGGACAGGCAACAATACGCTCTGGACATTGCGACAGGCGGTGGGCATACCGCGCTTGCCGTAGCGCCACATGTGGGACGTATCATGGTAACGGATTTAACGCCTCGCATGCTCGAAAAAGCTCGCGAATATTTGCTCTCACAAGGTATCACGAATGCAGAGTTTCAGGTTGCGGATGCAGAGCAGTTGCCTTTCGAGGATGAGATATTTGATCGTGTGACCTGCCGCATTGCTCCGCATCATTTCCCGCATGTAGCGCAAGCTGTCAAAGAAGTCGCGCGTGTGCTGAAGCCAGGCGGCTTATTCTTGCTGATCGATTCCATAGCTCCAAGCGATCCGGAACTTGATGCCTTTGACAATACAGTTGAAAAGTGGCGCGATTCCTCACATGGGCAGTCATATACAGCGGAAGAATGGCAAGCGTTCTTTGAGCAGGCAGGCTTGCGCGTGGAGCACATGGGGTTTTTCCGCAAGATGCATGACTATGATGACTGGACGGCGCGCTCGCAGCTAGCGCCAGGCGAAAAAGCCCGGCTGGAACAGTTTATATTAGGGAGTAGTCCTCGTGTACAAAGCTATTTTGAGGTTGTGCGGCGTGCAGATGGTCATCTGGAAAGTTTTACCAATGACTTCATCTTGCTCAAAGGACGAAAGAGTTAGTAACAACAGTTACTTTTACCAATGTATTACGTAGTATACTATACAAAGAGGAGTATCGAGAGCAATCGTAGGCCTGGAGACACATATAGATGAGTCAAACTACAAATAGCCTGTCATTTGAGCACTCGAACAAACCAATTACTGCAATGCATACGTTTGCCCGGCATATTAGAAAGCTGTCTGCCCGCCTTTCCCCGCGCTCAATAACAGAGCTTATGGTTCAGATAGAGGAGGCAACCACCTCAAGACAACTGAACAGGGCAGTCAACAGGTTGCAAGATCTCCTCTGGAAGCTGCCTCAAAAAGAACAGGCGCTCCTACGCCAGGTCGTAGTTGATGCTCTCACGGTACATGTACACTCTGGCTCAAGCGAACAATTACGCTTAGAGGCAGCAGGCTGGCTACGCCTGTTTGTGCAAGCCGGCCTGGTCATAAAGCCGGAAGATATTTTTGTAACGCTCGTTACGGCAGCAATTCGTTGTTCAAATGATACCCCTTCCGGTGAGCAGAAAGCATACCTCAGGTTGATCTTCGATTGTTTCTGGCCTTTCCGTCCTCCCTCTCCGGCATACACCTGGGAAGCCCTGCCCAAACTTGAGGTGTTTTACCCGCTTGCCTCCTTGCTTGAACATGCAGATGATGAAACACGGGACATACTGCTGGGCATTTTCGCTGAACTGCCTACCTTAGATGATAGGGCAATCCTGAAGTACCTGCTTCCGGTAGCCCTGGGCTGGGCAAAGCATCCAGATGCTGAACACCGTCGCAGGGTAACGCATGTCCTGGCACGCATATCCTGCCCGGCTGCGCAAGAAGCCTTGCACCATTTACGGCTGGATACCGATCCGCTTGTGCGAGAGAGCGCAAAGACCGCCATTAAATTCGGAAAGACAGCATAGTTGTAGGGGCAAGGGGCAAGGTGGATGTGGCGGCGGGGGCCTTGCGCTTGCCCTTCGTCATACACCCTTGCTACCTTGCCATATCCGCTTTCAACTGGTGCCAGGCCTGCCGGGCCTCTTCGACTGAACCTTCATCCTCGATAGTCGAGATATCGCCGGGATCACGATCGAGCGTGACTGCTCGCAGCACGCGGCGCATGATCTTGCCACTGCGCGTCTTCGGCAGCGTGCCCACAAAATTGATTTCGCCAATGACCGCAACAGGACCTAATTCATTGCGCACCGTATCGAGCAACTCTTTGCGCAATGCTTCTGAAGGATGGTATCCCTGCTTGAGCACGATAAACGCGGCAATCACTTCGCCACGCAGCTCATCAGGGCGACCAGTCACGCCCGCTTCGGCCACAGCGGGATGCTTCAAGAAGGCGGTCTCGACCTCTATCGTGCCGATGCGGTGTCCTGCAACATTGAGAATCTCGTCGGCGCGACCCGCGAACCATACATACCCATCCTCGTCGATCTCAGCCGAGTCGCCCGTGTAATACACGCCCGGCAGTATGCCCCAATAGTCACGACCGTAACGCTCTGGCTCGCCCCACAGGGCTGGTATGAGTCCGGGAAAGGGGCGTTTGAGGACCATGACACCCTTTTCGTTCGGCCCCAGCGGCTTCCCATCCGGCACCGAGACCACCTCTGCTTCGATGCCGGGTAGCGCAATAGTTGCCGAGCCGGGTTTGATCGGGAGCATACCAAGTCCGTAGGGATTGCCAAAAATGGGGCCGCCGGTTTCAGTCTGCCACATGTGGTCAATCACTGGCACGCGATCGCGCAAGATAGTTTTCTGCAACCATTCCCATGCTGGAGCGTTGAGCACCTCACCCGCACAGAAGACTCGTTCAAGAGAGGAATGATCAAATTTCCGGGCAGGTTCATCACCATACTTCATCAACAGTCGAGCGGCAGTCGGGGACGTGAAGACGCCCGTGACGCCAAATTCTTCCACTACCTGCCAGAATACTTCGGGACCGGGATAATCCATCGCTCCTTCATAGGCAAGCGTCGTTGCGCCAACAATCAATGGAGAGTAGACAATGTAGCTGTGACCGACAACCCAGCCAATATCCGACGTGGACCACCATACATCGGTTGGCTTCAATCCAAACACCCACTGTCCCATACTATGGATATGTACCTGGTAGCCGCCATGCGTATGAACGGCAAGCTTCGGTCTGGCCGTCGTGCCTGAGGTCGCCAGGATATACGCCGGTTCATTTGACTCCATCGGCACATAATCGCCCGATTGACCTTCAGCGGCGCGAAGGAATTCCTGCCATGTGATATCGCGCCCCGGCTGCATTGGGACTGACTCAGTAGTTCGGTGCAGGACGATCACGTGCTCGACGCTCCCACGATCTATCTCCAATGCTGCATCAACGATCTCTTTGAGTTGCGTGTTCTTGCCTTTGCGATACGTGACATCGGCGGTAAAAACAAGGCGCGAGCCGCTGGCCTGTATCCGGCTGCTCAACGCCTGGGCGCCAAAACCCGCAAATACGACGACGTGAATCGCGCCAATGCGCACGGCAGCAAGCATCAGCATAATGGCCTCGGGAAATGTCGGCATGTAAATCGTGATGCGGTCGCCCTTCTGAATACCCATCCCGCGCAGTGCTGCCGCCAATTGCTCTACCTCGTGCAGCAATTGCGCATAGGTAAACAGTCGCTGCTCGCCGCGTTCGTTGAGGTAAACTAGCGCGGTATGCCCACCCCAGCCGCGCTTGACATGATAATCGAGCGCATTGTATGCCAGGTTCGTCTGGCCTCCAATAAACCAGCGAAACGTGGGAGGAGTCCACTCGAAGACGCGATCCCATTTGCGGAACCATGGCAATTGTTCTGCCGCTCTCCCCCAGAATGCCTCCGGATCCTCCCTGGCCTCTTCAATCCAACGATACACAACCGGACTGATCAGGTCCATGAGCAAGCCTGCCTTTCTAGATGTGTTCAAATGTCATGCACAACACTGTCAATTGCTGTGAAAGCATGCGCTTCTTTTGTGGGAGAAAGCGTCATACAAGCTGAAAGCCTCCGGCACGCACTCGTTGCTTGTAGACGTTTGGGGCCGGAGGCCTTCGGGTTTAACCCAGGTTGAAGTGATACTAGGGTATCGGGAAAACCGGCAATTTGAATGCTGACCTGGTGGAAGCAAGGACACCGGCGAATGCCGTATACCATGCAGCCGCAGCGGTAGCGACGCCGACCCATCCGCCAATAGTGGTCAGAATCGAGATATTGAGAAATTGCGCAAGGGCAAGCAAGAGGTAGGTCACGAACAAGAGCAAAAACACCGACATAAGAGCCAGGTTGGCTCTGAGAGTCCCCAGGAACATCCAGCCTGTGAAGATGGTCCATCCAAGCAGGTACCAGGCAAGCGCGATTCTGAAATCGGGAGAAGTAGTAGCATTGAAAGAAGGTGTAAAGAGAACTCCGATGGAGAGCCAGAACCCTCCATACGAACAGAAGGCAGTAGCACCAAAGGTGTTGCCTGTCCTGAACTCTTGTATGCCTGCCAGGAGCTGGACAAGGCCGCCATAGAAGAGCGCCAGGCCAATAACAATGCCAGGAGACTTGAAAAGCCCGGCGTTCAACATGCTAAGAACGAAGGTAGTGAGTGCGAAGCCGCTAAGACCGAGAGGCGCAGGGTTAGCTATTGCTGGGGCGACGGTTGTAGGTTGTTCGGGACGTTCCGTTGCAATTTGAGCCATAAAGGATCCCACCTTTCATACAAAGACTAGCATTAACACTGTACCACGAAGTACAAACCAGGAGTAACGAGGTTACTCTGCACGTTCGCTTGTTGCAGGCAGCCTCGCCTGCTGGGATAGGTAGGATACATCATCCACAAAGGGGTGGACGACTTCAAGATCGCCCTGCGAAGGCGATGGATAAGGAAATAATGCGATCCTAAGTTTTGTTAAACGGTGATAGGCTCTCCATCCTTGTGAGTGAAGTGTAGGGCCCCATTTATCGTGGCCATCGCCGATTGATCGGCCCACCTTCCTAAATCACCCCAAGAAGAGAGGCCCAGTAGCATCCCTCCTTTCTTTCCATGTCAAAGACTAGCACACTGATGAGATGGCATGACATCATGCATGAGCATGCATAGATAGCCCACTTAATAGAGATTATAACATATGCAATGGGCTTTGCAAGCTTGCTGAAGGCCGAAGAACTCTATGTTCCTTGCGATGGCATTAACATAAGTGTTAGACTTATGAGGTAAGAGAGCTGTCTTGTCAAAAACAGGAGGTAACTATTGATGCAGCAAGACATATATATTCTGGATGGAGCGAGAACCCCGGTAGGAGTGCTACAAGGCTCGCTCTCAGATGTAAGCGCTATAGACCTGGCCGTTATCGCTGCGAAGGGAGCCATAGAGCGAAGCGGCGTTGACCCCAGGCTCATCGATCAAGTGGTCATGGGTAATGTCATCCAGACCAGCAAGGATGCCATCTATTTTGCGCGGCACGTGGCGCTGAAGGTGGGATTACCAATTGAAACACCGGCGCTAACGGTCAATCGCCTGTGTGGCTCCGGGTTGCAAGCGATTGTGAGCGCAGCGCAAATGCTGCTTCTAGGCGAGGGGCAGATTGCGCTGGCCGGAGGCGGAGAAAATATGACTCAGGCTCCCCACGTGCTGCGCGGCGCCCGCTTCGGCTACAAACTGGGGCAATCTCCCCAATTAGAGGATAGCCTGTGGGAAGCCTTGATCGATACCTACGTCGGCTGCGGCATGGCTATTACCGCTGAGAACCTGGCCGAGAAATATAACATTTCGCGCGAGCAGGTCGATGAATACGCGCTGCGCAGCCAGGTCACGGCACGCCGCGCTCAGCAGGCTGGCTGGCTCGCCGAAGAGATTGTGCCTGTGACGGTCAAGGATCGTAAGGGCAATCCCGTTGAAATCACGCAGGATGAGGGTATTCGCGATACCTCTCTGGAAGCGCTGGCCAAACTGCCTGCACGTTTCCGCAAGGGAGGCGTCGTTACACCGGGCAATGCGAGCGGTATTAACGATGCGGGCGCCTGCGTGATCGTGGCAACCGGTGATGCCGTGCGGCAGTATGGCTTCAAGCCTATGGCACGCCTGGTTTCGTGGGGAGTGGTGGGCGTCCCACCAGAGATTATGGGTATTGGCCCGGCTCCGGCTATCCGCCAGGCACTCAAGCGGGCAGATTTGAAGCTGGATGACATGGATCGCATCGAGGTCAACGAGGCTTTCTCACCGCAGTATCTCGCAGTCGAGAAGGAGCTGGGGCTGGATCGCGACAAGACCAACGTCAATGGTGGCGCCATCTCCATTGGGCATCCACTGGCGGCCAGCGGCGCACGCCTGACAATTACCCTGATGTATGAGCTGCGACGCCGGCATTTGAAATACGGGGTGGCTTCGCTCTGTATCGGCGGCGGGCAGGGCATCGCAGCCGTGTTTGAAAACGTCAGTTAAGCCGGAAGGAAGAGGTGAAGCAACAGCATGCCAAGAGATACACGACCACCAGCCGAAATACTGGAGCATATCATCTCGTCACGGGTAGCGCTTACTACCGCGATCTACGGCCTGAGTGAGGCCGATCTGATCGCCGAGCACCCGGTGGGCAAATGGTCGGTGAAGGATGTCATGGCCCATATCGGGCGCTGGGAGGAAGTTTGCCTGGATGTCCTGCAAGCGTACATGCGCGATAAGACGGTTACGGAAGAGTATAAAAAATATAATGACTTCCTGGCCTACAACGACAAGTGGGAAGCTGAACTCCAGGCATATTCGCTCCAGGAAGCCATTGATCACTTTGAACGTGCTCACCAGAGGCTTCTTGGCTTCCTTTCTACACTTGCACCGGAGCAGTGGGATGGCTATGTACGGGCCTGGGTTCAAGGCTCTACCTGGCACCATTTCGACGAGCATGGAGAGCAGATTCGCGCCTGGCGTAGCAGCAAGGTGTAGAGGCCTGACATGGTCTTTACCATGATGAGCGAACTTGGTTGGTAAAGACCATGAATCAGGGCACTATGGATGATCCATAGTGCCTATTTTTATGTCTATTATGCCTACAATCTTGTAGTGCATATTATGTAAAATAACGCGGCCTAAAAGTACCAATTTATTCATATTGCTTCATTCATAGTCTATGATAAAAAAAGCTTCACTGTACTTACCACTGGGGGAAGTTCTAGAAGGTATTTTTGAATAGAACATGCTCGAAAGGGGTGTGAATTTGCTACAACAGGAAGCGGGCTATGAGAATATAGAGCTTACTCCTTCACATGGCCAACAGCAAGCGCGAACACGATGGGGAACACACGCTAGCGGTAAAGCTTTCGATCAAAAGAAAAAGCCCTACCTTACAGAACAAGCTCAAGAGTTTATTGCTCAGCGAGCTTTTTGTGTCATAGCCGGGCTGGACGCCAAGCAAGAGCTTGGCGGTTTACTTGCCCTGGAAAAACCAGGATTTGCGCAAACGCCCGGTGAACATACTTGCTTATTACGGCTGAGTAAACATCTTGAGTTTTCTCCGATTATACAGAGGTTACAGCGACCACTTATTGCAAGCAGCCCTACTCATCTTGCCCTTTTTTTTATCTGCCATCCCACACGTGAACGGCTATGTGTGCAGGGTATGGCAGAACTACTGTTCAAAGATACATTACAATTTAGACACTACTTTTCTCCGCCCAGGTCTATCTGGGTACTGCTGCATGTCCGGCAAGCCTTCTTTCACTGTCCCAAATATATCAAGACACGTGTAGCTGGACTTACATCGCCTGGGGCAGCATCCTTACAACAGACCTGGCAAAGAGAAGAACTGCTCAGCAATACTAACAGAACGTCATTAACCGACGTGATGAGAGCTTTCATCGCCGAGCAAGCGCTTTGCTATCTCTGTACAGTCGATCAAAAGGGGCATTGCGCCGTCAACCATAGAGGTGGTGCACCCGGTTTCCTGGTAACGCTCCCTCCCGATACTACCTCCCGTGGAGGGACGCTACTACTGCCGGATTATGCCGGCAACGGAGCTTTCAAGGCTATAGGAAATATTCTGGAAACCGGACGAGCAACACTCATCGTTCCCAGTTTTATATCTCAACTTGCGCTCACTATTTCTGGCTCCGCTCGCATCCTGGAACTGGTAGATTTATCAGAGGACGTGATACGCAATCTGCCAGGCGCTGAGCGGGTAGTGGCGCTTTCAGTCCAACGGGTACAGATACAGAGCGGAAACTGGTCTGCTTTTCTTGCTTATGAGCATGAGTATGCTGAGTCGAAAAGCAAGCTCGAAACACCACAGGGATGTATCCTTACTAAGGGCTATCATAGTATAGCTATGCCAGAGGAAGCAAGCGGCTTCGGAGCCGTGAAAAGTAGACATTAGAAGGGGTAGACATGCAAGGTATCATTTTTGTCACATGGGAAAAGTATTTAGCCGAGCGATTTGGCAACGATTTTCTTAATTTGTACCGGGAGGCAGTAGGAGAAACAGCCTCCACTGTCCCTCTCACGAGCCGGGTATACGACGATGCTCAATTGCTGGCCGGCTTAAGCGCAGCCAGCCAGTTAGCGCATTTTCCAGCCGATGCCCTCTTACGAGAGTACGGCCGCTATTTCCTGATCAATGGATTGACGAGCCATCTTTGCGCTTACTTACTGGCTCAGGCTCATAGCGGGCGTGATTTGTTGCTCATGATGCGCAAGGCACACGCCCAAATGCGCAAGGCCCCAGAAGGATTAACCCCCCCTGTTTTTGGGTTCGAGGCCCTTCTCAACAACCCGAACGGGCTTATATTGATTTATGACAGTCACCGGCAACTGTGCCCCGTCCTGTACGGGGCAATCGAAGGAGCGGCTGAACGTTTTGGAGAGAGAGCACAAATCATTGAGCGAACCTGTATGAAACGTGGAGCCCCAGAATGCCGCTTCGAAGTACAATTTCTGGCCGGCTTAAATGGGCACTCATCCAGAGAAACACAGGAACAGATTGCACAACGCAAATCTAAGCAACAACTCGCCGATATGGTGCTAGCCGCATTACCAGATACCAATGGAGTGACCTTGCAAGAACTGCAAGGCATCATGCTACATTGGCAGGTGCATCCTAATCAACTGCGCCTTAGTCTTTTGCTGGAGGCGCTGAAAAACCTGCAATTTGCCGGTCTGGTTGCTAGCTCTGCAAACCAGCCTGGAGACGACCTTGCGCATCGTCGTTACTGGCGTGTCCCAGCAGAAAAGTGAGTAGCTACCTCGAATCGGCTTGACTTTACTCGCACGTTGGAGTACGATAGCTACAATCGGTAACAAAGGTTACACACATCAACTTCGAGGAGCAGTTATCCATGCTAGAGCGCGACGGCATGCGCTGGTTACAGTTGACATATAAAGTCCCTAGCGAGCCTTCACAGAAACGAGTATGGGTCTGGAGAAAATTACAAAATCTCGGCGCATTCGCCCTTCAGAATTCCGTCTATTTACTCCCCTTTTCAGAAGAGGTAGAGAAACAATTCCGGCAACTGGCCCATGAGGTTCATGAGATGGGCGGTGAAGCAAGTATTTTTTGTGTAGTGGCTCTCGATGCTGCTGACGAGCAGCGCATCTTGCAGGCGCTCGTGGAAGCTCGCACAAACGAATATAATACAGTGCTCAAGGTCTGCACGCGTTTTCTGGAGAAGGCTGCTGCGGTAGTCGAAACACAAAGCTGGAATGACCAGGTACATGCCGAGTTTGCTGAAGTGTTAGAGAAGGTGCATGTGCTCTTTCGCACTGCAAAGAGGCATGATATGCTTGGGAGCCTGACAGCCTCACCGCGAGCGACTGCGGCAGAGTCGCTGGCAGTCTGCGAGCAGGTCTTCCGCCTGCTGCTTGACCAGGAGTACATGCGCGTGCATCGCCTGCTAGAATTACATAGCGACTTGCTGCCCACCTCAGTCGAACCTGGACAGAGGAATACCAGCAGCTCCCAGATGATAAGCGGACAGAAAGATGAGGTAAAGTCGGAGACGCCGGATATACCGATTTAAGCCGGGTGAGTACAGGACCACGTTGGAGCAGCCTGATGAATAGCCCTCTATCTCGAACAAGCACATCGATCCCCCCGGCGCCTGCGCGTGACACTGCCCCGCGCCGCTTAATTGTCACCGCGAATGTTGTGATCTTCGCCATCTGTGACTGGAGCTTATTGGTTCTCCTACGAGATGGTCCGTGGGGGCCACCAATGCGTCTTGTGCTTGGCACTGAATCGGTAGCAGATGCTGTAGAGCGAACAATCGAGGCAGTATTGATGTGGCCCATACAGGCGCAACTCCTACAGTTGAAGTCCGGCTGGCAGGAGCAGCAAGTCCATGTATGGGGCAGCAGCGAGCAGGGAGCAGCAATCTCCCTTATCCACAGCATCTTGTTACGCGCGAATCGTGATGAGCTCCGCCCTAACCTCCATTCCCACCCGGTACCGAGCTTGCACGTGAACTGGGTGCCTGTAGCAGAGATTGAATCTGGCCAGCGCCAGCTCGATCCAGATGTGCGGCCTGGACTGCAAGCAGCGCTGCACACGCTACGTTCCTATGTGCAACGGAATCCAGAGATTGTCTTGCAATACCTGGCGGATATGGGATCAATGAGCGCTAACAAGGAAATAGAGTGGTGGAGAGAAGAGGCATTCAGGCCCATGAGTAGAGAAAGCGGGCCTACCGGGATTCTCCAGGAACCGGCCACCGGCGACGGCATCTTAACGCTGGCAGAGGCGGCATTGCTCTACCGGGCATTTTTCCCCATCGATGAGCAGATCGATCTCTCAAATTTACGAAGGCGCTTTCTCTCCATGAATTGCCTTGAACCACTAGACGAGGAGCGACCGGTGCGTGGGCGAGAACTGGACTGGCGCCGCGTGAGCCGGGCATATCGCTATCATTCACAAGGCCAGAAGGCGTAGTTGCAAGGAGGATAAAGAGCATGGCAAAGGTAACTACTGGCACAGGGGACACAGGATATACTGGGCTGCTAGGCGAAGAGCGGGTTCCCAAATATGATCCGCGCCCCGATACTTTTGGAACGGTCGATGAAGCAACATCCGCTTTAGGCCTTGCACGGGCCGCCGCGCAGGATCCAAAAGTAAAGGAGATCATCTATCGTATCCAGCAGGAACTTTATCTTTTAATGGCTGAGCTGGCAACCCCTCCTGAACATTACGAAAAGATGGGCTTTCGTATGACGGCGGAGCACGTGAAGCACCTGGAGCAGGTGGAGGAAGAACTGAAAAAAGAGGTCGAGATCCCCAACAAATTCATCATTCCCGGAGATACGCTTGATGGGGCTGCTCTCGACCTTGCCCGCACTATCATCCGCCGTGCCGAACGCAAAGCCGTCAAGTTGCTGCACGATGGAGTCATCCAGAACGGCGAAGTGGTGCGCTACCTCAATCGCCTCTCGGACCTGGTCTTTATCCTGGCCCGCTACATCGAGGTGAAATCGTCGCTGGCGCAATTGCCCGAATAAGGCTAGCTCGTACTATGCGGGATGATCTTGTTGACGAGGTAGGCAGCGTGGCTGATGCCGAGGAGGGTGAGCATACCAGGGCTGAGGTCCGGGAAGGCAGTGATAATCATTACCGGGCGGGCGAAGAGCAAGCCCAGAGTGGCGCCATAGACCAGCACCAGGATGAAGGTGAAGTAGAACATCTGGATCTTGCCCAGATCGAACTGGGCCGCATTGCCTGTCTCCTCGCCTGTAAACAGGTCGGCCCAGCGAGCGTTATCGGGGCTGGTATTCACTACAACCTGCCCCTGATTCGTGACCTTGCTGGTATCTACTTGCTGCCCGGCTAGCAGGCTCAAGGTTCGTTGTATTTCACTGCCGTTAGCAGCCTGTATCTTTTTCATACTGAGGATCAGCGGCGCACTGACCATGCTGGTGCCACTAATACCTATTAAGATCCAGAGGCCGGTTGGGATAGCTATGGCCAGCGGATCGGCCTGCCCGAGGCGCACGTTCGCCAGTGCAGCCGCCAGCAGGGCTGAGAGGAGCAGGAGCGTCCAGGCCGTTGCCTGCACCCGCGAGAGACTGATCTTGTTCCGCTCATCGATGAAAAGGCCTCGCCAGTAGCCCGTTACCCCGTTTCCGGCAATCGCTGCAAAAAGAGTTAAGAGTAACAGGATGCCGAGCCATGCCCATAACCTGTATGTGAGTGGAACTACAATGCCGTCGAGCGCAATGGCCCCTAGGATGCCCATCAGGCTGAGCGTGTGCCAGCGAGTCCATGTCGCCGTTTTTGCCTGAGCTGTAGTATTTTGATTTGCTATCATCGTTTGTCTCCTCATTATTATTGCGTCATGAGAGGCTGGCCAGCAATGCTTGTAGCTGGCTCTTTACGCTGGCGATGCGGGCCTCGAGGGATTGCCTGTCGGCGCGAACTTTCATCAATTCCTGGCCTGTCCAGGCGACGAAGACACCGCGAGAGGGCGTCCATTCCAGTGTTGTCCAGTTGAAGACCTGCTGTGAGCCTGCGCCGAGGGAAGGATTCGATTCTTCCAGCGGATCGAGCCAGACTTCCTCTTCAAGCGGCAGGTTATGCTCATCCCAGCCATGCGAAAGGATGTATTCTCTAAAGCCGAGCACAACTCTATGACCATTAGGCGCAGTGAGCGTTGTGCCATCGTCTTGCCAGCCCACTGGAATCTGGAGAATATTGCCTTTACGGGGATCAAAGCCTGCGGGTGGTCTTGGAAGCCAGGGTGGCACTACAACGGTTGCCGATACCAGTTGCAATTTACCGGCATCATAGATGCGCGGGCCGGGGCGCAGGCTACCTGGATTGGATAGATCGGTGCAATTTGCGGGGTCGCGTACCAGGAAGTTTCCATCGGCAGTGACGCCCGTGATGACGATCATGTGATTGCCTGCAGGATGCCAGGGATACGGCACAACGTCACCAAGTCCAATATCGTACATGCCTGTTTCGGCCCCGGCAATGATAACTGGATAGCCAATACGAATCCAGGCGCGAATCAAATCAAGATCGAGGGAAATGGCCTGGAAATGCAGGCCGACCTGGGTAAGCAGGTCATACAACTGCTGCAGGGACATACCGGCTTCGTTGGAGGCACTGTTGTTGCCGTTATACTGCGCATACCAGTCCTCAGCCTCGGCGATCATAGCTGCAACTGACTGCGTAGGTGGCTTGCCTACCTGGTTCATAGCCTTGACAATCGCCACAGCGAAGAAGCCGCATTCAAATTCGCTGTGTCCTGGTTGAAACTGGTCTACGTCCTGGAAATCTGCGATCTCACCATGAGACGAGAGGGCAATCATGTGAGGACTCCTTTCTGGGGTGCTGTTTGTGGTCTGTGTGAGGACAACCAGGAGATGCCAGAGGTCTCTAGCATACTGGCTTAGTGGAGGATCATCAAGCAACAAATTATTATTGCCTGCTTGCTATAGAGTATACATAAGAAAATGCTATTTGTCCAGAGGTAATCGCCACGAATTTTGGCCCAATTGAGCGAAACAAATTAAGCCGCCCAGGCATTCTAATAGTTAGGACTTATTGGGAAGCCGGGCAGGCCTGACTCCCACCAGGGAGTCATTACATGTCTCCTCGTTCGGGGCAGAAGATGTAGTGGCCTCCCTTGCGGGGGCCAGGGTTTCGGTATAAAATAGGAACAGCTTAAGCAAAGAGGATCGATCTAGCAGGAGAAACATCTATGGAGCAGGAAGAGATGCGTAGAATACCATCCTGCCCGCTTAGCGCCCAGTGCCTGCGCTTCGTTGATGCGTTAGATACATTTGCCCCCATTGATGAGGACCCACACGACCAGGAGCTCATCGAGCAGCTCAGGGAGCATATCCCATCCTGCCCTAGTTGCAGCGCAGCCATTGCGCAGGCTCGCCGCCTGCGTTCACAGCAGCGAACAGCTCTCCATGCGATCTTGCTAGAAGGAGAGCAACAGGTTCCCTCAACTATCTCACAGGTTCAAACCGCCATTCGCCATGAAGCCCAGAAAAGACCGCAGCCAGATGCTAATGATGTGAGAAGGTTCCGGCGACAGGACAGCAATATCTCAATCATACCGGGCCTCAGCAAGAGGGGACCTGGAAGGACGGCATCTTCTGCTTCCCGTCCTGAAAAGGCCTGGTTAAGAAACATTGCGGCAGTTGCGGTGGTTGCTATCATCATTCTTAGCGCCATTGGCCTCTTTACCCATCGTCTTTTGCCTTCCACCGGCTCAGGTGGCCCGAACAAAAAAACGGTAGCTCTTTCGCCAACGCCTGGGCACCCCTCCTCGCCCACAACCAGCTCATCGCCTACACCGGCTTCTTCCCCGGCGGCAACACCATCACCAGCGACAACGCTACCTTACGGTGGGTGGGATTTCTCGATGATCGCTGTCCCTTCCAGCGATGGCAGCCAGCTCACTATCGAGAATTATAATTTTGCGAGCGGGACTCATACGACTCTGGGTTCTCAGCCAATACCGGCCAATGCCACCTTTGACGGCATCTCGCCAGACGGCAAAGACCTGCTCTACCAGTTCTCCAGCAGTGGCCATACCTATTATGCCCGCTTATTGACGCCGCTAGCTAATACAGGGTTCTTTTTTGAATTGACGGATCAAAATGCCGGGAATGCTATATGGATGCCGGATAGCCAGCATGTACTCATAGCGACGAATAATACGGGAATACTAGAGGTGGATACGCTAACAGGGCAATCATCGCCTTTCCTTTCTCCCCTTAACGGCTATACCCTTGTCTCCTATCACAATGGTTACCTGTACTATAGAAATGGCCAGTTTCTCTATCGCATCAATCTTACTACCAGAGTTGTGCAAACTGTGATCTCTATGCATGGCATCAATCCCAATGTCTGGTTCAGCCCCGATGGGAGCTTAATATACTTTGCCAGCGCTCCTTCTGCCAGCAACATGGGCCTCTACTCAGTCAATGTGGATGGGTCAAACCAGCAACTCCTGCGCAGCGCTGGCGAGCCGATTGGCTTTGCTGCTGACAATTCCCTGCTCTTCATGCGGCTGGTCAACGGGCAATTTCAGGTTGTCAAACTTGGCGCAACACCTCAACAAGACCAGGTGCTCCTGGCTAATGCTGCGCCGGGCGCGATCTCACTCTGCCCCGCTAGAATGAACGTACCGAACCAGATATGCGACAACTTTATTGCCATGGCTCCTTATGGCCACGCACTGATTGTGCAAGGAACAGGCGCTGATGGCACGTATCATGTATGGTCTGATGACCTGGCAACAAATAAACAAACAGAATTGTACCCATCGCCCAATAACCGTACCGCTGTACAATTGCCGGGCTGGGATACAATACCGGTGCCGTAATTGCTAGCTATAAACAAGGAGATGTCATCCTGAGCGAAGCGAAGGATCTCGTTCGATGGGCACACAGATGCTTCGCTATTACCTCTTCCCCGAAGAGGGTGGCTCAGCATGACATGGGTAGATGCTTCTGTTGTATTGAGAGATATCACTTGTAAAACACGTATAACCAACGAAACCTATAGATGAGTCTTTTGACTTGCATCAACTACAATTGAAAGCTAAATCGAATAATGGGGAATACATGAACAGCGTGGAAGATGAGTCGAAGCTCATCATTGATGCGTGCCGGGGGTCAGTAGCGGCTTTTGAAGCTCTGGTCGCAATGTATGAACCGCGCATCAGGCGTATGATTTACAGTCTGACGCAAGATGTGCAACTGGCGCAAGATCTCTGCCAGGAAACATTCCTCGCGGCATATCGCGCGCTGCCTCGCATGAAGGGAGAAGAACTACATTTCGCTCCCTGGCTCTATCGTATTGCCCTCAACCAGGTGCGTAGCGAATGGCGCCGTCGCAAGCATATAACCTTCCTGCCGTTCGCCGCATTAAGTGGAGATGATGAAAATGGCGGGGGAAACGATCCTGGCGAAGCATATTTCACCAGTGATGAGCCATTTGAAGACCGCGTGCTGGAACGCGACCTGGTTAAGCGCGTGCTGGCACAACTTCCCACCGCTTCAGCTATGTGTCTTTTACTGGATGCAGAGGGTCTCTCGTACCAGGAGATTGCCGAGGCTCTCCAGGATTCGCTCTCTGCCGTGCGTAGCCGGTTATCGCGCGCTCGCCAGTCTTTCCAGCAACTCTACAGGCAACTCAACGCGCAAGCACACTCGTGAAGCCCCTCGAATGCTCTATTCTTTAGCCATCCCCGTATCATTGCTTCACCACAGAGATAGCAAAGCCATCGGTATAGTCATTATCCATAGCCAGCACCAGCGAGACGAGGCGTGGGTCGCTGGCAATGCGCCTGTTATACTCCACGATACCGGCGCTCGTCTCATCTTGCGGTTCGCGAAATGCTGTGCCGTTGCGTACGGTGTTATCTGCCACAATCACGCTGCCAGGTCGAGTTAAGCGCAGTGCCCAGTCCAGGTATTGCGGATATGGAGGTTTATCGGCGTCAATAAACACAAGATCGAAAGGTGCTTCATCCTGCAACTGGGGCAGCAGATCAAGCGCTTTCCCCACGCGCACCTCTGCCCGATCGCTTACTCCCGCTTTGGCAAAAGAATTTCTTGCGATCCTGGCATGATCTGGATCCACTTCCAGCGTAATAAAGCGGCCACCTGGAGGCAGCGCACGAGCTAACCAGATGCCGCTATAGCCGCCCAGCGACCCGATTTCCAGTATCTTATGCGCATTACAGAGCGCCGCCAGCAGTTGCAGCAGCTTTCCCTGGATAGGAGAAATCTGAATTTCTGGCAGGCCCGCCTGCTTCGCTCCATTCAAAGCGGCCCGCAGGCCTTCATCTTCAGGGGCAAACATGCGCGTAATCGCCGCTTCAATCTCATGGCGTATTTCTGCCTGCTCTCTCAAGGTATTCAACTCGGTATTGTTATCGGTCAAAGTAGGCTCCTTCTCTGTTGAGCATGTATAACGTTCCGGCCATTCCGGTTCTGGCACTTTGAGGATACGCTCGATCCGTCCCAATCGCCACGTGGCAAGTGGTTCTATCTATTATTATTTATACCATTTTCCTGTAGCTTGCAGGTTAGGATGTGGTTGCAAGCACGATGGAGAATGGGTTGGCAACCATCAGAATCCTTCTGTGTGGTAAACTGACGAAGAGCTTTCAGCGCCCTATATGAAAAAGTACTAGTCCTGATGAGGAGAAGGACATGAGCGATGGAGCAAATCTGGAAGTTGCGCAAAGTGTCATGAAAGAGAGCACTCTAGATGCGAGGGAAAAAAGCCTGCCTGATTATCAATCCAAGGGCCGGACAAAATTTAGCGCACATTAACGGAGTGCTTGCTGTTCTGTGGGCGGCAGGCTGGCATACGGATATCGCTATTAAAGAATATGGCGGCCACGCCATGAAGCTGGCAAAACGAGCGGCAAAAAAAGGCTATGACCTGGTTATTGCTTATGGAGGCGATGGCACATTAAACCAGGTTGTCAATGGGATCACGAATGCACAGGAACATCGTAGCATTGCCGGCATGATTCCTGGCGGCACAGCTAATGTCTGGGCTACTGAGATCGGCATACCGCATGATCCCATCAAAGCAGCGCTGGCCCTGGTCAGCAGTGAGGCCCGCATGGTTGATATTGGGCATATCGAGGTAGAATCGCTTCCCGGCGCAACAGGAGACAACCGGCAAGACATCAGAAAGGTCAAGCCATCCTCGAAGGCCAGACATCACTTCCTGCTGATGGCTGGATTGGGGTTTGATGCTGCTGTGATGGGGCATCTTTCTAAACCATTGAAGTACCGCTTTGGACCCATAGCTGTGGGATTACTGGCGGCAAAAGAGCTACCCCGGCAGCATCCTTTTCCAATCGAGATACGAGGTACAAGCCAGGATGGAGAATTACTCTGGAAGGGGGAGGCTATACAAGTGGTAGTTAGTAACACCCGCCGTTATGCCAGCATTGTGGAAATGACTCCTGAAGCTTATATCGACGACGGCATCCTCGATATCTGTGTCATCACCTCCGGTGATCCCCTCACAACTATGCAGCAGATCGCTTCGCTACTCCTCAGGCATAAACCGGCTAACCTGACCGCTGAATATTTCCATGACAGCCATCTCTCGATCACCGTTCCTGCCTCTATTGATCTGCAGCTAGATGGGAGCACTGTAAAGCTCACAGATTACCTGAGCAAAGCAGATCGCGAGGCCTTGCAGCGCACGGAACATGCAGAGCAGGTGATGGTAACGTATTGTTTTGAGGCTATGCCTCGCGCTTTACAAGTAGCTATCCCATCTACCTATAACGATGCCCTGTTCGAACACCATCATGATAGAGCTTATCCAACGAGTGCTGAACAGGTGGAAGCAGGAGCACAACATATATCTCAGGAATACAACCAGCAGTCCGAAGCACGATACGAGGCTGCTGCAGGCCATATTGATGCTTTCGTGGGGCATAGACGCAAGGTGAGCGTCATTGGCGCAGCACAAAACCGCGACGCAAAACAGATGTACATCATTGCCGGTACCACAGAAAAACGCAGTACGGGTGAAGCCAGGACGGTCGCCGTGCGTATTGACGACAATACTACAATAATAAAGCATACAGGCGAACATGTCCCTCCAACCGCTGTATTGAGCTTGCAGGAAGGCGAAGAGATCGTTGTGGAGGGCAAACAGAATAAACGCGGCGTCATCCGGGCGACGCGAGTTGTGATTTAGGATTGTGTGCTAACAGAGGGGCTTGTGAATCTTGCCGATGAATCATTAGAATGGCAATCGGTGCTGGCTGCTTTACGCGGCATCCCCGTTGAAGAGCGAGCAATACTGGGAAGGCAAGGTGTCATAGCCTATACTGATGGGGCTTGCATTAAAAATCCAGGGGGCCCGGCAGGATGGAGCGCTATTTTGCTAGCAGCCGAGGATGTTACTAACAACATAGCTCGCCAGGACGCTCCACGCATTGAATGCTACGGCTATATCCCGCAATCTCCACATACGACCAATAACCGCGCCGAGATCTCGGCTGTGCTGGCTGCCCTCTGCATCGCCCCGCAGGATCTCCCTCTCACTATTCATAGCGACAGCGAATACACGATCAAGGTAGCCCAGGGGGTATACAAGGTGAATGCCAATGCTGATCTGTGGTCGTTCTATCGCATCTTGCTGAACCGGCGCAGCATTCCCCCAATGTTTGTATGGGTACAGGGACATGCGGGTCACGATCTCAACGAGCGAGCCGACGAACTCGCGGGTATAGGCGCCTGGAACGGCGACGAAGCCGCGTATCGCCAGTGGCAGGCATCAAACGCACCGGAGGCCCATAATCTGCTCCCAGCCGCAGAACTCAACGCAGTACGCCAGCAGGTCCAGCGGCTCAAAACCTTCTTTGACAGCATAGATCGACGGAACTTCCGTCCCACACCACAGGAACGCCAGTTCATCGATGATATGAGCCAGCGCTTGCAAAAGGCCAGATTTTCCCCCTCACCGAAGCAGATCAACTGGATCAAAGGGCTGATTGCGAAATATAAAGTATAAATCACTTGACCGCGCCTCGTAGCTACGCTATAGTGTTGGCAACTCTTCTCAAAGAGCACATATATCATTGGATAGATAGAGGAAGTATAGGGAACGTATGGCAACAACAGATCAAGTACAGCAAGTGGCTGAAGCCACACCGCGAGATCTTTACGAATATCTCACCGTCTTGCTCAAGCAGGCGGTCTCAACATATGCGGCACAAGAGCAGATCTATGTTGATATTGAGCAACTGCCCTTCAACGTGGCTTTCTCAGCGCTGCCTCGCTTTGGTGACTACTCGGTACCCGTTATGAAGTGGGCGAGCAAAAATCTGCTAGGGCGCCCGCCATTCCAGATTGCTGAAGCAGTGGCGGCCATCCTGCGCGGTATGCAAATTCCCACCTTACAAGAAATTACGGCTACCAAACCAGGATATATCAACTTTCGTCTAGACCGGCCCGCCACCGGCAAGGCCGTTATCGAGCGCGTCTTAGATGCCGGCCCCGATTTTGGTCAAAACGACGCAGGCGTTGGCACCAAAGTCGTCATCGAACACACCGCTATTAACAGCAACAAGGCCGCGCATGTTGGCCACCTGCGCAACGCCTGCATTGGCGATACCGTTGTACGCATGCTGCGCTCGCAGGGCTATACCGTCGAGGCACAGAACTACATTGACGACTCAGGCGTGCAGGTTACCGATGTTGTTGTGGGTTTCACACTGCTGCAAAAGGGGCTTCTAGAACTGCCTGAAGGCAACGAACCATTGCCAGGAGAGCCTTTCGACTACTACTGCTCGCGCGTGTATGTGGCTGTAGGCAAAGCATATGATGAACAACCACAACTCCTAGAATTGCGCAAAGCTGTTCTCCACGCTATCGAGCAGGGCGAGGAGCCAGAGGGCGGCCCTGATTACCCGGCGATGGCCGCCGATCTCTCACGCCAGATCGTCCAGGCCCACCTCAAAACAATGGCGCGGCTCAACGTTTCGTATGACCTGCTGACCTGGGAGTCTGCTATTCTGCGGGCAGGGCTGTGGAAGCGCGTCTTCGAGATGCTGCGCGACCGCGGGCTGCTTGAGAAGCCGAAGACGGGGAAAGCCGCTGGTTGCTGGGTCTTACCATTTAGCGAAGGTGAAGCGCAGTCCGAAGAGGGCGACCGCATGAGCGATAAAATCCTGGTCAGGAGCGACGGCACGGCCACCTATACCGCCAAAGACATCGGCAACCAGCTCTGGAAGTTCGGCCTGACGGATGATCCAGAGATAGGCGTCCAATTTCGCTTTGTGCTCTGGGGCGTCCAGCACGATGGGCGCTTGCTCTGGACCATGCTCAGCCCGGAAAGCGAAGGCATGGCAAAAGAGGAAGCCGATCCGAAGCGCTTTGGCCACGCCAAACGAGCGATTACCGTGGTCGATGTGCGCCAGTCCTACCCGCAGCAAGTTGTCTATGAGAGCTTGCGGCGGCTGGGATACGTGGAGCAGGCCGATAACTCTATTCATCTTGCCTACGAGGTCGTTACCCTCTCTGCTGCGACAGCCGCCAGCCTCGGCGTGGATACCTCCGATGGGCGCGAGTTCTATCCCATGAGCGGGCGCAAAGGCATCGAGATTAAAGCTGATGACCTGATCAACGCTGCCGCTGCCAGGATGAAAGAGGCAAAGCCTGATCTCCCGGATGAAACGGCAGCAGCGCTGGCGGCAGCGGCGATCCGCTACTTCATGGTTCGCTATAGCCTCCAGCAGGTGATCGCGCTGGATATGGAAGAAGTGCTACGGGCCAACGGCGATACTGGCGTCTATCTCCAGTACGCCTATGCGCGCGCCAACAGCATCTTGCGCAAATTGAGCCAGTCCGGCTTTGAAGTGCCGGAAACGCTAGAAGCGCTGCCCGAACAGCTTGAGCAGAGCGAGTGGGAGCTGCTGCTCCTTATCGACGCCTACCCGCGCACACTAGCTGAGGCCAGCGCTGATCTCGCGCCCAACGTCCTTGCATCCTACGCATATGACCTGGCCGCGCACTTCAGCGACTTCTACGAGCATACGCCACCTATCGTCAGGGAAACGGATGAAAAGGTCAAGGCATTCCGGGCTGCGCTGGTGCGTGCGACCGTGCAAACGATGAACAATGCGCTGCGCGTGCTGGGCTTTGTACCACTGGAACAGATTTAATAGTAACGCGACAAGAGGCAGTTCATGGAACGACACATCTTCTGGGCTCCCTGGAACGAGCCAGGACTGGAGCACCTCCACCTCAGGCAGCGAGATGATAGGATTATTGCTAATGGTTTGATTATTGGGCTTGCGGACGGCATACCGTTTCGAGCCGGGTATACGATCATGTGCGATCTAGAATGGAAAGTACAAGTAGTTCGTGTAGAACTGCTGAATAGCGAGCGCAAGATCAGGCTGATAGCTGATGAAGAGGAGGATCATTGGGTAGGCAATGCATATGAGCCTCTTCCATTGCTGAATGGCTGCCGCGATGTCGATATCTCGGTAACACCTTTCACGAATACGTTGCCAATTCGCCGCCTGAACCTTGCTGTCGGACAATCAGCAGAGCTAAGCGTTATCTACATCAAAGTCCCCGAACTGGATGTAATGCCAGTTCAACAGCGTTACACATATTTAGAAGAAAAACCAGACCGCAAGTTGTATAATTACGAGGGGCTATCCAGCCACTTCACTGCAAACCTGACCATCGATAACGATGGCCTGGTTATTGATTACGCCGGTGTCTTTAAGAGAATCTGGCCCAATGAGCCAGAGAGAAGCGTGTAGCTACTGAAAAGCGGTTAGGCCTGGCCAGGTCTTGATAGAGAATCTGGCCGGATGAGCCATAAAAAAGAGCATTGTATACCCATAGCCTCCTGCATAAAAAGGAGTTGGCACATGCTTCACGCTCAATTGCTCGTTCACATCCGCGATGCTATTATCGCTGGCTCTACAGGCCGCATGATCATGATCCTTGTCATCTATGGAGGGCCATTAATCGGCCTGCCTCGATTCGACGCTGTGAGCATGCTCGGCGCACTCGCCGCTCCAAACAAGCAATCGGCTGTGACGCTAGGCGGCGCTATCCACTTTACTATGGGCATCGTCTTCGCCATTATCTATGCTGCTTTGTGGAGCGTGGGCATCGGCAGCGCTACCTGGTGGTGGGGACTGATCTTCGGGGCCGTTCATGGCCTCCTGGTCATCCTGCTGCTGCTCATGATTCTACGCAGCATTCCAGAGCTGTCCAATTTTATCCCCGGATTCCCGGCGCTGATCGTCATCTTGCTGAGCCACATAGTCTTTGGATTAGTTGTCGCACTGGTCTACTCAACCTGACACATACTTCACCTCATACAGGCAAAATATGATACGATAACCTAGTAAGTATCGATAAAAAAACAAGTATTTGAGAAAGGGGACATCGTGAGACTTAACTTTGGCATCAAAACATCCCAGCAATGGACTACATACGACGACATACTGCGAGTCTGGCTTGAGGCAGAGACTGTGCCCAGCATCGAACACGCCTGGGCGTTTGACCACTTCATCCCGCTTGGGCCTGATCCCACAGGGCCACAATTAGAGGGGTGGACTCTGCTTGGAGCGCTGGCCGCGCGCACTGAACGCTTGCGCATCGGCCTGATGGTCACGGGGAACATCTATCGCCATCCCGCCATTCTCGCCAAAATTGGCGCGACGGTGGATCATATCTCTCATGGACGGCTGGATTTTGGCATTGGTGCCGGGTGGAACGAGCTTGAGTGCAACATGTACGGTATTCCGCTTTACACGCCGGGGGAGCGCATTCGCCGCCTGGATGAAGCCTGCGAGGTGATCAAGCGCCTGTGGACAGAAACCGTGGCAAATTTTGATGGCAGGTATTACCATCTCAAGGATGCACGCTGCGAACCGAAGCCTGTTCAGAAGCCCTATCCGCCCTTTGTCATTGGTGGCAGCGGCGAGCAACTGACGCTACGTGTTGTGGCGAAGTACGCTAATATCTGGAACTATCTGGGCCGCTCTCTTGATGAATTTCGCCATAAAAATCAGGTGCTCGATCAGCATTGCGCCGCTATCGGTCGCGATCCATCAACCATTGAGCGTTCGATCCAGTACCGCGTGAACTACGATAATATGAGCGAGACTCGCGATGCCGTGCGAGGCTATATCGACGAGGGCGCAACCCATATCGTCCTGTATTTGACCGCCCCATATCCAGAAGGGATCGCTCACACGATTGCTGAAGAGGTGATCGAACCATTAAAAGCTCAATGATAAGCAAAGCGTACATCGGCGCAAAGTCTTCTTTACTTTGCTATTGGGATCTATGTCATTTCTATTGTTCTGCAAATGATTAATGCAGGAGGAGAGTAGTGGCTACAACTCAAACACCGGCGCCTAGACAAAGGCCTCCGAGAAGACATCTAAATTTATATAGAAGCGTCATGGGTCAGATGGCTGGAATATCTTTCTTTTTCTTCGCTACTTTAATTCTCACTGCTTCTATCACAGTGGTTTCTATTCTTCTAGTTACCTTCGCATTAGTATCCCATAGCGATCTAGGACCTTCCCTCAGCATCCTCGCGGCTATCGTCACTTTCATGGGTTCGGTGGTTACTGTTTGCTACTATCTCCTCCAATCGCACGTTCGTAAAAACAAATATTAACGGCTCGTATCCAGAATCCTGCGCCACTGAATTGCTTTATGCGTTTTCCATTGCTGTATCTGCGTTCAGAACTACTTTCAATTGTTGTAAAGCCTGCGTTGACTCTGCCTCAACACAACGACGGAGCGCGGCTTTATCAAGTAGAGTCAGAAGGAAATTTGGCATCCTATAAACAAAGTCGCGCTCAAAAAATGTGCCATTACCTTGAGAACTGAGGCTATAGTTAATGACGCCTCCACTCCTGCCACCATTTTCTATCTCACCGTCAATGACCCAACGATACGGAAAGGCCCGTTTGCGCACCGTCCATGTGACTCTCCCACGTCTCCCAGCGACGAGATACTCCTCGATCACCTGTTCTCCCACATCAAGAGAATGATCTGTTGCTCCACTTACAGCTAATGACGAGGGATGCCACTGTGGCCAGTTACCGGGTGCAGTGACGTAATCAAAAACGATCTCAATCGGCCTGGGAATATGACCTCAAGCAGCAGCGCCTGGATGATGCTGCTACCGCTTTCCACGAAGCGCGGGCAATTGCACTCAACAGCCACCTGGAATCGGTTGCCTCCGCATTGTACGGGCTGGCCCGCGTTGCTGCCGCCCGTGGTGAAATAGCAGAGGCGCGACAGCACGGGCAGGAGAGCCTGCGCATCTTCGAGAAGATCGGCAACCGCCTGGAGAGCACTGTCAAACAATGGCTGCAGGCGATTCCTGAAGCTCATACCCCAGGCGTATGAGTATTTCTGAGTTGTTCGTTGCTCTATTCCCCTGTAAAATTGCCATACAATATGGTACACTATAGTATATCTCTGGGGACGGGAAACGCGCTATAGACCCATTATAATCAGGCCAATATTCATACTACTGCCCGGTTACTGAGCAAGACGCTTATTTTTCCTTGCCTGGGAGGGCTGCTGGCTATGCAACAGTGCAGCTATTGCGGGGCAGAGATGCCCAACGAGGCCCGGTTTTGTGGAAATTGCGGGAATAAGCTCGGCGCTATGGCAAAGGGGGCAGCAGATACAAGGGATGCCTCTGTTGATGTGCTGGCACTCAATACTCCCCCAATTTCTAGCGGTCCACTGCAGCCTTTAATCCAGCACGTCGAGAAAAGGCAATGGAATGCAGACCCCAATACGCCGCTTCCCCTTCATCTGCCAGCAACGCCTCCACCACGCAGTCCTCTAGCAGAGCGTAAAACTCTAGACCGATCCTCCCAGCCTCGCACTCCTTTATCACCCCATAAAATAGAGCTACCTCCCCTACCTGGTTCTAGACCCGGGCAGCCCGTGCAGAGACGATACCAGTACCAACAAAATGCCGCGCCCCCTTATAAGCAGAGGATACAAACCCCCGCTACCTATCATTCAGGAATTGCTTCACGTATAGCTTCAATAGCCGAAGTTAGCACGTTTGCGAAGTGGCTCATCCTCGTTGTCACTGCCATTCTTGTCATCGCTGCCAGTGGCAGCATCCTTGTATTAGCCAACTCGCCCCAGCTATTACTGAGCAGCAGCAATTTCGTTACTGCGGGTGAAGCATTGCAGGTACATGGCACAGGCTTTTTCCCTGGCGGCAGCGTGGTTCTGACACTGGATAACGGATTGCCCATCTCTTCTCTTGATGCGGAACAGCATGTAGCATGGGAGGCCGGAAGCAGCAGCAATACAGAGGGCCTATCTCTCAATGCTTTGCAAAGACAAATATCGGCCGCCGGTCAAGCCTTACAGCTAGGCGAAGCGAATACAACTATCCGGGTAGGTATCTCAGGAACGTTTGATGCCAGCGTCATAATAAGCCCGCAATGGAAAGCAGGCGCGCATACGCTTCACGCAACAGAAGCATTTGGATCGCGCAGCGCAGATGTGCAGTTCACCATCATGCCGAAGCCTGCCACGCTAGCAGTAACCCCTTCGATCCTCGATTTTGGGAAAGTGGCGGTAGGAAGTAAGGTATTCATGCCCCTCCTCATTACAAACACCGGAGGGCAACCGCTAACCTGGACAATAGCTACCACACCAAACACCTGGCTTAAGGCGCTAAAACGTAGCGGAGTAATTACAGCCAGCGCTGCGCAGCAACTCATTACCATCGCTGCCGATACCACGTCTCTGCAAGCAGGCAGTTATTCTGGCACCTTGAGCATCGTGTCAAATGGAGGCAATGTGCAGGTACCGGTCAAACTTACAGTAGTAGCAAGCGGGCAACAGAAGCAGGCCAGGTTGAATATCATTCCTGGCAGCCTTGATTTCGGCACGCTGAATCCGGGCCAGCAGGCAACATTAGAGCTTGCCGTCAGCAATTCGGGCACCGCGTCTCTGAACTGGCAGATCATAAGTACGGGCGCGAGCTGGTTAACGATTAGCCGGAGTGCTGGCACTATCCAGCCGGGAGGTCTGCCAGAGGCCATCGACGTTACGGCCAATACGGCCTCTCTGGCGATAGCGAACTACTCAACGGCAATCCTCTTCAACTCGAATGGAGGGAGCGCTACAGTGGTGGCAACGCTTGTGGTGGCTTCAGCGATAATTCCTTCAGCCCCCCCATCAACTGCAACAGCGGTCACAAATGTCTTCCCGCCGTCGCCGACAAATCCAGCACCTCCAACCCCAGCAACGATCCCACCTCCTACACCAACAAATCCGCCACCTCCTACGCCCACACCCACAAATACGCCTACACCCACTCCTACGCCTTCTCCCACCCCTACATCAACACCCACGCCTACGCCTTCTCCAACAGCGACTCCGTCTCCAACACCGCCACCAACACCTACAC
>CADDZH010000002.1 GCA_902812455.1 Chloroflexota bacterium | reverse complement strand
GAGAAAGCTATGCCAGGTGGCTGCAAGATCAAGGCCAGGGCGAATTTCCCAGAAGAGGGGGCTTCTTTGGGCGCAGGTCCAGGCCCCAGGCAGCAAGCAATGGTGCCGCCAGCAATAGAAGCCAGGTGCGGCCATTCCCGCTCGCCCCTGGCGATCCCGAGCCGGAGCCACTGCCACCATCTTCTGCTGAACGAGATGAGCAGGCTGCTTTTCCCTCTTCTCAAGGTGAAAACGGGGCCGTAGCTGCTGGTTCCGCGAACAATGGCATAGAAGATGAAGATACACATGCCCTTGCTCCCACGAATGAGCAGCCTGATGAGAACGGGATGATCATGCCGCTACCCGTTATGCCATTCTCGTCCCCATCTGCGCAGGACACTGCAAGTTCGCCTGCGCAGGATGAGCCTGCGCAAGAGAATGGGCAGAGCGGAGTAGCTCCAGGTGGTGCATCTCATGCTCAGGCAGATAGAGGCCCTGGCATTATCGAGCTTTCACCCAGAAGGAGGGATTCGCAGCCTGTTCCAATCCCTCCTGTTGCGGCTGTGCCATCAGTAGAACCAGGTGCGCCAAGTACCGCTGTACCCCCGCGCCAGCGCAATGCAGGCAACCCGCCTGCTGCTGGCGCAGGAGCTCCTGTTGCGGCTGCAGGTGGAGTGATGGGCGGTCGTGCCGCTATGGGAGGTGCGCCACCAACGCAAGTAGGTAGCAGAGTGCCTCCAGCGCCTCCGCCCCGGGCTCCGCGCAGGCGCAACTGGATAGTGGCCCTGGTGGTTTTACTGGTGCTTTCAGTACTCTTATGCGGCGGAATAGCGGTTGCCGCGCCAGGCACTTTTGGCTCCTTTGGCTCTGCCGTCTCCCATGTCATCACCGGCGCAGTCACAGCGACCGTGACGATTACTCCTGACAGTAAAAAGGTGCAGGATAGCTTCGTCATTACTGCTGTCACCGGTACTCCGAATGCCAGCCAGCGCCAGGTGCAGGCTCGCCTGCTGACCTACACAACCTCACCGCAATCGAAAACGGCGGCAGCTACAGGCACAGGCCATACACCTGGAGCCAGAGCGACGGGAACTTTGACGTTTTATAATGGCTCAACATCACCGTTTACGGTAGGCGCGGGTAATCTTATGCCTACTCGAGACGGCGTGGCTATAGTTACTGATGCTGCCGTCACTATACCAGCCGCTAATCCCCCGAACTTCGGTGTCGCAACCATGACAGCTCACGCTGTAAATGTTGGTACGAGTGGGAATATTGCAGCATTAGATATCGATGGAACTTGCTGTACAGCCGGTAATTATATTACTGTAAAGAATTTCAGCGCCTTCAGTGGCGGTCAGAACCCACAAACCTATACTGTCGTGCAGCAAAGTGACGTTAATGGCCTGGCCAATCCGCTCAAGACCCAGCAGGCGCAGGCCGCGCAGGCCGGCATAAACTCGCAGAAGCATACGGGCGAGCAGTTTGCTGCTCAACTACAATGCACAACCAATGTTGTGGCCAACCCGCCGGTTGGCTCGAAGGCAAGCAGTGTGACAGTGACCGTCACCGCGACCTGCAACGGTGAGGTCTACGATCAGAGCGGAGCGCAGGCCCTGGCAGCGCAACTGCTTAAGAATGAAGCTACCAAAAATCTTGGTACAAGCTATGCTCTAGTAGGCAACCTGGTGACAAGCCAGCCCCAGGTCACGTCGATAAACTCAAAGACCAGAACAGTGGCGCTCCTCGTCAACGCACAGGGCATATGGGTCTATCAATTTACTGATGCTCAGAAGGCGCAACTGGCCAAACTGATTGCCGGCAAGACCAGCGCACAGGCGCAGGCCCTGCTCTTGCGGCAACCAGGCGTCAGCAAGGTGGATAGTATCAATATCAGTAGCGGCGATATACTGCCCACCGATCCTTCGCAGATCACCATTATCATCCAGAGTGTTGCGGGCCTGCCTGGTACTCCGACGCCGTCTCCTGCGTCTCCTACACCCGGCGTAACACCTACTGAGGGGCGAGGATAACCCGCCGTCCTGGCAGGGAAGAAAGGATAAACTTATTCGATGCTGTCTCTGGAAGGCAGGCAACTCGGCAACTATGATGTCATCCGGCGCATTCGCACCGGGGGTATGGGAGCTGTCTATGAGGGAAGGCAGCGCACAGCCTTTGGGCGCCGCGTAGCCATCAAAGTCATCCTTGGCGACTATGCCGCCGATCCCGATATGCGCCGCCGTTTTGCCCGCGAGGCACGCACCATCGCCCGCTTGCATCATCCTCACATTCTGCCTCTCATCGAGTTCGGTGATGAGCAGGGGGTGCTCTACCTGGTGATGCCCTTTATTGATGGCGGAACACTGACCAGCTACTTACGCCGGGGCCTGCCAGACCTGCACGAAGTGGCTGCCATCTACCAGCAATTGCTCGATGCTATCGAGTATGCCCACGATGAAGGCCTGATTCACCGCGATATCAAGTCCTCCAATGTCTTGCTGGAGCAGCGCCGTAGTGGGGCGCCCTATGCCTACCTGGCCGATTTCGGCCTTGTACGCACCGCGCGACAAGCATCGCTTGAGCAGGCAGGCGAACCCATTCCTCTCGACCAGGTTCCAGGAACCCCGCACTACATGGCTCCCGAACAGACGCGAGGCATTGTTACTCCCCTGACCGATATCTATGCTCTCGGCGTCCTGCTTTACCAGATGCTCACCGGCGAGCTCCCGTATGATGATCCTGACGAGATACGTATTATCCAGATGCATCTCCAGGCGCCCATCCCATCTGCTTCTGCCATAAATGCCTCGATCCCCACGAGTTTAGATAGGGTTATACGCACTGCTATGGCCAAGCACCCAGAGGATCGCTATGATAGCGTAGCTGCCTTACGTGCTGCCTTCCTGGCAGCGCTCCAGGAGCCAGGTATCACCATCGAGGACGTTGAAGAAGCCATAGAGGACGAGCCAGCACACGAACCGGTACATTCGCCTTCGGCGCCATTACTACCACCAGAGCCTGCTATGCCGGTAACCGACATAGAGGAGCTGCCATTAGAAGGAGCGCCACGCCGGGTAAAACAGGCGGTTGCCCTTCCGCCCCCGCAGAGAAGACGGCGTACCACCGATACTGTACGCTACAAACCGCATCGTCTCACAGATTCCATACCCGGCAGGCACAAGCGGAAGCGCTCTACCTTGCCGGTAGCAGCCATAGCGCTTGTTCCTCTCCTGCTGCTGGCTTTGCTTGTGGCATCCAGAGCGCTTGGCCTGAGTTTTTTCCCTGTTGGAGTTCCCTTACTTGGCGCCGATCCCACAGCAACCATTACCATTACAGCGCAAAGCAAAACAGTTGAGGACACCTACCTGGTTACAGCTTCGGTCAAGACCGCGAATCTCAATCTGGCAACCCGCGTTATTCCCGCTCGTTTTGTCTCTCAAACGGTTACAGGCAGTACCACTACCCAGGCAACGGGCAGCTCCACTCTGGCAGGAACCCAGGCCACGGGAAGTCTCCTTTTCGCCAACAGCGCTAATACTCCTGTTTATGTTGCCGCCGGGCATGTATTTACTTCGTTATCTGGCGTGCAGGTGCAGACAACCCAGGCTGTGACTGTGCCGCGCCGCCAGGATGGGCAGAATGGAGTAGCTTCTGCCCCTGCTATTGCCGTCTTTGCTGGCTCGGCAGGAAATATTCCTGCTGATGGCATTATGACAAAATGCTGTAACAGCCTGCTCGTAAGCAATCCCGGCGCCTTTAGCGGCGGCACCGATGCTCGTACCGTGCCGGTAGTAACCCAGGCTGACCTGGATAGAGCCAGCAATGCCTTGCGCTCCAGGCTCCAGCAAAGCGCCCTGATCCAGCTCTTGAAACAGCTTCATACTGGCGAAGTGCTGGTTGCCCTCCCCAATTATTCAACTGCCATCTCGTCGAATAATCATGCAGGTGCACAGGCAAGTCAGGTGACTGTGCAGGTGCAGGTAACTGCCACAGGTATTGCCTATAACCACAATTTGCTCGATCAACTTGTTGCTCAATTACTCAGCTCTGAGGCTACCCAGACCCTGGGCAGCAGCTATCAACCTCATGGGCTTCCTTCAATAGATGTTCCTCGCCTGGTACAGCAGGGGAAAAATGGTGTAGCGTATTTGAGTGTGACTGCTCATGGCGCCTGGGTCTATTCGTTTACCTCTGGCCAGATAAACCAGTGGCGGCAAACCATCAAAGGAGCAACATCAGAAGCTGCTCTCGCTTTTCTGAGCCAGCAAACAGGTGTGGCTGCAGTGCAAATTCACCTGCCTTTTGGCGCCGATCACCTCCCCACATCAACAGACCAGATCCGGATCGTCGTACAGCCTGGCACCTAACAAGCCAGTCTATCATTGTCTCCTCTTCATTAGAATAGTATTATATGTGCTATACTGACTAGCAGGAGTGCAGAGGGCGACAACCCTTTGCAGGGGTTTGGGGAACACTGTCCGGGGGACAGTGTGTAGGGGACCCAGATATTCACTCCCTAAAACAAGTTTGATAATAGCGAATCTCTTTAGGCAATGTAGCCTCCAAAAGGGATAGATCAAAGAGAATGGCTATGAGCGAGCAAATAGAACCTTCAATGGGTGAGATGCATTACGATGCCTCCATCCTCGACCTTATCGGCAATACGCCTCTTTTGCGCCTCAACCGGGTGGCCAGCAATGTTCCTCCATTGGTATTAGCAAAAATGGAAATGTTCAATCCTGGCGGCAGTGTCAAAGACCGTATTGGCCCCGCCATGATCGAATATTGTGAAAAGCGTGGCCTGCTGCGCCCTGGTGGCACCATCGTTGAGCCAACCAGCGGCAATACTGGTCATGGGCTGGCTATTGCGGCTGCTATTAAAGGCTATCATTGTATCTTCGTCATGACCGACAAAGTGAGCGAGGAGAAACGCAGCCTCTTGCGGGCCTATGGCGCCGAAGTCGTGATCTGCCCCAGCAATGTCTCTCACGATTCGCCAGAACACTACAAAAACGTAGCTCACCGGCTCGCTGAAGAGATACCTGGTGCATATTGTCCAGATCAATACTCCAACCCGGCCAATCCAGCGGCCCATTACGCGACGACCGGCCCTGAGATCTGGCAGGCTACCGCCGGGCGCATCACCGCCTTTGTTGCTGGCATCGGTACCGGCGGCACTATCTCAGGCACGGCCCGCTATCTCAAAGAGCAAAATCCAGATGTCAAAGTCATTGGGGCAGATCCTCCCGGCTCCGTCTTTTCGGGCGACATACCCAAACCGTACAAAGTTGAGGGCATCGGCATGGAAGTTTTTCCCCGCAACTACGATCCCTCGGTCATAGATGAAATCATTCGCATCGATGATCGCACCTCATTCTACTGGGCTCGCCGGTTAGCGCGCGAGGAAGGCATTCTTGCGGGTGGCTCTTCAGGCACAGCTCTGGCTGCTGCTCTTGTCTACTCGCGCCGCCTGACACCCAACGATGTGGTGGTCGTCCTCTTCCCTGATACCGGGCGCGGCTACCTGAGCAAGCAATTCAACGACACGTGGATGCGCGAGAATGATATGCTCGTCCAGGCTGAGACCGTTGAGCCTACGCTCGCGGATATCCTGACCTACCGCCGTAGCCGTATACGCACAATGCCTCTTGTCGTCAGCGTGAGTCCCAGCGATTCTATTGCTGAGGCTGTTGAACTGCTGCGCCGCTATGGCATCAGCCAGATGCCTGTGATGGAGCGTGGGCGTATGGTAGGCAGCCTCACGGAAAATCTCTTGCTGCGCCATTTTGCCAGCGGCGAGCCTTTAACCTCAAGTGTAGTTCGTGATTTGCAAGGCCCGCCGTTCCCGGAACTTGAGGCTGATGCTCCTGCCCAGGAAGCCTATACGCTCTTCAGCACCGGGCAGTCGGCTGTGGCTGTCATGCGAGGCCAGAGCCTGGAAGGAATTGTCACCAAGAGCGATCTGCTTGATTTCTGGGCCCACAACCGTAGCCAGTAATGTAGGTGTGCAATCATGAAGATGCCAAAACCTTATGAAGTATTCGAACATACCGCTGACGTTGGCCTGCACGCCTACGGCAGCACCTTAGCAGAGCTTTTCATCCATGCCGCGCAGGGGATGGAAAGTCTAATGGTGCCGCTGGAGCAAATCAGGATAGAGACCAGCCGCGAGATTGTAGCGGATGGCCATGATGAAATTTCATTACTTATTGCCTGGCTCAGCCAACTGGTTGTCCTGTTCGATACCGAATACCTGCTCTTCCGTGAGTTTGCGATCGAGACCATCACAGAAACACATGTGAAGGGCCGGGCTTCCGGCGAGCCGTATGATGCTCACCGTCATGAGCTGAGCAGCGCTATCAAAGCCGTAACCTGGCATCAAGCCGCTATAGAGCGCACGAGTGAGGGCTATAAAGCCAGCATCATCTTCGACATCTAGCCAGCATGACATGTCATGCTGTAGGTTCAGGGCTTCGCCACGTCGTGGCCATCCCTGACCTGAGCCGAAACAATGTCATCCTGAGCCCATTCGCTTCGCTCAGGGGAAACTCCGCGAAGGATCTCGTTCGATGGGCATCAGATGCTTCCCCTTCGCTCAGCATGACATGGAGGTGCCACCTTTTGAAACCCTACGACGTTTGATAGTAGGAGGTTTTCCATATGAGCAATACAAAAGAAAAAATACCATTGGAGCGCATCGACCAGAATCGCTGGCGCATCCCCCCGCACTTCAGGCCGGAGATGCATGTGCCGGGAATTGTCTATGCTAACGATGAACTGATCGAGCAGATCAAAGAAGATAATTCGCTCTACCAGGTAGCGAACGTTGCCACACTGCCGGGTGTTGTAGGGTACTCGCTCGCCATGCCCGATATCCATTGGGGCTATGGCTTCCCGGTAGGAGGCGTTGCCGCAACCCATGCCGAGGATGGTGTTGTTTCTCCAGGCGGCATCGGCTTTGATATCAACTGTGGCGTGCGCTTGCTGGCAACCGATCTCCTGCATGATCAGATTCGTGCCAAAGTTGATAAGCTCGCCGATGTGCTCTTTCACAACCTGCCTTCCGGCGTTGGAGGAGCTGGTATGCGTGATCTGAGCCCCAGCGATTTGCGTGCCGTGATGGTGCGCGGCTCTGCCTGGGCTATTGAAGAGGGCTACGGCTTCCCCGAAGACCTGGAAGCCACCGAGGAACATGGTTGCCTGGCAGGCGCCGATCCCGGTGCAGTTTCTCAGACTGCCATGCAGCGTGGAATGAAGCAGCTTGGCAGCCTGGGCTCCGGCAATCACTTCTGTGAGGTGCAGCAGGTCGATCATATCTACGACGCCGAGGCCGCCAACGCTTTGGGAATCGGCCAGCGTGGCCAGATCGTCGTCACCATCCACTGCGGCTCTCGCGGGTTCGGCCACCAGATTGCGGAAGACTACATAAAGCTGGCAGAGTCGAAGCAGGCTGCCTTCGGTTTCCATCTTGTGGATCGCCAGCTTGCGTGCCTGCCCTTGCAATCAGACCTGGGCAAGCGTTATCTTGCAGCCATGGCCTGCGGTGCCAACTTTGCCTGGGCCAACCGCCAGCTCCTGATGTATGGTGTGCGCCAGGCCTTTGCCAGCGTCTTCGGGCGTAAGGCTGCTCCCAAAGACATGCCTCTCGTCTATGATGTCTGCCACAACATCGCGAAGATGGAGGTGTACGAGATCAATGGGCAGCAGCAGCGGGTCTGCGTTCACCGCAAAGGCGCAACTCGTGCTTTCCCTGCCAACTATCCAGGAGTGCCAGAGAAGTACCGGTCGGTAGGGCAACCTGTGCTGATTCCAGGCGATATGGGCCGTTACTCGTTTGTGCTGGTTGGCGCTCCTGGCTCGATCGAGCAGAGTTTCGGCACAACCTGCCACGGTGCTGGTCGCCGCCAGAGCCGCACAGCCGCCAAGAAATCTATCACCGGCAAGGAATTGCTGGCACAGCTTGAGGCAAAAGGCATCACTGTCCGGGTGCATAGCAAAAACCTGCTCCCCGAAGAAGCTCCCCAGGCCTACAAGGATGCTCAGCAGGTCGTGAACGTCGTGCACAACGCAGGCCTGTCTAAGCTCGTTGCTCGCCTGAAACCCGTGATCGTTATCAAAGGATAACAATCTACTAAAATTCGCTCGGCTGGCGTAAAATATATAGACCCCCTTGTAGGGGTAGCCATTCAACCCGTCCGTCAGCGGTCTGTTAATCAAAAAAGAGAGGTGTACCGGTGCTAGCCATAAGTTATCCCTATCCGTATTCGACCTTTGTTAACGGCGGTAGCTGCATAACACAGGCCAACCGCCATATGCACATTCCAGGAAAGGATAACTTATGCATTCTTATAGAGAGAAGATCAGCGCCTATGTAATATACCTGATCTTCTCCGGAGCAAATAGCCTCTTTTTTGCGCTGGTTGTGACCATCGATATGGTCTACCAGGTGGAGGTTGTCAGGCTCAGCCCGCTTCAACTGGTGCTGGCGGGGACTACTCTGGAAGTGACAGCCTTCATTTGCCAGGTTCCGACTGGCGTGCTTGCCGATGTCTATAGCCGGCGCCTGTCGGTAATTCTTGGAACCTTTGTGGCCGGTATTGGTTTTGCGCTGCCAGGCGTAATACCCAGCTTTATTACGGTGCTGATCGGCGAGGTCTTGTTCGGTATAGGAGCCAGCTTTACCGATGGAGCGGAGCAGGCATGGATTGCTGACGAGGTCGGTGTGGAACGTATCGGGCACGTCTTCATGCGCAGCACACAAATCGGCCTGCTGGGAGGAGTGCTTGGCGCCGTGCTGAGCGTTGCCATTGCCAGCTATCGTCTCAACCTGCCGCTTATCATCGGAGGCGGCCTGACTTCTCTGCTGGCAGTATTCCTCCTGTTCTTCATGCCCGAAAACGGCTTTCAGCCCGCTGCCAGGCGCGAAACCCGCTCCTGGCGGCAGTTGGGTGATACCTTCAAGAATGGTTTGCACGTCGTCCGGGGCCGCCCGGTATTGATCACCATTCTCTTGATCGCGCTGTTCTATGGTATGTACAGCGAGGGCTTTGATCGCCTTTCTACCGCGCACTTCCTGGCAGACTTTGTGTTTCCCAGGCTCTGGCAGTTCGACTCTGTGATCTGGTTCGGCATCTTCAGAGTTGCAGGAATGCTGCTCACGCTGGCTGCATCAGAAGCGATCCGGCGACGAGTCAATCTGAACAAACCGCGCATGGTCACATGGGTGCTGTTTGTCATAGATGCCATCATGGTAGTGGGATTGCTCGCCTTTGCGCTTGCAGGGAATTTCTTCCTCGCAGTCGTCGCCTACCTGGGCTTTGTCACCTTCCGCAGCGTCAACGAGCCGGTGTACGTAACATGGCTGACCCAGAACACGGATGCTAAGGTCAGGGCAACAATCATCTCCTTACGTGGCCAGATCGATGCGATAGGGCAGATTGCCGGTGGTCCACCTGTCGGCGTTATTGGAAGCATCTTCTCCTTACGAGCGGCCCTGGTGGCTTCCAGCATCATCCTCTCGCCGGTGCTCCCGCTTCTGGCCTATGCCAGCCGCAAACGGAGAGAACAGTCCACAACAGCTACTACAACGGATGTGGAGATTACAGCGGTGGAATTGTAAGGAAACATTGCCAACATCTCGCTCCCCTGATATACTCATCACAGAAAAGCAAAGGGGCAATGATGAATGATAGCAAGATAGGCAGGATATGGACTGGCAAGGTCAAAGCCGATCAATCGGCGCTGGGCGCGATCAATCGGCCCCTACAAATGTTCCGATCAATTTCTTCATCTCATTACGCCCATTATACTGCTATCGTCAGACTGAGGTGCCATTTTCATGAAAGTGCTTGTAACAGGGGCTGCCGGTTTCCTCGGCGGTCACCTTGTTGATATGCTCGTTGAACGCGGCGACGAAGTGCGTGCCATGGTGCGCCCTGTAGAAGATGCCAGCCGTTTGCAGCAGATACCAGGGGTCGAGGTCGTCCAGGGCGATATGACAGACCCGGCCTCCCTGAAACGTGCTGTGCAGGGTGTGCAGCGCGTCTACAACGTCGCGGCAAAAACAGGGCCATGGGGGCCAGAGGATATCTACTGGGCAACGAATGTACAGGGGCTGGCCGATCTTATCCATGCTGCAATGTATGTTGGCGTCGAGCGTATCGTGCATACCAGTTCCATCACCGTCTATGGACACCACCTGCATGGTATTGTGACCGAGGACGCCCCATTTCATGCCGAGGACAATCCATATAGCCGTACCAAGATCGCCGGAGAAAAGCTCATTGCCAACCTCGTGAAAGACGAAGGCGCTCCCGTCGTTATTGTCCGTCCCGGCTGGATATACGGCCCGCGCGATACCGCCAGCTTTGGCCGCTTTGTTGCGCTCGTTGAGTCGGGTAAAGCGTTCTTCGTTGGCTCTGGCAAAAACATTGTGCCTCTCGTCTATGTTCGCGACGTGGCGCAGGGCCTCATCAAAGCTGGAGATGCAGGCAGCGAGGTCATAGGCAGGGCCTATACCATCGTTAACGATCAGCGTGTGACTCAGGCTCAGTATTTGAACATTACTGCTGATTGCCTGGGCGTTCCGCACATTTCGCGCCGCCTTCCCTACCTGCCTCTCTACCTGGGGGCGCGTGCCGCTGAATTGACCTGGCGGGCGCTGGGTCGCCGTAATGCCGCTCCTCCACCTGTCACTACCTACGGCATAACCCTGCTTGGCCGCGATCAATGCTTCTCTATTAGCCGCGCTCGTAGCGAACTTGGTTACGAGCCACAATTTGATATTGCACGCGGTGTAGCCGAAGGTGTACAATGGTACGTGCAGGCCAGGCCTGGCCTTGCAGCCCGTAAGCGTAGGGGCCCGATTTTGAACTTTACCGATCAAGATCAGCAACACATGTCATGTTGAGCGAAGCGAAACATCCGGTGCCGATCGACACAGATCCTTCCCCTTCACTTCGTTCAGGGCTGCGGCTCACTCGCTCAGCATGACATGGGGACGTAATAAATGAACATCAACATAGCCGTCGTCCAATTTGATATCCAGCAACTTACGCCAGAAGAAAATCTCAACAGGGCCGAGCGGTTTATTCAAGAAGCTGCCTCGCAGGCTCACATGATCGTGTTTCCCGAAGATTTTATTACCGGCCCGCTCTCAGGCAGGGCCGAATACGCGGACTACGAAGGTCGCTACGCCAGACACTTCCAGCAGCTTGCTATCAAATATGCAATTGATATCGTTCCCGGCTCCATCATCGAAGCAGATGCTACTGGCCTCTACAACACCACCTACTACATCGATAAAACAGGAGAAATCAGGGCCAGGTACCGCAAAGTGAATCTCTGGCTCCCTGAGCGCAGCTATATCACTCCAGGTAAAGAGATGCCTGTCTTCAACACAGCATATGGAAAGATGGGCCTCATTATTTGCTGGGATTTAATGTTTCCAGAGGTCTTCAGAGCTATGGCCAGGCAGGGTGTGGAGATCGTTATCTGCCCCAGCTACTGGTGTTTTGAGGATGCTGGCGAGGGCCTGAAACACGATTTGAACGCCGAAATCAAGCTTGTCAATGCCCTCTGTGTGGCGCGAGCCTTTGAGAATGAGATCATCCTGGTCTATGCCAACGCTGCAGGCAAAGTTAACGTCGAAGGTTTCGAGGAACAACTTATTGGCCGCTCTCAAATCACCGTCCCCTTCAAAGGTGCTCTCACAAGATTAGATCACAACCACGAGGCCATGTTTATTCAAGAGGTCGATACCGCCATTTTGCAAGATGCTGAACGCTCCTATGAGATCAGGAAAGATTTAAACCTCAGGCTCATCTAAAGCTCAAGGTGATAGAATAAAAGGGATGAAAGAAAGTATTCCTTGCCTGGTAATGCTACTGGAAAGAAGAGCACGTGATGCGAACGAACCATGTGAAGGATGAGCACTTGCGCATTGCGCGAGGATAGAGTAGCGATCTACTTTGCCAGGTAGCGAATGGCCCGAATTCCCGGCAGAAAAAAGTAAGCGCCACCTAGAACCGTCACAAAGCGAGGCAAACCCTTTACCCTCCTTCTCACCGGCTGTGCCTGCACCGTAAACGTCCCGCCTCCTGGAGAATGCACGCCGGTGACAGGATCGGCATTGTCATAGAGTGCATTGAAGTTTGGATTGCCGAGCCAGGTATGCTGGATGAATTCAAACTGCCGGGCGATATTGGCGCAGAGGCAGATGAAGTGCAGCCCACGGTCCTCATCTTCATCGACTGCTGGAGCAGGGTTAAACAGGACGGCGGGATCGATTGGCTTGCCATACTCTCGCCCTCGTCGCAGGATGCGATGGCGCTTGCTCACCACGACGGATTGCTCACTGCCCGGCTCTGGATCCAGCGAATCGCGCGTATTGGCGCGGCGAATATGAGCGCCCACGGGACACTTATACCCGTAAGGATCGTCCTGGTGATAGCTAAAATCATTCGCGTTAGCGAGTTTCGGGTCGTCAACATCCGGCGTTTTAACAAGCGGAGCTCCACTGGGCCAGCGTCCTATCATTTTTGACGCGAGCCGTGTACGAGCGGCCGGATCGCTGCTGCCATCCGGGTTTTTTGTGGCCGCGTCCATAAACTGCCAGAACCCTCGTACATCCTGGTGCAATTGCCGGAAGATAAGGTAGCTCCCGTTGCGTCCCAGGTCCTTGTTACCCGAACCGCCTGCATCCTCTGGAAGCAAACCCTGCGGGTCTGCGTCAAACGGAATCAATGGCCTCTCTGTATACAGGCCATACTCATTTGGATAGCCGAGCAGGAACTCGCCCGGCTGAATCATATTCATAGGCGTCTCTGTCGCAGGCAGGCCCACCATCACCGGCTGCGAGATGCCGTCGTGAAAACCAAAATGCTCTCTATAGCCAAGATTGACGGTATCCAGCCTCCTCACTTCTCGCAGTCCGCTGGCTGCAAGCGTTTTCGCAAGCATGTTGTACATATCCGCAAGCGTCGCATCACTGCTAGCAAAGAGCATCAGCACTATATCGACAGGGGAAGTAGCAGGCCCTCCCCACTGCCAGCGCTCCGGAGCGCTCTCTTCCACATCCCCCAGAATGCGGCTGCGATGGGGACTTACTATGCCCTCGAGGAACTCGTCCGAGAACATGGCGAGCGCCTCCGCTTGCAGGCCCAGCTTTTGCAGGCCGGAAGAGGTGAAGGCTATATTGCGAGCGGTATCATCCGGCCTCACCTGTCCATTCGTAATCGTACCGGCCAGCAAGCGCAACCACGCCCTGGCCGCGCCCGGCTCCGTTACTTCCAGCAGCACATAACAGGCAGCCGTCAAATTGCCATAGCCCCGTATGACGATCCCCTGAATGTCCTCAAGATCAAGCGCACCGGCCATGAATTCATCCTTTTCTATTCATAGAAACTTATAATAACCTGAGCCATTCCTGGGCTCCTGCCGCATCCATCTTGCTAAAAAGCCCCGCGCGTAGCTTCGCGTTATTCCCAATATTTATCGCTGACAGATTCCCGTAAGCCGAATACCAGACCTGCGTGATTACCTGGTGCCCGCGATTATAGTTCTTGAAGCCCCGTTCATCTCTTGCCCCATCCAGCACCAGCCAGCGCGTGCGTGGATAGCCAAGGATGTTACCGAACGCTGTATTCAGTACCCAGGCAACCTTATCAATGAAATCGTCCATGTAGCTCTCCAGGCTGCCATCATAATAGCTGGTGAAAACCACCCGCCGGTCTTCATTGATGCTCATTAAATGGCCAAAATGCACGGTCTTTAATCCGGCCAGGTCTCCCTTATTATAGATGTGACGGGCGGCGTAACCGGTGAACCAGAAGTTCGCTTTCGTCGTCATCTGCCAGAACCATCCAGGCTTGACGTAGCCCACGGTAGCGAACTGGTTTTGCACGATAAAGTCCTCCAGGTTCGCGAGCTCTCGAACGCGAGCTGGATCAAGCTTGATCGCCGGCACGGGATCGGTCAACTCATGAAAGCGCAACAGTGCCAGCCATATGAGGAAAGCCAGCACAACGAATGGAAAGAAGATCAGCAGGAGCAGCGGCATACCAATCAAGTGAAGAATCTCCCTCACCTGAAACAATAAGCCAGGTGCAGCCGCCGGCTTTTCGGCCCACCTGAGCTCCGGCGAGTTGCGAACGAAGGATTGAATTGCCGCCCGCACCTTCAAAGGATTCTGGTCTGACCAGTCCTGCCCAGAACGATCCAGGAAGTCTGAAATAGCGTCCCTCAACTGCGCTTCCTGCTGAACCTGCTGCACGCTCCTGCCGGCTGTATTCACATAGAACAGGTTGACCTTCACCATTTTGGATCGAAGGTACGCCAGCCGCTTCTCGCGCGTTATCTCCCCTGCAGGGTAGTCTTCGCAATAGCAGAAAATCTTGTCCAGCCCATCGCCCGCTACTTCCACCAGTTCCTTCAAGTTCTGCTCAAGCGGAGCATCGTAATCGCACATGAATAGCAGGCAAGGCTCAATCGTCGCGCCATGCAAATCAGTCGATTCGTCCAATACCATCAACCGCGCGAAGTGAAGCCGGGCAAACCTCCCGAAGGGAATAGTATGATTGTTGGCGGCATCATCGTTCATGCTTGTGAGCACCTGCTTGAGCGCCTCTGTTTCCCCTGGCCTAACCCCGGCCATGATCGCCAGTGCTACCTGGTACGGCATGCTATCAGTCCCCTGTCTAGCTCGGTTTGGCTTCATAGTACGATTTCAAGCCTAGCGCTCGCCCAATGGACGCCAGGAAACCGAAGAGCGGGCGCTGGATCCACAAAGGGAGACCAGCAACATACGCCGAAGGTTCAAGCGCCTGCAACAAAACGACCGCCTGCAGCGGGTTTTTGGGCAATCCATTCGCTCCCACTTTTCCCTGTTGAGCTAGCGCGTACAGCGACTCGAAAAATCCGGCTGAGGCCAGCAACAACTGCATATCCGGCTTATCGAGCTCGGTAATCTTTCGCCAGTGCAATACATCGCTACCCGCATTCCAGGGGTGGACATGCGCAACATTCCTCGGCAACATGATCTTATCGCCCGTACTCGCCGGCAGTTTGACTCCGCCCACTTGATAGTGGGCCGACCCCGCCAGGATCTGCGCCCGTTCGTCAAAGAAAGGGTGGAAATGTGCCGCCAGTCCCGTCCCTGCGCCGGGCTGAACGAAGAATTCGATATCCAGCACTGTCCCGTTCGACTCGTATCCCGTCTGCTTGAACAGCATGCGCTCGCCCGTTACGGGATTTTCAAATGCCTGGCCTGCTCTCGCCATGATTCATCCTTTCTGGCCGCCCGGCCTATGTGGTCGCCCGGCCTTTCATATCAAATCCGTTTAGATACTGATAAAATTGGGTCCCCTACACACTGTCCCCCAGACAGCGTTCCCCAAACCCCGGCAGGGGGCGAAGCCCCCTGCACTCCAATCCCTAATCGATTTCTTGACTTTGCACTACGAGGTCGTGTCCAGGACGGGCGCCTCAACCCGCAGCAATGTCCTGAAGTAGTCGTTCAGCAGGCGATTCGCCGGATCGAAGCGCTTGCGATAGCTCTCGAACGTGGCAATACGATCACCAAAGGCTTTCTCGACCTGTGCAGGTGTAAGCAAGCTGGTCTGGTTGAAGAGCGGAACACCACCATACCCGCTACATAGCTCGTTGTACGCGGTCAAGAATTTTTCCCAACCCTGGTTCCCGGTAGAAACTGGATCGAAGGTCATCACTGTGCCACGGAACGAGTAGGAAAACAAGGAACTATCATCCTGATTGATGCGATAGCCGACACTGATCATGTCGGAGCGATAGCCTGTGGAGCGATAGTAGTCCTTGCAGAACTGGAAGTAGCCCCGCAGGTAATCGATATAATGCTCCTCCTGGAACGCCCAGATGCTGAAGGTATAGCGGCTGTTGTTAGACACCGCAGGGTAGCGGATCTGCTGCGCAACCGGCAGTGTATGATTCCCCCGCACGAAGAGGACCGAGACCAGGAAGATGAGCCGGTTGAACGTGTCGTAGAGGAGGTCACGTACTGGCACAATTGGCACAAACTTGTTGACAACGTAAGCATAGAATGGCGCGAACTTGCTCCATATATAGTTGCGGAAGTCCCATTGCCAGCTCGTGAGAGCCTGCGGGTTGTTCGTGTCATGATAGCGCCTGAACTCCACCGTAACGGTATCCAGCAGCGGATTGAGGTACATCATGATTGAATTGCCCCGCGTCCTTAACGACGGCAACTGCCTGGCAAACTCATCGAGGGTGTAAGATTGATGATACACCGTCATAGCCTGTACCGGTCTTACCTTGAACGTCACCTCGTAGATGATCCCGAACAAGCCATAGCTGGAGCGCGCTGCGTGCAACAGTTCGGGCTCATCCTCCGTAATCTCCAGGCGTTCTCCTGCGGGTGTCACCATCTTAATCACAGAAGCGTAGGAACACACCTGGCCAAATTCCCCTGGCATCGATGCATCCTTTGTCCCACCACAGGCCGCGCTGCCGATGGTCAGGTTTCCCAGCTCGACATTCACATAGAATTGCAGGTTATGCTTGCGCAGTTCCTGGTTCACATCAATGTAAAGCGCTCCGGCCTGGGCAGTCACTGTATCCTCACGGATTTCGAGAATGCGGTCCATCTTACGCATATCGACCAGCGTTCCACCTTCGGCCACCCCGCAGGGCGTAGTCGAATGATTGGAACCGACGGCACGAACCGGGCTGGGATACTTCTCAGGATCCTTCAGGATCTCGATGATATCTTCTACACTCTCGGGCTGCACTACAACACTTGGGGATGAAACAATGTTCCCAAACCAGTTGTGTACCTGAAGCTTCTTCATCTGCTCATTCCTCCATTTTTCTAGGGGGCGGTTCTACAATGAATGTTTAAAAAGGCCGATAAATCGGCGGTGGGCACGATCAATCGGCCCCTACAGTCGTTTGGTGGATGGTTTTGTTCATCTGCATAATCGGTCCCTACCCTGCTTTTGGCCAGGGAGCAAAAGGATTCTGCACATCCCGTAGCACCGCTGCCAGCGCCGGACAATGCCTCAATATGACGGTCGCCATATCATTGTTGACGATCCAATCCATGCCGGCTTGTGTGTACACGGTGGGCGTATAGTCCGTCGTGAAGAAGCGGTCGCTATTCAAGCGTCGCGAGGCCATCAGGATGAAAATGCGAAAAGCCGTATCGCTGAAGCCAAACCCCATGGGAGGCGTCTCCGCAAACAGGCCAACCATCAGATCGAGTTGCTCCACATCGTTGTTGTAGATGCGCTTCAGCTCCTCAACCCAATCCTTGTGGTCCGTCAGTTCCTCAAAGCTCTTAATTGGTGGCCGGTGCAGTAGCCGGCGAAATTCATTGTAACGGGGCACGCCCCGCTCCCGGTCGCGTATAATCTCGGTCGTTGCCAGGTCGAACGTGATCCCGTCCAGCTCTGTGCGTTTTTGCAGGAAGGTAGGATAGTTGTGCAGCGAGATCGCGCCTGGATAGGAGGTGCCAAAAGAATAGAGAATGTCTGTCAGGGACACCTGCTCTAACACTTCATGCGCGTGGTTATCCACAACCTCGGCAAACGGGCGCTCCTGGATGAGCGCGTCATTTGCCGCCGAACGGAAGCTGATGCCGTCCGGTAAGAGCGGGTGCAGGCGATAGACGGACACAAACTCTTCCGTCATAGAGTAGGGCACGCCGAAATGATCTTTGGGCGAGCCGGGAATGCCGCTGATAACCTCGCTCTTACTGATGCGCCCAAAGAGTTTATAGATGCGCTCGGTTGCTATCCCCCACCAGTTACCGTTCATGGCAACTTGCATCGTAGGATGGCTGAGGATGGCGGTGGTCCACTGAATCGTATGAATCTTGGCCAGCAGGGCTGCATTGATCAGCCGCGCATGATCGAAGAGGTCATCGTCGGACCAGGATGGATATTCCGCCAGCAGGCGATCGCAAATAGCATTATGCTCGAGCGTGAACAGGGTATGCATCAAACTCAGCCCGACCCACCAGTTGCCGTTGATTCCGGTAATATCGATGCCGTTCTCGTCAACCGGCAGCAGGCCATTGCTTGCAAGCCGCAATTTCCCCTGTGCTCCTGAACGTACAAGCGCCTGTGTGTCCTCGTCGTTGCCGTAAAGCTGAGAGGCATCCCACCAGGCAGTTGAAGTATTGAGGTAGGTCGGAGGCAAATTTTTATCGGCGGGCGTACGAGTCGGGTCGCGGTGAGTACGCAGAACAGTCATCGGACGATACGGCCAGGGATCATCACCGGCCAGCGGCACCTGCCACGGATTCTCTTTCTGGTTTTTGCCATGACTGACCCAATCATGAATCATGAACTGAATCCAGGCAGCCGCCAGCAGATTGAGTATTGTTACAGGCTTAAAGGTATCGCGAGCGAGCAACTCAAGGCTGATGGTACGCGGATTGGGCATAAGGATGGCAGCATCGCTGTCTGGATAGGCATACTTCAATGGAACATTCCGGCCAAAGCGTGTCCCTGCGCTGCCCATCGTGGGAACATCCAGGTCGTTATAAGTCCCATCCGCCGTGCGTGCCACAAGATAACCTGCAGGCGCAGTTCCCCCGCTCGTTGCAGGTTTACTCGATCCTGGCAGTTTCGCACCGGTCGTATCATACAAGTTCTGCTTCCTCAAGACGATACGCATAGCGATCAACATCGCCAGGCCAATAAGTAGAGGCATCCTGTGCCAGCCCACAGACCAGTCGAGCGCCTGCACCACGCGGGTATACAATCGTTCGAGCAACGTTCCAATTATGCGTAACAATCCTTTCCTCCTAACGGCCGGCAATTTTCATTTCGGGGCGTTTTCCGGGCAACATTCCCTTTTGCACACACTCAAAAAGGCCAACAAGAGCATACAACCGAGCATTATACGACTCTACTATTAGAGACGCTAGCAAAGAAGCTTTTTGGGCAATGGATTTGAGGATCACTATTATTCCTCACCCAGATGGGATATAATGCGGGAGGGCTAGTCATGGTCACTGGAGAAAGCGTTGCATATATGCATCCTGGATATAGTCTGGATCGGCTCAAGGAGACGTTCCATGCATTCTCTTCCAACGGGAACCGTCACGTTACTCTTCACGGACATCGAAGGTTCCACCCAGTTGCTGGAGCAGGTGGGTGAACGTTATGCAAGCGTGCTGAGCGAGTGCCGCGACCTGTTACATCTAGCTTTTCGCACCCATCACGGTCACGAGGTCGATATGAAGGGGGATGCTTTCTTCGTGACGTTTGCGCGCGCTACCGATGCCGTCGCAGCCGCCGTGGCTGCCCAACGCGCCCTCGCTTCACATGCCTGGCCGGAAGGGGTGACGGTGCGGGTGCGTATGGGGCTGCATACGGGCGAGCCGCAGTGGACGGCGGAAGGCTACGTGGGCCTGGATGTGCATCACGCAGCCAGAATCATGGGCGTAGGGCACGGAGGACAGGTGCTGCTTTCCCAGACCACACGGGATCTGGTGGAGCACAGCCTGCCCGAAGGCGTGAGCTTGCGCGACCTTGGGGAGCACCGCCTCAAGGATCTCCAACAGAAGAGCCGCCTCTACCAGCTCGTTATAGATGGTTTGCCTGCCGATTTCCCGCCTCTCCTGACCCTGGACATCCGCCCACACAACCTGCCCGTCCAGCCCACGCCGTTCATTGGGCGCGAACGGGAAATGGCTCTTGTCCAGCAGCTCCTCGAGCGCGAAGACATCCGCCTGCTGACCCTGACGGGCCCTGGCGGCAGCGGCAAAACGCGCCTGAGCTTGCAAGTAGCTGCCGAACTCAGTGACCGCTTCGCGGGCGGTGTCTTTTTCGTGAACCTGGCTCCCTTGAGCGATCCTGATCTCGTCATACCTACCATAGCCCAGACCCTGGGTCTCAAAGATATGGGAATTCGGTCGATGCTGGAGCAGTTGCAAACCTTCCTCCAGGAGAAGGAGCTACTGCTCCTGCTGGATAACTTCGAGCAGGTGGTAGACGCAGCGCCGGGACTCGCAGACCTGCTGGCGGCCTGCCCGCGCCTCAAGCTGCTGGTCACCAGCCGGCAGGTACTGCGCCTTTCGGCTGAGCATGAGTTTGCCGTGCCGCCGCTCTCGCTGCCCGATCCCAGGCACCTGCCCGATCTGGTGGCGCTCTCGCAGTATGAGGCGGTGGCCCTCTTCATCGCGCGTGCTCAAGCTGTCAAGCCTGACTTCCAGGTGACCAACGCCAATGCCCCAGCGGTGGCCGAGATCTGTGCTCGCCTGGATGGCCTGCCCCTGGCTATTGAACTGGCCGCCGCCCGTATCAAACTGCTGCCACCGCAGGCGCTGCTCGCCCGCCTGGGCCAGCGGTTGGCGTTCTTGACAGGCGGTCTACGCGACGCCCCGGCCCGGCAGCAAACCCTGCGCAACACTATCGACTGGAGCTATCGCCTCTTAGATGTCCAGGAGCAGCGCTTCTTCCGGCGGCTCTCGGTCTTTGTTGGTGGCTGTACTCTCGAGGCAGTAGAGGCGGTCTGCAACGCTGCCCGCGACCTGACTATCGATGTGCTGGAGAGAGCTAGCTCGCTTATCGACAAGAGCCTGCTGCGACAGGCTGAGCCAGAAGAGGAGCCGCGCTTTCTGATGCTGGAGACGATCCGCGAGTACGGGCTGGAAGCGCTCAAGGCCGCCGGGGAGGAAGAGATGACCCGCCAGGCTCATGCGCGTTACTATCTCTCACTGGCAGAAAAGGCAGAGTCAGAGCTGCACGGACCGGAGCAGGCCATGTGGTTCGACCGCTTAGAGCAGGAACATGACAACCTGCGTGCGTCCCTCCACTGGTTGCTCGAAGGAGAAGCGGGCCATGAGCGCATCGAGATGGCCTTGCGCTTAGGAGGAGCATTATGGTGGTTCTGGTTTGTGCGCGGACCCAGAAGTGAGGGATGGGCCGAGCTGTCGCGAGTGCTGGAGAGATCCGCGGGGGTTGCAGCACCTGTGCGGGCGAAAGCGCTGCTAGCTGCCGGCTGGTTGGCCAGCCTCCTGCGCCACCCTAGGGCAGAGGGACTGTGCCAGGAGAGCCTGGCTCTCTACCGGGAGCTGGGAGACAAAGCAGGGATGGCAAATGCGTCCCTTCGTCTAGGGGTGGTTGCCCTCAGGAAGAGCCAGCTTGCAGTGCTCCGCTCACGGTCGGAAGAGAGCCTGGCGCTCTTCAAGGAGCTAGGAGACAAGGAGTACATTGGCTGGTCGCTCTCTAATCTGGCGACGGCCGCCCTCTTCCAGGGCGACTACACAAAGGCCCACTTGCTGGCCGAGCAGAGCCTGGCGCTCTTCAGGGAGCTAGGGGATAGGGGGGCTGTTATGGTAGTGCTCCTCTACCTGGCAAAGACGCTCATTTATGAGGGTGATGCAACGAAAGCTCAGGCGGTGCTCGAGAAGGGGCTGGCCATCAGCAAGCAGATCGGCCATAAGGGGTGGGAAGCCCAACTGAAGGGTATGTTGGGAGAGGTTTTCCTCCAGCAGAACAATATCAGTCTGGCACGCCCGTTAATTGAAGAGAGCCTGGCGCTCTCCAGGGAGATGGGGCATCAGGATGGCACGATCTTATCGCTCTCCTTGCTAGCGAGGCTGGAAGCAGGTCAGGGAAACTATGCAACTGCGCGCGCCCTTTACGAGGAGAGCCTGGCCCTATCGAGAGAGTGGGAGGCCTACAAGTGGGATACCGCTACCTCTCTGGAAGGATTAGCGGCGGTGGTTGTGCAGCAGGGCGAACCTGCCTGGGCAGCCCGCCTCTGGGGAGCAGCCGAGGCCCTGCGCGAGGCGAGTGGTTCTCCCATGCCGCCTGCCTATCGTGCCAGCTACGAGCAAGCCGTGGCTGCCGCACGCACGCAACTGGGGGAGCGATTCTTCGCGACAGCATGGGCCGAGGGACGCAGCATGACCCTGGACCAGGCACTTGCCGCGCGAGGGCCGGTTACCATCCCTACATCGCCCTCAGCCGGGTCTCACTCGACTCCTACGATAAGAACCTCACCCACCTACCCTGCTGGCCTGACCGCACGCGAAGTGGAGGTGTTGCGCCTGGTCGCCCAGGGGCTCTCGGATGCTGAGATCGCAGACCGGCTCGTCATCAGTTACCGCACTGTCACGACGCATCTAAGCTCGATTTACAATAAGCTGGGCGTCTCCTCCCGCAGCGCGGCCACCCGCTTTGCCGTCGAACACCACCTGGTTTGAACAGAATCGAGCCGGGAGCGCCTGGAAATGGCTTTGGTGAGGGCCCCTACAATTCCTCTCGCACCATCCGGGCTCCTTCGACCAGCGCACAGAGCTTGCCAAAGGCGACTTCTCGTGGCAGGTATTTCATGCCGCAATCCGGGGCCAGGATCAGGCGCTCCGGCTCTACATACTGCAAGGCTGCACGTATTCTTCCGGCCACTGTCTCCGGCGTCTCCACCTCCATATCGCCCAGATTCAAGACGCCTAAAATGATAGTTTTATGGGGGAATTGAGCTAGAACTGAGAGATCGAGGTGTGGCTGAGCCGCTTCAAGCGAAATCTGCTCGACGACACAATCACGTAGCTCCGTAAGGAATGCGTACTGCTGAGGCCGATCATGAACAATAGCAGCATACCCGAAGCAGAGGTGCAGCGCCGTTAGTCCTTCAATCCCCTCCAGCGCCCGGTTGATGACCTCTACCCCGTACTCCCTGGCTTTCTCCGGCTTCGCTTGCAGGTATGGTTCATCAATTTGTACCACGTCAGCACCTGCTGCCCGCAGGCTTTTGAGCTCCTCGTTGACGGCTGCCGCAATATCCAATGCCAGCGCTCTCTCATCCTGGTAATAGTCATCCTGCGCCTGCTGGGTGATCGTGAAAGGCCCAGGCACGGTGATTTTGATGCGGCGGCCGGTGTTGCGTCGCAGAAACTCCACATCGCGTACTTCAACCGGGTGTGAGCGGTGGATCGGCCCAACGACTCGCGGGACAAGGTTGGGCAAGCCTGAGCGACCCAGGACCACCCCGGGATTATCGAGGTCCATCCCGTCTAATGCGGTGACGAAGTGGTTGGAGTAGCTCTCCCTACGTATCTCCCCGTCAGAAATAATGTCTATGCCTGCACGTTCCATGTCGCGAATGGCGAGCAGGGTTGCATCATCCTGGGCCTGTTGCAGCAGGGGTTCTGGGATGCGCCAGATTTCACGCGCCCGGATGCGAGGGGGTAACCGGCTCTGCAAGTTCTTGCGATCAACCAGCCACTCAGGTTGAGGATAACTGCCCACAACCGTCGTCAAAAGCCTCTCAGCCACGATATTTCCTCCTTGCCGCAGCGTCGCAATACAGTCCCCGTCATGTCGTGATGTCCGGGTAGGGCAGCGACCAGTGCTGGAGCCTCCTCGCATACTCGCGCTGGAAGCCCAGCGGCTCCGCATAATCACGCTCGAACAGGGCGATAAAGAGGGTGAGCGTCAGGAAATTATGCGCTCCCAGCTCGAAAAGCTTCACGTAGTCATGCGTCGCCAGCGCCTCACGCTCTTCTTCGGTAAACTGCTGCCAGGTGCTGCGTTCGATCTCAGGCAGGTTCAAGATGACGTTGGCCCTCTCGGCTTCCCACCAGGCGACGGTGCCGCGCGGGTCTTCGCGGTAGCGCTCAACCAGCTCCGGGTCGCGATCAATCGTGAAGAGGAATTTATTTAGGAGATACTTGCTCATGCGTTGACTCCTTTCGGATACCATGTAAAGTAGGCTTCCATCGTGTGGAACAGGTCGAGGGTATCGGCGTAATCGGCCCGGACTTCTCCGGCCACGCCCATCATCAGCATGAAGTCGAGGAAGCCATGCGTGGCATTCCCTGGTATCCACAGGCTTTCAAGCGTCACTTCGCGTAATGCGCCTTCAATGTCGCCATTGGCAATCCATTCGACGGCCTTGCGGTCGAACTCAGGGTCAGGCCCATGAGGGCCAAACTGGCGTGGCCCGCCCAGTTCAAGGGACAGGTGACCGGTTCCGATAATGGCTACACGCTGGTCGCTGGGCCAGGCCTCGACGAGGCGGCGCAGGGTGCGGCCCAGCTCGACGAACCGCCAGGGCTGTGGAAGCGGCGGAGCGAAAATATTCGTGTAGATGGGCACAATGGGCAGATCCGCTTGCGGGCGCGTCGTAATGATGGGGCATGTAATACTATGGTCGACGCGCAGTTCGTTGCTGAAGGCGAAGTCGAAACCAGCATCAAGCCCGGCACGAAGAAGATAGGCCGAAAGTTCTTCGTGACCCTTGAGGAACATGCGCGGCAGCCCGAATTCGCGCTCTTCATTGTAGTAGTTCGCGTCGTAGAACGGCGCTTTGCCGATGAGGAACTGCGGCATATTATCGTAGAAGAGCTGGTGGAAGTGGTCAGAGCCAACCATGACCAGTACCTCTGGCCTGGCCCGGGTCAACGTTTCGCGGTAGGCCAGCACTTTGCGCACCCACTCATCCGCAAAATCGGGCCTGCTTTCCGGTGGTGCGGTGCTGGCACGGTAGAAGAATGGATGGTGGGTGGTAGCAAGGATGGCGACAAGCTTTGCCATAAGTAAATACCTGCCTTTCTAAACATAGAACAATGTCTTGATCACTGCACTCATCTAGTGAAATCTACGCATACGGCATGTACCATCAGGCTAGCGTTGTTCTGTGTTATCATTGCTTGCAGCCGGCCGGTACACAGCGTTCCGGTCGATTGCAGCGTAGATGTCAGGCGCAAGAGGATGGCGCAGCTCTTCAGCGATGTGGCCGAGCAGGCCAGCGGCACGCGCGAGCAAGGCCACACCACGCAGCAACTCCGGCGGCAGCCCGATATCGGCAAGTGCGGCGCCTGCCACTCCGGCGCCGTTGAGTGGCAGCCTGCGGCCAAGTATCTCGGCATGGACACGACCGATAGCCTCAAACAGCCGCAGGTGCGGCCCCCGCAGGCCCTCCTGCTCGGCGATCCCGATGATTACGGCGGTACGAGGATCAACCTTCTTATGCACCGGGTGGCCCAGTCCGGGAACAAAGCGGCCGGCAGCGCGCTGCTCGGCAACAGCCTTGCGGGCAAGCGCGTCCCACTGTTCATTAGTCTGGGGAAGATCGCCTGCGACGCTTGCCAGCACACCGGCGAGAAAGCGGCCTGTGTCTTCCGTGACGCCGAGGAAGCGCGAGCCGCCACCCAGCAGGCCCGCTGCCATCGCGCCCTGAAGCGCATCTGGAGCGCTGTACAGGGTCAGGCGGGCCGCGATGGCGGTCGGAGTAAAGCCATGGTCAGCCAGCGAGACGAGCACTGCCTCAAACACACGCACTTGCTGCGGCGTTGGTCGCTGCTGCGTGGCAAGCCAGAGAGCCAGCTCGCCAAACCCGATCTTCCCAATCAGCTCATGAGCGAGATCGTGACCAAGCAGGTGAATGCCAGTGGCATCAGACGTACCGATTCCGGTCGGATATTCCATCTGTTCCTTCTCTCTTATAAATATACCTTACGACGGTTCTCAGCCTTCTCGATCTATGTGTGTCTCCTGGCTGAGCCAGGCCCGAATCTGCTCGTTATCCTGGCCGAGAGCCGGAGGCGGCAGCTTGTGGCGCGCAGGCGTGAGGGAGAACGAAATCGGGTGACGAATCACCGGCACGGCAGCATCCCCCGCGCCAACTTCGACGACGGGATCAAGTCCGATTTCGCGAGCGAACGTAACCCCGCCTTCAATGCTATTGATCGGGCCGCACGGCACGCCGGCAGCGCTCAACCTCTGGAACCATTCGTTGGCCGTTCTGGTGCGCAGCCGTTCAACCAGCAGCGGGCGCAGGGCCTCGCGATTGCGGTTGCGATCTTTGGTGGTCGCAAACCTGGGGTCATGCGGCAACTCAGGGAGGCCGAGAATCTCGCATAGTTTGCTGAACTGCCCATTGTTCCCGGCAGCGATCACAAGGTCCACATCCGCTGTGGGAAGGGGTTCGTAAGGGAACAGGCTAGGATGGGCATTGCCCATGCGAGTTGGAATAACGCCACCAGCCACATAGGCAGATGTCTGGTTGACCATCCCTGAAAGCGCCGAGGCGAACAGGCTTACTTCCACATGCTGGCCTTCACCTGTATGATTGCGGTGATTGAGGGCAGCCAGGATGCCGATGGTTGCATGCAGCCCGGCCATCACATCAAATACCGAGATGCCGGAGCGATAGGCAGGGCCATCAGGATCACCCGTGAGGCTCATTAACCCGGACATGGCTTGCACGATGAGGTCGTAGCCGGGCAGAGATGCTCCCTGTGCCGTACCGAAGCCGCTGATGGATGCGTAGATGATCCCAGGGTTCTGCTGCCTGACCGCGTCATAGTCCAGGCCGAAGCGCTTAAGACCACCGGGCTTAAAATTTTCGACGAAGACGTCAGCGCGAGCAGCGAGTTTGTGGGCCAGTCGCAGATCAGCAGAATCATTAAAATCGAGGATGACCGAGCGCTTGTTACGATTGATAGCCAGGTAGTACGTCGCCACGCCATCGCGCTCTGGTGGCATCCAGTTCCGGGTGTCATCCCCGGTGGGGCTTTCGACCTTAATCACCGTTGCACCGAGGTCGCCCAGCAGCATCGTGCAGTACGGGCCAGCCAGTACTCTTGAAAAGTCGGCGATCAGCAGTCCCTCAAGCGGCCCGGGTCTGCGAACGGCTCCCTGCCTGGTTTTCTCGTTGTCCTGCTCCGGCATAAAGTTCACGCCTCCAGTAAATGGTAGCGAGTGATTGCACGAGCGTATTATACATCGCCTGGCGTGGTCATCGCTATCTCGCACTGCTGGTTGTCCGTAATGCGGACGATTGTCCGATGAGATAAGTATAGACAACATGGAAGGCGAAGTCAAGATGTAGAGTCATAGAGTCAGAGGGAAGCGATGGGATCAGGTAGGAGCTTTTCAGGTGGTTGCACTTAATTGCCTGGCACCAGGGTTATCTCTGGACGGCTTTGCCACCGCGCCCAGTCAGCGCTGATTGCAGCAGCAGTCTGCAACAGCAGCGGAAGGTACTTCCCGGTGAGTGTCTCGATGCTTGTTTCTGCCGCATGAACAGTGACGTTGAGTGCGGCAACTACATGATTGGATCCATCGCGTACAGGCGCGGCAATCGAGCGTATGCCGGGCGCCAGGTGTTCGTCGCTGAGTGCCCAGCCTCTCCTTCGCACTTCGTCCAGAACGCGGTCGCGCTCCTCTACTGTTGGCTGCCAGAGTGGGGTGATGCCGGAGCGACTTGGCTGTGCAAGCACTCGTTCCAGCTCGCCGGGCGGCAACTCAGCGAGTAGCACTTTCCCAAGCGAGGTCTGAAGGGCCGGAAAGCGTGTGCCGATGGTTACCGCGAGGGTGATGATCTTCGGCACCGCCACGCGCGCAACATAGACGATGTCGGACCCGTCGAGTTGCGCGAGCGACGACGATTCGCCTGTGCATTTCACAAGCTGTTCCATGTGCGGGCGTGCAATTTCCCAGATGCCGGTCGAACCAATATAGGCCATGCCAAGCTCGAGCACGCGCGGAGTGAGCGCAAACCCACCCTGTGCCAGGCGAACATACCCCAACTCCTCAAGCGTGAGCAGCATGCGGCGCGCTGTTGGTCGAGCCAGCCCGGTAGCCTCCGCTACCTCGCTCAGGCTCATGATTGGCCGATTGGGCCCGAACGCCCGGATGACATCTAATCCGCGTGCCAGCGCCTCAATGAAGTCGGGTCCTGTTTCGCCACGCATCCTTTTGTCCCTTTAGCACACCAGCACCCTTCTGGGGTACATGTGCAGGTGAACGCCATAATGTTTTTCTCTGCGCTCATCGTACCAGAAACTATGCCATGTTGTCCAGATCAGCCTCAACGATATTCTTGACACGGCTCCGGCAGTTGTGTAATATGTGACTTGTGTACAGATGTCCGTTCTACGGACACTATTTATTACCGCTGTCAGGCTTTTTGAAAGTAGGTATCACAACACAGCTACCAGGACGTGGGAGAAGTAGGAGACGGCCTGCAACCAGCAGATATCTTGTGCCCTGCTTCGCGTCCTGCTGCCTAGACACAACGAGGTGAGTAACATGAGCCAGAACTCAACAGTAAACACCGATTCCTTCCCATCAGGTCGTCCCGTCGTATTTCGTAACGCCACTGTGCTAACCATCGATCCATCGCTTGGCATGATCGAGAATGGCGATGTTCTTGTCGATGACAGGCGCATCGCGGCGGTTGGGCGGCAACTTGTCGTGCCGGATAACGCGGTGGAGATTGACGCGACCGGCGGTATTCTCATGCCGGGCATGGTTGATACACACCGCCATATGTGGCAGACAGCCCTGCGTGGGTTTGGGGCCGACTGGGCCCTCACGAACTATTTCCAGTTCTACTACCTGAACTGGGGCAAGATCTTCCGCCCCGAAGATATTTATGCCGGGAACCTTCTTTCCGCAATCGAGGCTATAGATGCCGGAGTCACAACAACGGTAGACTGGTCTCATGGCTTGCAAACGGTCGAGCACGCTGATGCAGCAGTCGATGCGCTTGAAGCGGTTCCGGGCCGTTTCGTCCTCGCTTACGGCAACCTGCTCGGCGCTCCCTGGGAGTGGACAAGGGCCCCTGAGTTCGCCGACTTTATTCGTCGTCGCATTGACGGGCGTGGCGATATGCTGCGCATGCAGATTGCTTTCGACGTTACCGGCGACCCGGCCTTCCCCGAGAAAGCCGCGTTCGAGGTTGCACGCGACTTCAACCTGCCGGTGACAACCCACGCTGGGGTTCGCGGCGCTACCAACGATAATGGCATCCGTTTGATGTACGAGCACGGATTCATGACCCCCTCCACCATCTATGTGCATGCGGCAACGCTATCCGAAGACTCGTATCAACGCATAGCAGCCACAGGTGGCTATACATCGATGTCTGCCGAGAGCGAGATGAATGCAGGTCAGGGCTATCCCCCCACGTGGCAGCTCCGCCGGCATAACATCCCGGTTTCTCTTTCGATGGATACCAGCGTGTGGTTTAGCGCTGACCTGTTCTCGGCGATGCGGGGGACGCTCAATGCAGACCGGGCCCGTGAGCACCTGGAAGCCCATAAACGCAACGAGACTGTCACGCTCAGTCACCTGCGCGCTGAGCAGGTCGTGACCTGGGCTACACTTGGCGGCGCTCAAGCGCTCGGCATGGATAGCATCATTGGTAGCATCACCCCCGGCAAAAAGGCCGATCTTGTCCTGATAAAGAATGACCAGTCGCCGGTGATGTTCCCGCTGCTTCATCCCTACGGACATGTCGTGTTTCAGGCCGGGCGCGGAGATGTGCATACGGTGATGATCGATGGCAAGGTCGTCAAGTATGACCATCGTCTACTCGGTATTGACCTCGCCGGAGCCAGGCAGGCTGTCGCGAAAACGGTTGAGTACGCGCGGGCCACAATGGGCGAGCAGGCATGGAATCAGGCGATGAACCCCGAAAAGGCGCCGGTCGAGTTGAGGGATAACCCGTACACATACACCGGGCGAGAACGTGCGCGGGCTACACAGCAACAGGGCAAAGCAGGATCGTCTCCAACGTCTATGCAAGGGTAACGCTCATGCAGGAACAGGCGCGCACAGCGATGCTAGTAGTTGAGGGAAGGGTGCTATGATGGACACCGGTATGCCGGCGGCAGTAATTACTAAACACGCTGCTCCACCCGAATATCTCCTACGGCCTATTCCTCGCCGTGGGCCGGGGCAGGCGCTGGTACGGGTCCTGGCTGCCCCCATCAGCCCGCTAGATCTGCTGTGCGCATCTGGCACGTCCTACTTCGGCCCGCCTCCGCTTCCCTACATTCCAGGCAGCCAGGGCGTGGGCATCGTGATGGAGGCAGAGACACTCGCGCCCGGACAGCGCGTATGGTTCTCTTGCGACGCCGGCATGAAGCCTGGGGACGGTAGCATGGCACGGTACTGTGTCATCGATGAGCCGTCAGCGCTTGCGCTCCCTGAAGAGATTAGCGATGACCTGGCCGCCGCACTCGGGCTATCCGCGATAGCTGCGTGGATGGCGCTCACCTGGCGCGGTCGCCTCCAGCCTGGGGAGCAGGTGCTTGTCCTCGGTGCCAGTGGGGCGGTCGGGCAGGTAGCGGTGCAGGCTGCAAAGATACTCGGCGCAGGCCGCGTCATCGCCGCCTCGCGGGACGAGCAGGCGCGCATCCGTGCGCTCTCACAAGGCGCAGACGCCACTGTTGACCTCAATGGTGACGACGTAGAAGAGATCAGCAGGCGCATCGCGGCGGCCTGCGACGGCCCCCTGCACCTCGTCATCGACCCCCTGTGTGGCCTTCCAACAGAAGCAGCTCTGCGAGTGCTGGCCTTCGAGGGAAGGCTGGTCAACTTCGGTTCTTCCGCCGCTCCTAGCGCCCGCTTTGAGTCGGCCACTCTGCGCAGCAGATTGCACACTATACTTGGCTATACCAACAATGCGCTGGCCCCCGAACAGAAAGCAAAAGCTCTCTCTGAAATCCTCACACACGCCGCTGCTGGCCGCTGCACGGTCGAGAGAGAAACGGTGCCGCTTGCGCGCGCTGCCGAGGCCTGGGAGCGGCAGGCGGCGTCTGCTCGCCGCAAGCTGATCCTCGTGCCCGGATGAGCAAATGCTGAGGACAGATCCGAATCGTTCTCTTGCACATGCTTTTTCTATCCTGCTAGCATATAATTAGGTATTATCAGGCGATGGTATGTGCTAGAGATAGAAGGAAGAAGCGCTATGGAGCAACCCGTTTCACCCATTGCATCTTCACAAAGCAGCGGGGAAAGCAATATCCAGCCGGCTGCGCCACAACCACAGCGACAGCGCCGTGGCTTCTCATCGCTGGATTTGCGCACGCGGTCTATCATCTTTGGGATACTTGCTGCGGCCATCCTGACCGGGCTTATCGCTATAGGATCGCGAGGCTTTCACTGGTTCGACGCGGCCCTTATCGGTTACGCTGTAGGCACGATTTTTGCTGCTGCTGCCGTTACCTACAAATATACATTCTGGCTGTCCCGTCCACCTACCGAGCGCTACTGGATCAGGAGCTGGCAACTGTTTCTCTCGTATGAAAACTTTCGCCGCTATACCTCGCTTATCCCCAGAGCTATTCTCGATCTGTTCACCCAGCAATTTATCCGGCGGCGCGGTTGGTATCGCTGGATCACACACCAGTGCATCTTCTGGGGAGTGTTTCTTTCCTGCTGCATTACCTTCCCGCTTACCTTTGGCTGGATCCGTATGACCCTGACACCAGGTGGAGAACACCTGCTCTGGTTCTTCGGCTTTCCGCTCTTTGCGTTCCCCGTTGACTCGGCGCTGGGGTTTCTGATCTACCATGCCCTGGATTTTACCGCGCTGCTATTACTGATCGGCCTGGTGCTGGCTTTCCACAGGCGGTTTCATGACCTGGCGCTGATTGCAGTGCAGCGCTTCAGCTTCGATATCATGCCGCTGGCATTGCTGATGGCCATTGCCGTAACAGGTCTCGCGCTGACTGCCGATAGCACCTGGCTGGCCGGCGCTTATTACTGGTACATCTCGCTTGTGCATGAGGCGGTAGTGGTACTCTGGCTGATCTCGCTGCCGTTTGGCAAGTTTTTTCATATCATTGAGCGCCCCGCCACCGTTGGTATTGAGCTGTACTGGCAGACCGGCGAAGGAACCGAAATGCAGCGCTGCCCTCGCTGCGGAGAAGAATTTGCTCCTGTGCGCTTTATCAGCGATTTGAAGAAGACGCTCAAAGATGTAGGCGAAGATTATAGCCTGCAGGAGGCCCCGGCAGCCGTTGAGGCGACAGATAAACGAGAGCAAGAGGTGCATCCTATGGTGACTGAGCTCTGGTGGCAGGATATCTGCCCAGCATGCAAGCGTGTGATGCGAGCGCAGGCGAATCTGGCCGCGCTTGGTCGAGAAGGGAATCGATTTCTATGAGTGTAGATAAAGGCATATTTCGTCGTGGCCGGTATAACCAGCCGGAAACCTACGATTTTCATTCAGGCGAGCAACCGCCGGCACATTGGGAAACTACTGAGGAGATTGATCGCTATGTTCCAACGCACTGCTGTTACTGCGGCGTGCAATGCGGCATGTATCTGAAGGTGGCAGACGGCAAGGTTGTGGGAGTAGAGCCGCGCGAGGATTTTCCCCTGAATCATGGTATGCTCTGCCCGAAGGGAGCGACAGCCTATCAAACCGTCAATCACCCGGATCGCCTGCTGTATCCTTTAATGCGGCGCGGCGGCAAGGACAGCCCTCTGGAACGCGCCAGTTGGGATGAGGTGCTTGACACCATCGTGCAGCGTTTTCAATCCTTGCAGGCTGAATATGGTAAGGATACTGTTGCTATCTATAGCGGCTCTTCCATGACAAATGAGAAATGTTATCTGATGGGGAAATTTGCGCGCGTCGCGCTCGGAACCCGGCACACCGATTACAACGGGCGACTCTGCATGTCTTCGGCAACTGGAGCTAACGAGCGTTCGCTTGGTCTCGATCGCGTTGCAAACCCGGTCAGCGATATGCTGCATGCTGATTGCATTTTTGTGATCGGGGCAAATGTGGGCGAGTGCTTCCCGATTATTACCAGCTATCTCTGGAAGGCACGCGATCGGGGATGCAAGCTGATCGTGGCCGATCCGCGCCAGACACCCATTGCACGAACAGCCGATATATTCTTACCATTACGCCCTGGAACCGATTCCGCGCTGCTGAATGGCATGCTGCATGTGGTGATCAAAGAGGGGCTGATAGACGAGGAGTTCATTCGCGAGCGCACGGTTGGCTGGGAAGAGACAAAGGCGCTGGTCGAGCAGTATCCCCCGGAGCGCGTGGCGAAAGTCTGCGGCCTGCATCCCGAAGCTATTATCGAGGCCGCGCGTATGTATGGGCAGGCTAAAGCTGCTTTGCTCTATCATGCGCGTGGCCTGGAACACCAGAGCAAGGGTGTCGATAACGCCATAGCGGCTATTAACCTGGCCCTGGCCACAGGAAACTTTGGCCGCCCGGGCGCAGGCTATGGAACCTTGACCGGGCAGGGTAATGGACAGGGTGGGCGAGAAATGGGCCAGAAGGCGTCGCAATTACCCGGCTGCCGCGAAGTTGATAACCCTGAAGATCGCCAGTACATTTGCTCGGTATGGGGAATCGACGAGAAAGATCTGCCGCATGCCGGCTATCCCGCCACGCTCATGATCCCGGCCATGCTGCGCAAGGAGATTCGCGCCTGCTTCATGATCTGCTCAAACCCGATGGTCTCATTACCCGATCAGCATACGGTTGAGCGGGCGCTGGGGGGATTGGATTTCTTCGTGGTGACCGACTTTTTCCTCTCGGAGACGGCTGAACTGGCCGATATTGTGTTGCCTGGATCGGTCTGGGCCGAGGACGAGGGCACGGTAACGACGCTGGAAGGGCGCGTCGTCAAGTATAACAAAGCAGTCGATCCACCTGGAGAGGCACGTGTAGACTGGCAGATTGTCTGCGAGCTGGCCCGCCGCCTGGGCAAGGGACAGTACTTCAACTTCCACTCGGTGCGTGAAATTTTCGATGAACTGCGGCTATGCACCAGGGGAGCCAAGTCGGATTACTGGGGAATCACTTATGAGAAGATCGATGAGCAGAACGGCGTGTTCTGGCCCTGCCCGTCGGCAGACCATCCCGGCACGCCGCGACTGTATGAAGAGCGCTTCGCTTTCCCTGATGGCAAAGCTCGCTTCCATGCCATCACCTACATCCCGCCTGCCGAGGAGCCGGATGAGGAATATCCGTTGATACTGACAACGGGGCGCGTCATTTATCACTATCTTTCGGGCAACCAGACCAGGCGCGTGCCATTTCTCAAAGAAATGGCACCGTATCCCTGGGTCGAGATGCATGAGCAGACGGCAGACAAACTAGGCATCCACGATGGCGATTGGGTAACGGTGCGCACGCGGCGTGGCGAGATGACAGCTCCGGCATTAGTTGTGCGTTCGATTCGGCCCGGCACCCTGTTCATTCCCTATCACTATGGCCATACCGAGGCCGTGAACCAGTTGACCAATCCTGTGCTGGAGCCAATGATGAAGATTCCGGAATACAAAGTCTGTGCCGCGGCGGCCTCTCGCGCAGGGCAGCCGCCTGATTGGGCAAAGGATATCGAGGCGGGAGAGCTTCAGGTGGCAAAAAAGCGCCGCCATGAACTGCCTGCTGCTCAGGCCAGGCCGAAGCCGGCCTTGCGCTAGGAACAGGATAATGTTTTATCAAGCTTCATGTGACAGATGAAAGCCTGGCCCCCACAAGGGAGGCCACTACATCTCACCAGTCGATTGAGGTTTGACGGACTAATAGGGTAAAGATATGCTTGAGACAGTCAAAAGAATATTCCTTGACCCTTCTCGCTGCATTGGATGCCGCTCGTGTGTAGCGGCCTGTCGCGAGTGTGATACCCACAAGGGCGAAAGCATGATCTATATTGATTATGTGGAGCGCCATAATACGGTTGCCTCGTCGCCGACGCTGTGCATGCATTGCGAGGAGCCACTCGCCCCTTGCGCACAGGTTTGTCCTGCACAGGCCATTCTGGTCAGCCCTGACGGCGTTGTCCAATCCGCCGATGAGACTCGCTGTATCTACTGCCGCAACTGTGGCTATGCCTGTCCCTTTGGCGTGCCAAAGTTTAACATTGCCGGGCACTACATGCAGAAATGCAATTTATGTTATGACCGCACAAGCCAGGGAAAAGGCCCCATGTGTGCCACTGTGTGCCCAACCCAGGCCATCTTTTATGGCACATACGAAGAGTGGTTGGAGGCGGGAAGAGGGCAGCAGGGGGCAAAACCCGTCAATACTTTCTACTTTGGCCAGCAGGTGGTGCGCACGCGCAACTATGTCGTGATGACACAGGAAGATGAAGCGTTAGACCTGATGTCAATGGTAGAAGAGGCTGGCCTGGGTAAGCTGGCTAATTTGCCGGAGGCAACGGCGACGCGCAATGCCGATTCCTGGGTTGATGCTGAGACGGCTGGCATTCCACAGCGTGAGATTCCCGCGCAGCCCTGGACACCTCGCCCTCCTGGCGTGCCTGCCCAGCCGGAGCCAGCACATGCTTCCTCAGCATCTGGGGAGTTTTCATGATTGTTAACAAATTAATCGGAGTATTGTGAGGGATTGATCTGGGCCGATAAATCGGCGGTGGGCACGATAAATCGGCCCCTACAGTTATCTCAGAGGAATTTGTTTATGTTCATCACGATCGAGGACACGAGTGCTCATTCGTAGGAGAGAATGATGGTACAGGAGATGAACCAGAAAGATGGCCAGGATGCTCAATTTATAGTCCCGCCGGGGGAACGCAATGTACCTCACAAGGCAGCCCATGAAGAATGGCGCGAGGAGTTTCCATATCCATGGGATGAAGACGCCATCATTACGCGGCGCGACACACTGCGCTTCCTGCTCGCAGGCTCAGGCGCTCTGTTCCTGGCGACCGGCGCCCTGGCATTAATTGGCAATCTGCCGGCCGGCCCAGGTGTGAAGCCAGTTCCTGTGGCAAAAGTAGGTGAGCTGGGCGTCAATCAGTGGAAGGTCTTCAACTTTCCAGATCAGTATGCCCAGGGCATTCTCATCAATTTGCCGGGGAAAGGCCTGGTAGCCTACAGCGATGTGTGTACGCACCTTTCGTGTGCTGTCGTGTACAAGGGGGATGGCAAGCTGCATTGTCCCTGCCATGATGGCCTCTTTGACGCGGCAACAGGCGATGTGCTTGCCGGGCCACCAACGCGCCCGCTGCCGGTTATTCTACTGGCTAACAGGAACGGGATCATCTATGCAGTCAAAGAGGTGCCTCGATGAGCAGTAGAGAAGATAGGCATGAATACAAAGGCAGCCAGGCGGGCCTGACCGGTCAGGGCGCGAGGATGGAGATGCGCCGTCATCACGTTGCCAATCCCGATGATCCACCTGTGCACCGGCCTCCGCGCGGGCCAAGAGGAGGCCCTCTACCCGGGCCTAATTACCTGGGCATACCAGGGCGTATAGCTATCGTGCAGGGGCAGGTGTTCCTTGTCGCTCTCATTGTCATCATCCAGCTCGGGTTGATCACTGATGCGCTCTATGAGCTGCTTTCCGGCCGTACAGGTATTCTCGGCTGGCTGGTGCTTGTAAGCGGGATTGGCTTTGTTCTCGCGCTCATCATCTCGTTCTGGCCGAGGCGGCGTATCGAGGAATCGTGAATGCAGGAATCAAAGCGGTAGGAGATGAGATGCAACCGGATGATACATCACATCTGGCAGCACCAGGTGCCCCAACGCCGGATCAGAGCACGGGCAATGTTCCAAAAATCACGGCTGAAAGAAGGGACTATGGGCGGATCGACCGCGAGCACCCTATCGGCGGCGAAATGTCCGATATCCTGCGCGGCCTTTTTGTGCGTGCGCGTCTCCCCTGGCTCTTACGGCATTACTCGCAGGTTCCTGTCCTGGCGATCTTCAGCTTTGTCAATGGCTGCATCAGTATCGGCCTGATGTCTGCTCTGGCATTGATCACCCGTTCGCCTTTCATCTTCCCCTCGTTAGGGCCGACCGCTTTTCTTTTCTTCTATACGCCGACAGCGCCCAGCGCTTCGCCACGTAACACTATTATCGGCCATGCTATTGGCGTCATTGCCGGTTACTTCAGCCTCGTTGTGACAGGTCTTACCCTGGCCGGTCCGGCGCTGGCTGTTGGCGTAACCTGGCCGCGCGTCGTTGCGGCTGCCCTTTCGCTCGGCCTGACCGCCGGCCTGATGGTGCTGTTTAAATCTCCTCATCCGCCAGCGGGCGCTACAACCCTGATCATCTCGCTCGGCATCCTAACAAAACCCTGGCAACTCCTCCTGCTTATGGGAGCTGTCGTCCTGCTCACCATCCAGGCCTTCGTCATCAATCGCCTTGCCGGTATTCCTTACCCGCTCTGGAACCCTAAACGCGATCAGGCGCAGAGTAGTGATGGAACACCAAAGGGAAGCTAAGCTGTTTACCCCTGGCAGGCTGGTTGTGTTCGCAGCCAGGAGGCGGCTGCCGGTATCACTGGATCAGCAGAGGTCCCTATCTGTGATGGATCGGAGATCACGAGCTGATCCGGTGGGATCGGGCCATCATAGGTCTGTCCGGTACGATCGGCGTCCAGTGCCACCGTGATGACGAGAATCGCTCCATCGCTTAAGACGAAACCTTGATTGGCCGTGGGCACACCAGCAGTCCAATCACCAAAACTGCGCGTCTGGGGGCGCCCACGAAAAGCGACGACGATGGCCTCACCCGCACTACCCGTCATGGAATCAGTGAGCACAGCAACTGGAGGGTTCGGGTGTTTGAGCTGGTAGGCTCCAGCTATGGTGAGTCCCGGCGATCCTCCCACCTGGACCTGCCCATCTCTATAGCTCCACGCTTGTTTGCTGCCGTCGGGAAAAACAAAGTAGCCAACGGTGCCCTCGCCAAGGATCGGCCCGACCCCAAGGAGCAAGGGCCACATCGTTCCCCCACCACTCTCTCGCAGATCCACAATCCAGCCGCAGGTATTGCCCGTCTGGTCGATCTCACGAATCACGTTTTGTGCGGTTTGCGCATACTGGAGGTTAGCCTGTTGCGATGCTGCATCAAGCAGTTCAGGAAGTCTGAGGTAGCCTATTCCGCCTGGGAGTGGTCGCCCCGATGGATACTCATCTGGAGGCAGTTTCGCTGCTGCTTTCTGCTTTGCTGTTTGCGGGTCCTCAAGGAAACTATGATGATCGCCCAAAGCGCTCAGAGCAAAGCGAATCGCCGGGTAGGTCTGGGCGAACGTGACTGCGTGCTCAGCGCGGGTGAAGGTCTCTTGCCGCAACTTTGGCCAATTGATGATCTTGCGATTGATGGAGTACTGCTGCATGATATCGAGCGCTCTAGCGAGATAGGCATGAACGCTGGCCGGAGATGGCAAGGTAGGCGTTGGCGTGGGGGAAGCAGTCGTAGCCGCCTGGCTGCAGCTCATAAGTACCGCTGCCAGCAAAAGCACGAGCGCGAGCCAACGAAAAGAGCGCATGGTTCAGACCTCCTTCCGCTTCAGAAGGTATTCCAGGCTGTCCATTTTTAGGTGACTCATCTCAAACAATCCGGCGGCAACCAGGCTGCGCAAATTGCCCTGGCATCAGTAGTGTACCACAACCAGCCCTGTTCGTCAATTGAATCCGTGTAGAGCGAAGTTGACAAGACCGCTGAGACGGTGTAGAGTACAAGGAGAAAGGTATGGAGGAGATAGGCATGAACCACAGTGAAAACACGAATACCGACCAGACACGGCACCTCTATCCTCGCATTGTGAGTAAGCCAGGCATCCTCTATGGCAAGCCGGTAATAGAAGGCACCCGGCTGAGTGTGGAAGCCATTCTCCACCATCTTGCCGGTGGCTATAGTCGTGACGACTTGCTCGATGCCTACCCTTTCCTGACCCCTGAAGACATTACTGCCGCCATTGAGTACGCTGCACGGCTGGCTGCCACTCCCCCTGGCAGATGATTGAGAAAAATCCGAAGTCAACAAATTACCGGTAAAATGCCAGAAAACCCTGTTTAATCCAATCATGGTGACCACACATAGACTGAGAAAGTACAGTACTCCTGAAAGCCTAAGCTACGGTACAAAGGAACTGCCATCTCTGTGCTATCGAGGACACCGGTGCGGTATCCGAGGGCAAGAGCTTCACGCAAGGGCGCTATGGTCATGGCCGTTCCAATTCCCTGGCCCCGTCTCGCTGGCAAAGTAGCTACGCGATATATCCCAGCCACGCCTGCATGGAGGAAGAGTAGGGAAGTGGCGACTGGCTCGCTCCCTAGCCAGGCAATGTAGTGACGCCAGGGGGCATCTTGTCCAAGACCCAGGCAGCTGTGGACATCCAACCATCTTCGCTTGGCCTGCTCTGAAAACTGGTTACAAGCGGCGAAAGTAGACACCCAATGCCACATGCCCTCCGGATCATTGACAGGAGTAATAGTTACCTCAGCAAGGGCCAGCACTTCTGCTGGCATTGCCAGCAAATCGACTGCCATTCCTGGCGAATCAAGTGCATGGTAGAGTCCATGAGCTTTAAGAGCCATCCCCAGATTCGTTGGCCGTGTGGATGGACCAATCCACCACGTCATGGGCAGTCTATGCCTGCGAAAGTAGGCTAGTTCCTGCTCAATCCTGCTATCGACCTCATCCGGATCGAACTGCGTCCACAGAATCAGATTGAACATCGAAGAGGGCAGACCGGTCACGACTCGGAGCACTTGCGCATCCTCATGCACCTCTGCTTGGGGTAGAGAACTCAAACGCGCGGAGAAGGCCATGACGTTCTGCTCGATAGCCGCCACGATGGCACTCTTGGAAAGATGCTCAAGTGCTTGATTCATGTGTGTATCCTGTCATACCATTTAACTCTCTATGGCGTCCAACCTGGGACAAGCATACCCAATTCTCGTATCAGAAGCAAGTTGTTGGCGCTTGTATTCTGCTGGCTTTGACATAATAATACTCGCGTGATAAGATTTTGGCTAACCGGCACGCTGGACCGATCCGCTGCTCTCTCAATGTTTGAGCCTATCCCCGATCACTTTCATCCACGTGATCTGATGAGGGTCTGCATCCTTTGGGGTCATTGTCGAGGAAGGGCCGATAAGGAACGTTGAAAAATTCATTAGAGTAGAGGGTGGGTCATACGTGGGCCGATAAATCGGCAGTGGGCGCGATAAATCGGCCCCTACGGCTGGAATACCGACATGGGGCGCGATACATCGGGTTCCACGATCAATCGGGAACCTACAGAGGCTCCGAATTAGGAGCATGGTCGATCCCGTGCTGCAATAATTACTATCCTGAAAACAAAAGTGAGTGTGTATTTGTGATGAAACGTGAATATCATCGTTGGTTTAGTGCTTCTTTACAGCGAGATATGGAACTGCTGGTCTTTGGTCACGCCGGCGCTCGTGTGCTCGTCTTTCCGACATCGATGGGCACTTTCTACCAGTGGGAAGACATGGGCATGATCGCTGCGCTAGGCGAGCACCTGGAGCAGGGCTGGCTTCAGTTGTTTTGCGTAGACAGTGTTGACGGCGAAAGCTGGTATGCCAAAACCAGACCGCCAGCACAGCGGGTGCTGCGGCATATGCAGTATGATCGCTACATCCTGAACGAAGTCTTGCCTTTTAGCACCCAGCAAAATGCCAATCCTTTCCTGATCACAACTGGGGCGAGTTTCGGTGCCTATCACGCCGTCAATTTTGCTTTTCGCTATCCACAACTTGTAGACCGTACGATAGGGCTGAGCGGCTTCTATGACATCAAGAGATTTACCGATGGCTATGCTGATGACAACATTTACTTCAATAATCCCTTTGACTTTATAAGAAACGAGCACGAAGCAGCGCGCCTGCAAGCCCTGCGGCACATCGATATTATCCTGGCCATTGGCCGCGATGATGCCTCGTGTTCTAATAATGAATGTTTTTCGCACATTCTCTGGAGCAAAGATATCTGGCATGCCCTGCGCATCTGGGATGGCTGGGCCCACGATTGGCCATGGTGGCGACAGATGATCCGTATCTACATAGGCGGCCACGATTGAGAGGAGAAGCGATATGACGCTAAAGGTCGGCTTGCTGATCGGGCGGGAATGGTCTTTTCCTCCCGCTTTCATTGAAGAAGTGAATCGCCGCGATGAGGGCGTTGTGGCCGAAATGGTCAAGCTGGGCGGCACGCGCATGGATGAACCCTGTCCTTATGCCGTGATCATTGATCGTATTTCGCATGAGATACCCTACTATCGCGTCTACCTCAAACATGCTGTTCTTCAGGGAGTCACGGTGATCAATAACCCCTTCATGTGGACGGCAGACGACAAGTTTTTTGAAGCAGCCCTGGCTACGAAGCTGGGCGTTGCCAGCCCCAAGACGGTAGTCCTGCCAAACAAGGATTATGTTCCCGGCGTTGTCACCGAGAGCCTGCGTAACCTGATCTACCCGCTGGACTGGCAAGGCATTATTGACTATGTTGGCCTTCCCTGCGTTATCAAGGATGCTCTTGGTGGGGGCTGGAAAGATGTGTTTGTCTGTCATTCTCTGGAAGAGTTGCTGCACTACTACGACCAGTTCGGTTTGCGAACCACGATTGTCCAGGAATTTATCCAGTGGGACCAGTACGTTCGCTGTATCTGCCTGGGGCAGGAAGAAGTCATGCCGATCAAGTATGATCCGCGCGAACGCCGCTATTATGTGGAGCACCAGCACCTCAGCCCGGAACTTGGCCAGCGTATCGTAGAGGATACGCTCAAACTTGTGCGCGCGCTCGGGTACGATATGGATTCTCTGGAGTGGGCCATCCGCGATGGCGTTCCGTATGCCATCGACTTTATGAACCCTGCTCCCGATATGGATATCTACTCGCTGACCCCATTCTACTTTGACTGGGCGGTCAAACACATGGCTGATATGGCTATCCGGCTTGCGAAGCACCCGCGCCCCCAGCGAACTGAACTGCGCTGGGATAGATTTTTCACAGCCAGCCGTTTGCCCAACGAGTACCAGCAAGAAGCAAGTGAAGAGCAACAGCCGGTTGAGCCAGCCACGAATATCGCAACACCGACCTGATCGTGCTGCTGGATGTATTTTAACCTGGTTTCTATGGAGGTTCGCTTATGTCATTGAGAGAAGCTATTGAATGCTATCATAGTCTTTTGACCGGTGACCTGGCTGCGGCATCACAGGCTCAACTCGATGATCAGCAGTTGCGGCGTGCTTTCCTCTTTGGCCAGCGACCTCTCTGCACTGTTTTGCGGCCTCGCTTTATCATGGCAGAGCAATATCGTTTTCTCCAGGCGCGGATGCGTGTGCTGCTGCGAGCTTTTCACAAAATTTATGTAGCAGCTATGGCTGATGCCGCCTTCCGCTCCCAGTTCGGCCTGCTCGATTGGGAAGAGGAGCTTATCCACTGCGACCCGAGCTTTCGCGAACCCAGCCCGCTTTCCCGTGTCGATACCTTTTTTGTGACTGAACGCGGTGGCTTGCGCCTGACCGAGTATAATGCAGAGACGCCGGCGGGCACTGCCTACAGCGATATCCTGACGGAAATCTTCTACGGCTTGCCGGTAATGCGTGAGTTCCTGCGCCAGTATGAAGTGCGCCCGCTGCCAGCGCGCCACAGTGTTCTCCATGTTCTTATGGATGCCTACCTGCAATGGGGCGGTCGCCCTCAAGACCTGCGCATTGCTATTCTTGATTGGCGAGAAGTTCCCAGTTATAGCGAATTTGTGCTTTTTGAACAGTACTTCAAATCGCAAGGCGTGGAATGCATTATCGCGGATCCACGCGAGGTAGAGTATCGCAATGGTCGCCTTGTGGCGGGGGATTTCGATATCACCTTGATTTACAAGCGCGTGCTGCTCAGCGAACTGGTTGCGCGCGGCGGCCTGGATCATCCCGTGATACGCGCGGTGTGTGATGGAGCCGTGTGTATGGTGAACCCTTTCCGCTGCAAAATCTTACATAAAAAGGCCAGCCTGGCTGTTCTCTCCGACGAGCGCAATGCGGGGCTGTTCACAGCCGAGGAACAGGAGGCTATTCGTGCTCACATCCCCTGGACGTGCCGTGTCGAAGAACGCCATGCGCTCTATCATGGCGAGACTATTGACCTGCTTCCCTTCATTCTTGAGCATCGCGAAAACCTCGTGCTCAAGCCGAATGATGAGTATGGCGGGAAGGGAATCGTTCTAGGTTGGGAGACCGAGCCAACTGCCTGGATGCAGGCAATCCAGGTGGCCCTGACTGAACCATATATTGTGCAGGAGCGGGTGGCGATACCCAGCGAGCCATATCCCTGTATGATCGATGGCCGGGTTGAATTGATCGAGCGTATGCTTGATACCAACCCCTTCGTCTTCTACGGCGATTATGTCGATGGTTGCCTTTCGCGCCTCTCGACTGAGGCCCTATTGAATGTGACTGCTGGTAGTGGTTCAACCGTAGCGACGTTTATAGTGGAGAAACGCTAACGCGAGCGTGAAGATGAGAGAGGAGAGAAGCTATGAAACCTCCATCCCTGACCATTGGTATTGAGGAAGAGTACCAGATCGTTGATCCTGAAACGCGGGAGCTGCGCTCCTATATCACGCAATTTCTGGAAGAGGGCCGGATGGTGCTCCGCGAGCAGGTCAAACCTGAATTGCACCAGTCGATGGTCGAGATCGGGTCCAATGTATGCCAGTCACCGGCTGAACTTCGAGAAGAACTCGTCCGGCTGCGACGTGCAATCATGGAGCTGGCTGCCAGAAATGGCCTCAAGATCGCTGCAGCCGGCACCCACCCTATTTCTTCCTGGATGACGCAAGAGATTACGCCGATGGAGCGCTATGTGGGGGTGAAGCAGGACATGCAGGAGCTTGCCCAGCGCTTGCTGATCTTTGGCACGCATGTCCATGTTGGTATCGAAGACCGCGAGTTTTTGATCGACTGCATGAACGTCGTGCGCTACTTGCTGCCCCATATCCTGTGTCTCTCAACGAGTTCGCCTTTCTGGATGGGGCGCAACACCGGCCTGAAGTCTTACCGGAGCATCATCTTTCGTAACTTCCCACGTAGCGGTATTCCCCGTACCTACCAATCCTGGGGAGAGTTTACCAGCCTGGTGGATACCCTTGTTCGCACCAGAACTATCCCTGATGGCACCAAAATCTGGTGGGATGTGCGCCCGAACTGGTCGTATCCTACGTTGGAAATGCGTATCTGCGATGTCTGCACTCGCGTGGATGAAGCAGTGTGCGTAGCAGCTATCTTCCAGGCGATTATCGCCAAGCTCTGGAAGTTGCGCCGCGACAATCTGACCTTCCGTGTCTATCCTACCGATTTGATAGAGGAAAATAAATGGCGCGCCGTGCGTTACGGGCTGGATGGCAAGTTAATCGACTTCGGTAAACAGGAAGAGGTTCCTGTGCGCGACCTGATCCGCGAGTTGATTGAATGGTTCATTGGTGATGTCATCGACGAACTTGGCAGCCGCCACGAAATAGAGTATGCCTACCGCATCTTGCAGGAAGGCTCAAGCGCCGATCGCCAGCTTGCAACCTATCAACGAACCGGCGATCTGAGAGCCGTCGTCGATCAATTGATCCAGGAAACAGCCGAAGGCGTGGTCACTTAGTGCAAATTGCACAACAACCAGGCCCAAATTTTCGGTTAAATTGCCTATAGCATCACAGAGCGCGATTCGTTATCTTAACAAGGGACAAAAACCGGGCGTATTAAGCGGGAACTTCTATGCAGAATGCCCAAAAATGACTAAAAGCATTTAATACATCTGAAGAAATAAGCAATAAAAAGCAACGAAGCTTTATCAGAGGAGGTCAATGACGATGCCTGACTCGGCTTCATATTCTATTGGCGAAGCATTTGGGGAAATGCCGGTTGCGGAAACGCCACAAGCCGGATACGATGTTCCACTCTCTCGCTCGCCTGGTCAGCCTTCATTAGAAGCACATTCATCCTCAACAAAGGCCTATCACCGTTATCACATCGAGACCCACATGGCCCCAGATATTGTGCCTCTTCCGCCAAAATTCCGCGTCAAAGTCAAAAAGCATCGCCTGATTGGCATGGTGGTGAAGGAGCTTATCGAGACAAAGGGCAATCTGCCGGTTGCAATGAGCCGTCCCTGCGTCTACGGTGTCTTCTCCAGGCCTGTTGGTGGACTGGCGCCACGCGAAGAACTGTGTGTTGGCTGCCTGCGCTGCACCGTCCAGTTCCCGCACGTGGTGCAGATTCACCCCAATCCGCAGCGGCAGCAGTTAGGCGATTCGTTTGTCAAACCAGAGTACATTGACACCATCCTCTATGAAGCACGAACGGGGCGCGTACCGGTGCGCGGCGCGGGCTATCGTGGTACCTTTGGCGGCGAAGGCTGGGATGGCCTGTGGACTGACATGTCCGAGATTGTGCGGCCCACCCGCGACGGTATTCATGGTCGAGAATTCATTTCGACGACCGTAGACATTGGCGAGAAACCGGCTTTCCTGCATATTGGCGAGCAAGGCGAGATCATTGACTCTTTGCCAGCAGTAATTTCAACGCAGGTGCCCTTCCTCTTTGACCCGCCGCCCGCTGTCACCGGGTCAATGCCCCTATTGCAGATTTTCACTGAAGCGGCTCGACAGCTTGAGACGCTGGTGATGGTACCTGTTTCATCGATCATGCAGTTCTCCCTGGCTGGAGAGCACATTATACCTGTAGTTGCCCCATCATCATGCTCGCTGCTGGACAAGCTTTCATGGTCACCGCGCATGATCATACTGGACGGCTGGGATCAAGAATGTTACAACGAGCTTCGCCAGCGTTTCCCCGATAGCATCATCTGTGTGCGCATGCCAATGGATAGCGATGTCCTGGAACTGGTGCAGCAGGGTGTCAGAGTATTTCACCTTACTGCCAATTATCACGGCTTTGCTGGCGATCAGTTTGCCATGGATCTCATACTCAAGGCTCACCAGCGCCTGGTGGATGCGGGTGTGCGAGAAGAAGTTACCCTTATCGGTAGTGGTGGCATCGTCATGGCCGAGCATGTGCCAAAGGCGATCATTTGCGGCCTGGACGTGGTTGCCCTGGATGTTGTGCTTGCGGTTGCCCTTCAGGCACGCTTTAGCGGCGAATGCATTGACCGCGAGACCGCTTCTCTGTTCTTCCCACGCATGAGCGTGGATTGGGGTGTGCAGCGAGTGAAGAATCTTGCGGCCTCATGGCGAGATCAGTTGCTGGAAGTTCTGGGAGCGATGGGCCTGCGCGAAGTCCGACGTTTACGAGGTGAATTGGGACGATGCATGTTCCAGCGCGACCTGGAACGAGAAATCTTCGGCGAGCTAGGGAGTTGAAGTATGAAGTGGAATGGCAAAACGACAGAAGAACTCATTATTGAAAAGCATCGCGAGGCTCTGCACAGGGGCTTTCATACCTGGCCGGAGCTGGTATATAACCGGCCACCAGCCATGGGGGATGCACGCTGGACATCTGACCTTATTCTAGCCACCTGGGTACAGGCTGAAACAGGCCGTTCCCCAGATAACGGGCTGGAATACCGGGTAGGCCGGACTGGCGGTGGCTTCGATATGCTGGAGTTCAAGTTCCTACCGCGAGAAGAATGGACTCCCGAAGAAGAGGCTACTGATATCTCGATTCCCTTGAATCGCCGGATGTATGACCGCCATATCCAGATCCCCGTTCCCTGGTATGGCGCCGGTATGTCCTATGGATCTATAGGCGAGCAGATCATGCTTGCGCGAGCGAAAGCCGCCAGGCAGTGGTCTACTTTCACGTCTACCGGCGAAGGCGGTTACCCCGAATCCCTGGTCCCCTATCGCGATCACGTGATCACGCAGGTTGCTACAGGCCTGTTCGGCGTGCGCGAAGAGACGATCTTATGGTCACCGATCATTGAATTCAAGTACGCCCAGGGAGCAAAGCCGGGGTTGGGCGGTCACCTGCTTGGCGATAAGGCGACGACGGCGGTTGCCAAAATGCGCGAGAGCGTGCCCTGGGTCAGCCTCTTCTCACCGTTCCCTTTCCACAGCGTCTATTCGGTCGAAGACCATAAAAAACATATCGACTGGGTGAAAACCATTCATCCCGAGGCGCTCATCTCGGTTAAGGTCTCGACCCCAACGGATGTTGACATGGTCGCTGTCGGCAGCTACTACGCCGGAGCGCACATCATCCAGATCGATGGCGGCTACGGCAGCACGGGGGCAGCGCCTGAAATTGCCAAGAAGAACATTGCCATGCCGATTGAGCTTGCCATTCCCAAAGTGCATCGCTTTCTCCTTCAGGAAGGCATCCGCGATGAAGTGGTTTTGATGGCCAGCGGCGGCATCCGCACGGCTGACGATATTGCTAAAGCCATTGCGCTGGGCGCCGATGGCTGCATTCTGGGCACGACCGAGCTAGTAGCGCTTGGCTGCACGCGGTGCAGTAACTGCGAGCGCGGTCGAGGCTGCCCCTTTGGCCTGACCACAACCGACCCGGAGCTTTCGCAACTGGTCGATCCCGATTGGGGAGCCGAGCGCATTGGTAATCTCTATGCATCGTTCCAGTTGCAGCTCCATGATATCCTGCGCCGTTTAGGGCTGCGCAGCGTGCGCGATCTGCGAGGCCGCATGGATGTGTTGAAGTATGGTAGGAAAGAAGGTCAACATGAACCGGCAGCAACTCATTGAAGCGTTGATCGCCTCGCGGCGAATGCTCAAAGAGGGAGCATGGAGTCCACCACAGCAGGCTGAAGCCGAAGGCGGCTGCGGCGTAATTGGCATGGCCGCCAGCGTTCCAGTTGCAGGACAGCACCTGCTCCAGGCGCTCATACAGATGCGCAATCGAGGCAATGGCAAAGGAGGCGGGATCGCAGCCGCCGGCCTGGACCCTGATTTCTTTGGCGTCCAGCCAGCGCTGCTTGCCAGCGATTACCTGCTGGCTGTCGCCTCCCTGGATAGCTCCGCGCGCTCCGAGGTAGAATCTGCCTTCATCGAGCCTACTTTCATTGTCGATGCGACTTTCCAGGTACCCACGCTGCCGGATTTCCACTCGCTTCCCGGCCTGGAGATCAGGCCGCCCGATGTGTGGTGCTACTTTGTCCGTGTGAGGCCAGATGTGCGAGCAGCATTCGTACAACAGCATGAAATCGCCGTTGACCGTGACGCGGATATTGAGGATGAGATCGTCTATCAAAACACCTACCGGTTGAATCGCATGTTTTATGCTTCTTCCGGTGAGAAGCGAGCCTTCGTGCTGTCGCACGGGAAAAACCTGCTTGTGCTGAAGATGGTCGGCTACGGTGATGACGTCGTTCGCTATTACGGACTGGAAAACCTGCGCGCTCACGTCTGGATCGGGCATCATCGCTATCCGACAAAGGGCAAAGTATGGCATCCCGGCGGGGCCCATCCTTTCATCGGCATGCACGAGGCCCTGGTTCATAACGGCGATTTCGCCAATTATGCCTCCATCTCCTCCTACCTTGCCCAGCGCAACATGTATCCGCTCTTCCTGACCGATACCGAGGTGGCTGCCCTCGTCTTTGACCTGCTCCACCGCACCTATGGCTATCCGCTGGAATATGTTATTGAAGCGATGGCGCCAACAACCGAGCGCGATTTCACCCTCCTGCCGCCGGATAAACAGCGCCTCTACCGGCTGCTACAGGCCGTTCACCTGCATAGCTCTCCCGATGGCCCCTGGTTCTTCCTGCTCGCCCAATCGGATGTGCGCAAGCAGGCCTATCGCCTGGTCGGCATCACCGATACTTCCATGCTGCGTCCCCAGGTCTTTGCGTTGCAGCAGGGAGCGGCAGCCATAGGCCTAGCCGCCTCTGAGAAGCAGGCGATTGATGCTGCGCTGGAGAGCCTTGCGCGTGAAGACTCATGCTTCTGGTCGCGAGCTGACCTTTACTGGAACGCGCGTGGTGGCAGTCACACTGATGGCGGCGCCTTCATCTTTACAGTGCATGCCGGCGAAACCGGCAAGATGATCTTGCAATGCACCGACAAGTTCGGGCATGTGATCGCTCCTGACCAGGCGAAACACGCGCTGAACGGCCACCATGCCGTTGAGCACCCTCTAGTTCAACCCACGTCAGGCTCTGGCATGCCCATTCGGCAAAACCTCTCGCCGTCCGGCCTGTTCAATCAGATTTGTCAGCAGTTGCCGGAGTGGGACTATGACGATGTATGCCTCTTCTTGGAGAACCTGGAACAAGCGGCCAGCAGCGATGATGACCGCGATCGGGCATTCACGCTGCTGACCCTGCTCATGGATCGCCGCTATGCAACAGGATCGATGAAACGAAGTTGCCTGCTCAGCATGTTTGATCAGAGCTTTGCGCGCCTGGTTGCCAGCATCCGTGAAGCTCCTTCCCAGAGTTACGTGTGGGCGGGTTTTGGTAGCCCGTTGCCAGAACTCAAGGATAGCAATACTATCCTGGTTCTCGATGCTACGGGCTATCCGAGTGAAGGTAATGAATCGCTGGCGAGGGCGATTGTGGCACTCTATCAACGCGGCTTTCGCCGGTTTATGGTTGCCAATGTTCGGGGGCAGCGCTTCATTGGTAATGGCCTGGGAGCGGGATCAGAAGGCGTGCGGATCGACGTGTATGGCTCTGCGGGCGATTACCTGGCTTCCGGCATTGATGGCGCTGAAGTAATCGTTCACGGCAGCGCGCAGGATCAACTTGCTCAAATCATGAAGGCAGGCAAGCTGGTTGTTTATGGCGACGTAGGCCAGACCTTCATGTATGCCGCGAAGGGCGGGCAGGCCTTCATCCTGGGCAATGCCGCCGGTCGGCCGTTGATCAATGCCGTTGGGAAGCCACGTGTCGTTATCAATGGCACATGCCTGGACTACCTAGCCGAGTCGTTTATGGCAGGCGATCCGCTCAATGGAGGTGGCTTCGTTGTGGTCAACGGCATCCACTTTGACGAAGATGGCACCATTCGTGAGCTGGATACTCCCTATCCCGGAGGGAATCTTTTCTCGCTCGCCTCTGGCGGGGCAATCTACATTCGTGACCCATATCATCAGGTGACCGCTGACCAGCTCAATGGCGGGAAGTTCGCTTCTCTCACCCTCGATGACTGGACGCTCATCCGGCCGTATCTGGAAGAAAACGAGCGTCTCTTTGGCATTCCAGTGGATCGCCTGCTCACCGTAGACGACCTGCCACAGCCTCCTGCGCGGGTCTATCGCAAAATCCAGCCAGCCGATAATGAGGCGCTGATGCCGGAAGAGGCCTGGGTCAAACGCAAGGCTTAAGAGTTTTCCCTTACCGTGCCGTCCGCCGTCCATAGGCCCAGACTGCAACCGGGACGAAGACGACCAGGATGCCGACGCACCAGGCGATCGCCTGCCAGATCGTTGAGGCATCGGGGTTATTAAGCAGGAGTCCGCGCACGCCGTTGGCGATCAGCGAGACCGGCTGGTGCTCCGCGAATGTCCGTAGCCAGGTGGGCATACTGCGCGTCGGCACAAACACACTGCTGGCAAAAGTCAGCGGGAAGAGCCAGATGAAGCCGGCAGACTGCGCTGCCTCCACGCTCCTCACCAGCAATCCGATTGTCGCCGATATCCACGAGAAAGCAAAGCTCGTCAGCAGGAGAATTCCTCCTGCCGCCAGCCAGGAAAGAACGGAGCCTTGTGGTTGGAAGCCGACCAGCAGGCCGATGAGCCACATTACAATCACAACGAATGTATTGCGCACCAGGTCCGAGATGGTGCGACCCGTGAGAACGGCTGATTTCGCCATTGGCAGCGAGCGGAAGCGGTCAACCAGCCCGCGCTGCAGGTCATTGGCCAGGCCGATGCCGGTTGAGGTCGCACCGAAGATGACGGTCTGGGTAAAGATGCCGGCCATCAGGTAATTGACATAGCTGGTGCCGGTGACGACAATTGCCCCACCGAACACGTAGCGGAAGAGCAGGACGAACATCACCGGCTGAATCGTCGCGAAGATCAGTTCTTCAGGGATGCGTGGAACCTGCACCAGGTGGCGCTTTGCCAGCACGAGCGCATCGGCGAATGTCCAGTAGATGGCCGGACGTGCCAGTGGCTTCAATGTCATACGGAGGTTGTTACTGCTCATTATCTACTACTCCTTGCCAGGGGCTGTGTGATCGCTCTCTCTTCAGGCTGTTCTGCTTCCTCAGCAGCGTGTCCGGTTAGCGTGAGGAAGACATCATCCAGGGTAGGCCGGCGCAGCGCCAGGTCGGCCAGGGGGATCTGCGCGGCATCGAGATCGCGTACCACTGCCGCCAGGAGTTGCGAGCCGTTTCTGACTGGAACATTGAGGTGGCGATGCTCCGCGTTGACCTGGATCTCACCGGCGCTGTAGGGGCGCACTTCTTCCAGGGCTGCATCCAGGTCGCCTCCCTGTGCGACTGTCAGTTCGAGCCGCTCGCCACCGATCTGGGCTTTCAATTCGTCGGCAGTGCCTTTCGCAATGGCCCTCCCGTGATCGACCACGACGATCTGGTTGGCAAGCTGATCCGCTTCCTCCAGGTATTGGGTGGTAAGGAGCACTGTCGTTCCCTCGGCGGCGAGCGAACTGATGATTTCCCACATGGCGAGGCGGCCCCGTGGATCGAGGCCGGTTGTCGGCTCATCCAGGAAGAGCACTGGCGGCATCACGATCAGGCTCGCGGCCAGGTCGAGGCGACGGCGCATGCCACCGGAGTAGGTTTTGACGATACGCCCGGCTGCATCAACCAGGTCAAAGCGTTCGAGGAGTTCTTCTGCCCGTCGCCGGGCCACTTTCCCTGGCAGGTGATAGAGCCGCCCGAACATCTTCAGGTTTTCATACCCGGTCAGGTATTCATCAACGGCGGCATACTGGCCTGCCAGGCCAATCAGAGCGCGCAGCGCATCAGCATCTTTGACGACATCCAGTCCTGCAACCTCCGCTCGACCGGCATCAGGCTGTAAGAGCGTCGTCAGAATGCGCACTGCTGTGGTTTTGCCTGCGCCATTGGGGCCAAGGAGACCAAGAACGCTGCCCTCCTCGGCAACCAGGTCAAGTCCTACCAGCGCCTGAGTCTTCCCGTAATTTTTTTTAAGTCCTTCGGCCTTAATGGCCGGTCTATTCAGCATATTGTACTTCCTTTTATTCTGTAGAGTTACTGATACATTCTGAAAACACGTTGATGAAAGGCCGATAATGGGCTTTAACAAATTATTCCGTCAATGGTGTAACCAGCATAGAGGCCGATGAATCGGCGCTGGGCGCGATAAATCGGCCCCTACAGCCCATTGGTGGCTTATTTCGTCAATGTGCATAATCGGCCCCTACGATTTAACGAATGCAGCAGTTAAGGCATCCATTCCTTAATACGTTTTGGAAGCATACCTCGTCCAATTTCCCGGCGTGCTCATCTATTCTCGCACAGAGGACAAAAACCGGAAAGGAGGAGTGCGAATGGCTATGAAGTTATTAATATACCACATACATACGAACGATATAGGAAGAAAGTTGCTCCTGCACTGAATCAGCCACATTGAATGAAGCGCATGGGATAGCTATGTAATCGCTCGGTGCCTGTGCGCGTCACCCGTAGCAGTTCGCCCACCTGCACTCCCATGCGTTCATCTTCCGTGATTACGTTGGGCTGGATCACCACCGTCATATTCTCACGAAAGACGAAATGTTGCGGGGGTCTCTGGCTGGTGCGCCGTGTCTGCAAGCTGGGGTAGATGGCGCCTGGCCCGAACCCATGCGCCAGGCTATCACAGATAGTGAAGCCCTGCTCGTGGATGTACTCCCCAGCATTCACCAGTTCCTCGCTGGTCGTACCGTCCCGTAGTATGGCGGCGAGGCGAGAAAACGCCTCAACGGCCACGTCATAGAGCCGCAGGTACTCCGCTGTAGGAGGTGTGCCAATGGCAAATGGGCGATGGATCTGCCCAGGGTAGCCGTGATATGTGGCGCTGATCTCAGTAATGAGCACATCGCCTTTCTGGATGACGCGATTGGAAAGGTGCTGGGCCGGAACATAGACGCTGGGGTTGCTCATGGGTGTAGTGGCCATGTAGTGAATGTGCGTTTTCCCGCCCAATCCCAGGTACGCGCCCTCCACGATAGCTGCAAGCTCGTGTTCGGTAATCCCTGGCCGCACCTGCTGTTCGAGGGCTTCGATGGCAAGGTCGCTCAACTCCGCGCCTCTGCGCATAAAAGCCAGTTCTTCCTCGCTCTTAACGAGCCGGAGCTGGAGGAACTGCGATGTAAAATCCACCAGGGTAGCTGCTGGAAGTTCCTTTCGTAGAGATTCAAATCGCTGCATGGGGATCATACCTGCTACGCCGAGTCGTTTCCCATCCAGGCCGCGCTCACGCACATTCTCGGCCACGGCAGCAGGCGTCTCCGGCCCTCCCCAGCGCACATCACTGAGGGAGGCGACTTTGCGAGCGTTAGGGACATGGTTGAAATACTGGACAAACAGCGTTGGCTCTCCCTCATAGGGGAAAACGAGCATGGCCTCGCGGCTGACCGGGAAGTTAGAGAGGTACTGTACCTCAGAATCCAGGCCGGGGGTGCCATACAAGATGAGCGCAGCCAGATCGGCCTCCGCCATCGCTGCTCGCACAGCGGTGTATCGCCGGGCAAACTCTGCATCAGAAAATCGAGGGTACAGGCTGTTGGTATCCATATGGTTTCTCTCCTTCGGGGTAGCTACTGCCGGCAATGGCTCTCCATCCTTTAGGGTGATTGTCGAGAGAGGCCGATGAATCGGCCGTGGGCGCGATAAATCGGCTCCTACGCTTCACCCGGAAGGATAGAGAACCTCAGTAATTCATGGCTTTCAAGCAGGCAGTGTATACAATATGCTTTTTCATTGTAACGTTGAAATGGAGGAAGCGCAACTTACCGGCTGGCATGTCTTGCTGCCACGTTTTGCCGCTACTTCACTTTTGCGGATTTTATCCGATGAACAAGAACAGAACATCGACTCGATGGGAACTGGCTTTTTTCTGAGAGGGAGGCGGCCATGTTGGGGAAGGATTATGCGGCGACCATTTGCTGCAGAGTTGTTGGATGAAAATAGCCAATGCTGGAGTAACTGCTATGCAATCACCTGGTTACCGGCGAGATATCGCTTCTATGCTGTATGGCGCCCTGGGAATGCTTGCCCTATTATCAGGCATTCTTGCCATCAAAATACTGCTCTTTTCACGCAAGCCGCGTTCTGGAGCTCTAACTGAGCACCAGCAATTACCGGTAGCGCCAGCTTTACTACCTGAATCGCAGCCATCACCTGGACCTACGCATATGGGGATGCAGGATGCCGGGTCGAACCGCCGCAAGCGCCTACTAACGATGGTGGCAGCGCCAGCGCTGGTAGCTCTCGTCGCTGCCATCTTTTTGCTATCTGTGCGCTCCTATTCACAAGGACTTTCGGGAACGAGCGCTACCCCCGTCAAAACTAATCAATTGGCATTGGTTCGCCCTGATTTTGAACGCGGTATCATCTATCCACAGTGGTCTCCGGCTGGCTACGGTGATCAGGATGTAGCCTGGCAAGAGGCTCTGGGAACGGTGAAAACCAAAACAGGAGCGCAATGGATAGAGATACCCATACTCTTTTCCCAGGCTACATCGACTTCCACCACAGTGGAAGTTTCGCAGAGCACGTCAGGCGTGCAGGCTTTCATACAGGGGATAGAGAAAGCGCATAGCCTGGGGTACAAGGTCTTCTTCGTACCATTGATGCAGGTTCGCGAGCCTGGCGGCTGGTCGGGAAGCATTACCTTCAAAACGGCGGCGCAGGAGCAAGCCTGGTTCGATGGCTACTGGCATACCATCCAGCCTTATGTGATGGCCGCCGCAAACGAACATGTCGAACAGATGGCCATTGCCACAGAGCTGCAAACGCTGCAACAAATTGTGCCCGATCCTTTCTGGAACCAACTGATTTCACGTATACGCAGCATCTTCAAAGGGACGCTGACCTATGACATGAACTGGTCATCGCTGGGTATGCCAATGCCTGCCTGGCTCAAGAATCCGGCTCTTACCTATATTGGTGTCTCAACGTACATCCCGCTGGTTGATCAACCGGTACGTGTTGATCCAAAAGATATGCAGGCACTCTGGCGGGAGAAGATCAAACCGCAGCTTGACGCGCTTGCTGCCGAGCTAGGCAAACAGGTGCTCATCTCAGAAATTGGCTATCGTAACAGCGCTGATGCGCTCTATCGTACCTGGGAAGCCACATCAAAAGCTCTGCCCGATCCAGCAGAGCAGGCTGGAGCGTATGCAGCCGCCCTCTCTAACGTATATGGAGATACGCATATTGCCGGCATATTTTTCTGGGGTTGGGACAATGTGGGCATGTTCGCGATTGCCGGTCAGCCGGCAGCGCAGGTTCTGCTCAAGTGGTACACGCTCAAACAATCGTAAAAGAGGATGAAGTATGCAAACGAGCTTAGAGAAAGGGACAGGAGAGGATCGAAGTCAGAAACTCCTGGCAGCACCCAGGGACGAGCATTTTGAGCGACAGGTTGCCAGCTACAAGGCATGGCTGGCCGCGCAGGTGCGCCAGCATCAAAGCCAGGCGTATCACGAGATGCACGCATATGCCGGGCGGGCCATGAGAGCCGTCGAGGTCAGTGGCAGGCGAATTCAGACATTCGCTCCCTTTCGCTATAAGTATTCTTCCCTGCAAACCATCACGCGCAAACAGATCGCTTTTTTTGTGCTGATCGTGCTGGTCTGGGTCAGTGGTATGCTATGGAACTGGAAGGTGGCCATCGCATGGACGATCTCTTTGATTACGCTTGGTTACCTGTCACACCTCGTACTAGATGTTTTCCTGGCATTACGAGCGGTCCATAGCCCCGGTGAAGAGCGAATCGATGAAACACTGCTCGCAGCATTGGTGGACGCTGATTGGCCGCCTTATACCATCCTGTGCCCGCTTTATAAAGAAGCACGCGTCGTGCCTCAGTTTGTCGAAGCCATGAAGGCCATAGATTACCCGCTGGATAAGCTCCAGATTCTCTTCTTGACAGAAGAGGACGATAGTGAAACACGCAAGGCTATCGCCTCGCTTCACCTGCCTCCCCATTTCAAGATTGTAACCGTGCCTGATGGCTCGCCGCGTACCAAGCCGCGAGCCTGCAACTATGGACTGGTAGAGGCAACCGGCCAGTACGTTGTCATTTACGACGCGGAAGATATCCCCGATCCTTTGCAATTAAAGAAGGCTGTTTTGACGTTCGCGAATCATGGCCCCGATCTGGCATGCGTTCAGGCAAAGTTAAACTTCTATAACCCGCAGCAAAACCTGCTGACGCGCTGGTTCACAGCCGAATACTCGTTATGGTTTGACCTGATATTGCCGGGATTACAGAAAGCGAAACTGGCTATTCCCCTTGGCGGCACCTCTAATCATTTCCCGACTCAAACGCTTCGCGCCTTAGGCGGCTGGGATGCCTTTAATGTAACCGAGGATTGCGACCTGGGATTGCGTTTATCCTGGTTCCGGCTGAAAACGGTTATTGTTGATTCCACTACCTACGAAGAGGCAAACTCGCGCGTCAAGAACTGGATACGGCAGCGCTCCCGCTGGATTAAAGGGTATATGCAGACCTACCTGGTGCATATGCGCGAACCCCTGCACTATGTGCGCCATAAGCGGTTCCGGGAACTGTTTTCGCTGCAAGTGGTGATTGGTGGCAAAACGGCTATCCTGCTTATTAATCCGCTCATGTGGACGCTGCTGGCGCTGGCAATGCTCTTTCGCGAGCCGGTGTCAAGGGCATTTGCATCGCTCTTTCCGTCCTTCATCCTGTATATAGGCGCCATCACGCTCATCCTGGGGAACTTCTTTTACGGCTACATCTACTTGCTCGGATGTATGAAGCGCCAGCAATATCGATTGGTGAAGTGGATGTTACTCATCCCCGCATACTGGTTTCTGGCAAGCATAGCTGCCTGTATGGCCCTGTATGAACTGTTTACCAGGCCGCACTACTGGCAGAAAACTATTCACGGCCTCCACTTGAAGAAGGCGGGCGAAACAACGGAAGAATCGACTGGAGTTGATCAGGAGTGGGAGGAGATGGCGCAACTGGTGGAATCGCTCACGCCCATTAGCGCATCAGTTGACCCATCGCTGGTGCACGGCGCCGGTCTTGCTACCAGGATTGAGAAATACTCCCGCCTGGAGCAGGTTCCCGTCGCTTCTGTACAGGACAGCGTCGAGTCCATGATTATCCCGCGTAAACCCGCCCTCCCGCCGTCGGAACGAGCCTACCTGGTGCGCAGCAAGCGAACCAGGAAGGATATGTGGCTCGTGGCCACGCTATTGACCGCCATTGCGCTCAGTATAGCTTCTTGTCTATATTTTCTCAAGCAAAATCAGCTCTTGCTTTTCCCTGAAGCAATCGAGCAGTTGAATATGGCCCATCGCTTCGTGAGCGGCCCATCAGGGCTCGATGGTGTGCGGCTGGGCAGCACGCAGTTGCCATTACCATACCTGGCAATGAGCCTGTTTGTATGGAACAACTACCTCTGGCATACAGGCCTGGCGGGGAGCATTCCATCGATGGCCTGTTACGTTGTCACTGCGCTGTATGTGTTTCTGACTGTTCGCTTATTGACCGGCAGCAGCCTGATAAGCTACGCCGGTTCGCTGATCTTCCTGCTCAATCCAACCGTTCTTTACCTGCAAAGTACACCCCTTAGCGAGCTTATATGTATAGCAACACTAACCATGACCTGTTACTACTTGCTGGCATGGGCGAAAAGCGATAGACTCGCGCACCTGCTGGCAATGGCAGGAAGCCTCTGCCTGGCAACGCTCACACGCTATGATGCCTGGCTCTTTTTTGCGGTAGTATGCCTCCTGATTTTGCTCACCGGTCTGATAAAACATCAGAGGAGAGAGCAGATTGCCAGCAACCTTCTGGTCTTCGGCATCCTTGGTGCGCTGGGTATGGCGTTATGGATGCTATGGTGCTGGACAATGTTTGGCGACCCGATCTCCTTCATCCATACAGGCTTCATGTCAAAGGCGGCCCAGCAACTTCTCCCTTCGCCCAGTACACCATCTCCTTATCATGATGCCCGGCAATCTCTATACGTTTATGCCCTGGCCGCACTGAATGCATTAGGGCCGGTGCTGGCCGGGCTGGCACTACTTGCAGTGCTGGCGTTCATGATACGATGGGGCCGCAAGCCGGAGCTCTGCGTAGCCCTGGCTATGCTTGCGCTCGTTGCGTTACATCTTGCGGCGCTGTATACCTCCCAGGAGATGTTACTTTTTCCCTTGCTCACTTCTCTAAGCACTCAGGATCACTTGCTCAGAGCGTCCCTTGGGGCAGAGCTTGTGGCACCCGCCGCTATTTTCATAGCCGCATTGCCAGGTCGCTGGTCACGCCGTAAGTCGAGGATCCCGGTGGGCATCTCCAGTATCCCTATCGGCGAACGAGCTGCCTAGTGTCTTTGCCATTTGCCGGAAAAATCACTTCTCATGTTCCACCTCTATTCAAGAAAACTCACCCCTGTCCATCCAAAAGAACGGGGAGGTCGAGCGAATTCTGCTTTCGCAGTTTCACAAAGATGGTATGCTCCCACTGCAGGTCGTTGGCATAGTGATCTGGGCATCCCCGATAAAGGGACGGCAACATGAGTAGCTGCGCCTTTATGCCGAGATCAATGGGACGGCCACCAGCGCAAGTAGAATACCAATGCCCTGGACGCGGGTTACACGCTCACGCAGCACGAGCGCTGCCAGCAGCACTGTCGCTGCAGGGTAGAGAGAGGAGAGAACAGCCGCCACATCGAGCCGCCCACTATGGGTAGCGAGCACGAAAAACGCATTTCCGATGGCATCCAGTATCCCGGCAAGCAATATAAGAGGGGCGACCCGCATCTTGGGCAGCATCTCTTGCCGGCGGATTGCAACGACGATGAGCAAAAAGAGCACTGACGAGAGGCGCGCGGCTGCCAGGGGCCAGAAGGTCGCAGTATGGTTCACGCGGCTGATGAAGATGAAGAAGCAGCCAAAGCCACAGCCGGCCAGCAGGGCCAGCCCGATCCCTTCTGGACGCCCTTTTGCTTGCTCTGGACGTGAGATCAGCCCTATGGCGAGCAGGGCCAGGACGAAGCCGGCAAGCTGGAATGAACTGGGCAATCCCTCTGTGAATGTGCTGAAGAGAACGGGCAATGCAGCGGTCAGCACGGCAGAAACGGGAGCGGCAATCCCCATCCTTCCAATTGCCATTGCCGAGTAGAACGATATCAGTCCTATCGCTCCTGCTAGTCCGGCCAGCCCTCCCCAGAGCAGGTCGGTAGAAGTGGGAAACGGCTCTTTCCAGATCAATGCAAGCGCGACCAGCAGCACAAAGCCAACCGCGTAAGCGGCTATAACGACGCTCGAGGCGCTGGAGCGCCGGGAAGCAAGCCCGCCGTTGAAATCGCCGCTCCCCCAGCACAGGGAAGCGGCAAGGCCGAAGATAACGGTAGCAAGGGTGCGACTCATGGTTGTGTCCTTACAAGAGGCTTATGCTTGCTCAAGCTTCAGGAGCCGCTCGGCATTGAGATGGCTGATCTTCTCCTTATCAGCAGGGCTGATGGATGCGTTATCCAGGAACGCCCGCCCTTGCTCATTCCTGCTATAGGGATAATCGACCGCGAATATGATGCGATCGGCCCCCATGACCTGTAGAGCGAGCAAAAGCGGCGGATTGGTGAAGAAGCCGCTGGTCGTGATATGGAAATTTTGCAAAAAGTAATCAGGCACTGGGCGCTGCAAGTTCTTTGCCACGGACGCGAGCGTGTTATTGATGCGCGCGAGCATAAAAGGGATCATCTCGCCCATATGCCCAATGATGATCTGCAAGGCCGGCAAGCGATCAAACACCCCGGACAGGATCAGTCTCAGGGCGTGAATGCCGGTCTCTGAGTGCCAGCCCCAACCGCCAGCCGACAAAAAGTAGTTTACCGCCGGGTCGAAGCCTGTGTAATATGCTTCACACACAGCAGCGGGCGGCAATGCAGGATGAATATAAATTGGCACATCGAGAGCAACGGCCCGCTCCAAAATCGGCAGGAAGGAAGGATCGTCGAGAAAACGCCCGTTTGTCGTGCCATTGATCATGGCACCTCTCAATCCAAGCGAATGCACGGCCCGCTCAAGCTCACCGGCAGCAGCCTCTGGATCTGTCATTGGCAGGGTGGCAAATCCGGCGAAGCGATCGGGAAAAGCCCCGATAGCGGCTGCCAGTTGATCGTTCGCTTCTCGCGTCAACCTTTTCTCCTCATCAACAGGAAGCGCATCCACATATGTCACTGCGTGAGAGATCACCTGGAGATCGATCCCGTTTGCATCCATATCTTTCAGACGAAGCGAGCCAAGATCGCTCAGCTTCGCCTCTCGTTCGTCAGCGACTGTCCTACCTGGGCCTCTCCCTTGACTGGACGCATTTCTATTCATTATCTCCCTGAACCCAGGGGACAGGAAATGTTCTTCGATGGCAATGGTGCGCATGCTAACTCCTCTTCTCAGGAAACGATAGAATCGATGTCGTAATTGTAGCAGGGGATGCAAGCTGTTGTATCTCTTGCCCTGTTCAAATGCAGAGTCTCTTTTTTTGCTCTCCTTTCGTCATATCCATAGGCATTTTCAACCCCTTAGATGTCCCGGCAAGGAGAATTAGATGGAGAGTGAGCCTATCCTGGCTCAGTTAGCCTCTCAACCGGCTAGAGTGGTGGTGATGCGCGCTCTACGCCTGGGCGACCTGCTTTGCGCCACACCGGCCCTGCGCTCACTGCGAGCGGGCTTACCGTTAGCCCATATTACACTCATCGGACTGCCACTGGCCCGTGAATTCGTGCGCCGCTGTCGCGCGCTCGACGACTTCATGGAGTTTCCCGGCTATCCGGGTATTGCCGACCAGGAGATCAACCCTTCGCGCACGCTGGCCTTTCTCGCTCGTATGCAGGAGGAGCGCTACGACCTGGCAATTCAGCTTCATGGCAGCGGTGTCTTCAGTAACCCGTTCACCGTGCTGCTGGGTGCCCGCTATACGGTTGGCTTTACCCGGCCGGACGAGACCAACCTGGGACTTGATTTCTCCATCCCATATCCATCCGAGGGACGGGAGGTACATCGCCTGCTGGCTCTTATGCGGGCGCTTGGGATGCCGGACACCGATGATCACATGGAACTAACTATCTTGCCTGAGGACCGTATAGAACTCCAGGAGCATCCCGCACTCGGAGCATGGCTGGCCTCTGGACGCCCACTTGTAGGGATACACCCGGGGGCCAGAGTAGCGACGCGGCGCTGGGCGCTCGACCGCTTCGCTGCAGTCGGTGACTATCTTGCCGAGGAGTACGGCGCGGCGGTCGTGATCACAGGAGGCAAAGATGAATGGGCGATGTGTGAGCAGGTGTGTGCGCTCATGCATCACCCTGCGCTAAACGCAGCGGGGCAGACGAACCTGGGCACGCTGGCGGCTCTCATCGAACGCCTGCATCTCTTCATCTCCAACGACTCCGGCCCTGCTCACGTCGCCGCTGCCACCGGCACACCCAGCATCACCATTTTCGGCGCGGCCAGGGTCGAGGACTGGGCATCCGGCGACCCGGCGCGGCACCGTTGGCTGTCGGTACATGTCCCGTGTCGCCCCTGCTACCTCAGCCAGTGTCCTCTCGGCTATACATGCCTGCAAGGAGTGACGGTCGCGGATGTGATCCACAACGCTTCAGAGTTACTGGGGAGAACTCTCACTCATCTGGAGAAATGTTCTACCTCTTCCAGGAAGTAGATATCAGGCCGATTAATAACACCAGCTCGTTGCATCACATCCCGCAAATCTTCAGATTGAGTAAAGCGGATTTTCTCTTCATGAAAACATGAAAAGAATCGCGGGAAGACGCGAAGTTTGCGTCTTACAGCAATAAGCCAGACCTGGTAGGTTTGATGTTCTGATTCAGTGCAAAAAAGTTCGCCGGGTCATACGTGTTCTTGAGGGCAACCAGCCGTTCGTAGTTGACACCGTAAGCAGCTCGCACTCGTCCCTCTCCCTCCTGGCCCAGGAAGTTGACATAGACTCCACTGCTGGCAAAAGGCTCTAAGGCCTTCCAGCAAGCATGGGTCCACGCCATATGCCGGTGAGGCTGGCTGGCTTCGCTGTCGTCCCATGCAGCCACCATGCAGATAACATAGGAGTCGCCACGCAGCACAAAGGCGGTCTCGAACGGATCCACCCGGCTCGCTGCGCCGTGGACGTGCTGGATCAAGATCTGCGAGCATGGTGAAGTGCAGGCTGTGCCGTACTCCACCAAGGCCTCGATGGCTTCGTCGCTCAGATTTGAGAGGGTGCTGGCCTTCTCGTAGTAGCAGCGTCCAGACGGTGCTCCCAAGTCGGCCTGGGTGATCATCTTGAGGTAGGAGCGCAGGCGGATTTGATCGACAAGTGGTTTACCGAACTGCCGTACCGGCGCGATTACGCTCTCACCTTCCTCAAGAGATCCACAGTAGCAGAGACTGATGGCAATCGCAGGGAGACCAGTTGGCGCTATGAAAAGGGACGCATAGGCCGTCAGTTCATCGGGAGCAGTGCGGGTGTACTCACGGTAGAAGCGCAGCACCTCGCGTGCATGCTCCATTGGGTACACAACCTTACCCGCCAGCATGGGGCCAACCGGGTGGAGTTGGAACTCGAAGGCGGTCACGATGCCAAAATTTCCACCGCCGCCGCGCACGCCCCAGAACAGGTCGGGGTGCTCAGCAGCGCTGGCTCTAAGCATTCGACCATCCGCTGTGACGAGGTTCACCGATAGCAGGTTATCAATGGTCAGGCCGTACTTGCCCATGAACCAGCCCAGGCCACCACCTAGCGTCAGGCCCGCCAGGCCAGTGGAGCTGACGGTGCCGGTGGTCGTGGCAAGCCCGTATGCCTGCGTTGCTTGCACAAACTCGCCGAGCGTGAGACCAGCTTGAGCCCAGGCCGTCTTCTTCTCTGGATTGACCCATATACCTTTCATGCACGAGAGATCGATAACCATGCCACCATCGCAGGAGGAGCTGCCACTGATGCTGTGCCCGCCGCTGCGCACGGCCACAAGCAGGTGATGATCGCGAGCGAACTCAATAGCAGTCACAACATCGACAGCACTGGCACAGAGGACGATCAAAGCCGGGTACCTGTCAATCATGCCGTTCCAGACCCGGCGGGCACTGTTGTAGTCATCATCGCCCATGCAGATGAGTTGGCCATGTAGACGCGCCTGCCATGCCTGTGCCGCCTTTGGGTGGATCGCCAGTTCAACCATAGGAGTCCCTTCTCCAGTCCTCTTCACCAGTGTCCGGCTGCCCTGAGCATCAGTTTGGCCGCGACATAGACCCGCTGGGAGATTTGCTCGCGCTGGTACAGGTCTTCAATCGTCTGGATGAGGTCTTTGAGGGTTCCGCCTTTGAACGAGAGAATTTGCAGCAGGAGCTCTGCGTTATGAGCGTACTCAAGGGCCATCGAGGTCACTCGTTCGTCAATTTGCCTCAGCGCCCAGGTAGAGAATTCTTCAGGGAGGTCTCTTTGTTCCTGCAACTGTACCAGCATCTGGCGAACCTGTGCCAATTTTGAGGGTTCGGTGGCGATAGCCAGTGCTAGCCCGAAGATCTTTCTTTCCAGCGCCTCATGTTCGGCTTCTGCACACCCTTCATTACCTGCAGTCACGTCCGCTATATCGAGGACTTCCGCAAAGCTAATGCGCAGCCGTTTATCTTCTTCTAATGCCATGAGTTCTTCTCCTCTTTTATAACCTCCTGAAGAGGTCCCACGCCGGATCGTAAGCTCGATATGGCGGTTCATCAACTAGACGTTGCGACTGCGTAAAATTCGCACATAATTTATCAGCTTTGCTCACAGCAGGAAGGCGGGTATCTTTAGCTTTTTTTCTGCTCTGAACAGTTGCTATCAGGCGGTAGTCGTATGATATGCTATAGCTGAGCAAAGGAAGGAGATACTTCTCTATGAAGCTAGAGAAAATTGGCTTGAGAGAAATTCTGCCTACGAGTCCCTTTGATTTTGATGCTACGTTCCATAAACCGGATCATTTTACTTCGGGAGATAATGACTGGGAACCGGGTATCCGATGGCAGGCGTGGAACTGGCAAGGCAAGCAGCTCGGCTTGAAGTTTGTGCGTCATGGTACGACTGAGGAGCCGGGCATACTGGTGGAACTGTATTACCAGCACGCGCTGGATGATGCGTTTATCGATACCCTGCTAGATGAGGTTCGCTACAGGTATAACCTGGATTGCGATTTATCGGCATTCTATGCGGCTTTCGCGGATGATCCGGTGCTCGGCCCGATTATCGAGCGATGGAGAGGGATGAGACCAGGACATCCTAGTTCACTGTATGAGTATCTGGTGATTGGCATCGTTCTACAAAACGCGACAGTACGGCGTTCTATGCAGATGTTTCAGGCTCTGCTGGAGCGCTATGGGAAGCAACTCGAATTTGATGGCAAGCAGTTGTGGTGTTTTTGGGAGTCGGGTGGGTTGCAACACGCCACGGAAGAAGAGTTGAGAGCCTTAAAGGTGGGGTATAGAGCCAGATCGATCAAGAAGATTGACGATCAGTTTGCTCAGGGCTTGATTGATGAGGGTGAGTTAAGAGGAAAAGATATGCAGGTGCAAAGGAAAGTGTTACTCCAGTTGTATGGCGTTGGCCCGGCGACAGTGTGGTACCTGTTATTTGATGTTTTTCATCATTGGGACTTTTTCGATCATATCTCTCCCTGGGAGCAGAAAATCTACTCGAAGCTATTTTTTGACGCGAACCCTGAAGAGCCTGTACCGGTCGAGCAATTGCTGAACCATTTCGAGCAATATGGAGAGTACAAGCAACTGGCTGTCCATTATATCTGGGAAGATGTCTGGTGGAGGAGGAAGCATGAAAGTGTGCCGTGGCTGGAAAAACTGATAAGGGTATAGCTATGGCATTATTCCCATGGTTTTGCAGATGCATAATACCATAGTTTTGCAGAGGGCTGAGCGTGATGGAAAAGTCAGAGCAATGCATTTTTGGGTTTACGGGTCGTTAGCGTCCTTGATAGGGAAGCATGGTTTTGCAGAAAAACTTCAGGAATAGTAGTAATCTCCTCCCATCTTACTTTCCTGTATACGCTTCCCTCGAAAGGCCAAAGTTATGAACTCCTTGCCTGGTGGCTTCATCTTTGCTATACTCCTCTCATGTTGGGAGGAATGGGGGGGAATGGGGAACATAGGTGACACAGGGAAGGTCCCATGTCCAGAACACCACTTCACGCGCTCATCTGGTCCGAGGAGCAGCGCCTGTATGAGCTACATACACGGGATCGGCTGGAGCAGCGTTTTCAGCTCACAGACGAAGCCACGTGGCAGTGCTGGCTCCGGGAGGCCACTTCTTTTGCCTTCCACGGCAAAGAAGGTTCACTCAATGTCTACCTGGAGCGCAGGCCACGTGGGGGAGCCTACTGGTATGCCTACCAGACGAAAGAGGGCCGCACCCGCAAGCGCTATCTTGGACGGACGGAGACCCTTTCGCTGGCTCATTTGGAGGAGACGGCGCAGGCGCTTTTGCGCGAACAGCAGCCCCGGCAGGCGCTCGAGCAGGGAACGCTCTTGCTCTCTGGCAGGCTGGCTCCGCCGCGCTTGCCGAAGGCGCTGGTGGAACGGGAGCTCTTGCTCTCGGCGCTCGATGGCGCGCTTGCCACTCCGCTGACGCTGCTCTCGGCCCCGGCAGGCTTTGGCAAAACCACGCTGCTTTCCGCCTGGGCGCGCCGACACGAGGCGCAGGTCGCCTGGCTCTCGCTGGAGGAGTTGGACACGAGCCCGACCCGCTTCTGGGTCGCACTGATCGCGGCCCTGCGACGCGGTGGAGGGTATGCGCCGGGCTTTGGGGAAACCGCGGTAGCGCTGCTCGAGTCACCCCAGCCGCCGCCGCTTTCCACCATCCTCACCGCGTTGCTCCAGGAACTGGAAGGGCACTCCGCCACCCCGACCCCCGTCGTGCTCATTGTGGATGATTATCAGGTGATCGAAGACCCAGCCATCCATCAGGGGATGAGCTTCTTCCTGGAGCATCTGCCTGCTCACGTGCATCTGATCCTCGCCAGCCGCGTGGACCCGGAGTTGCCGCTGGCGCGGTGGCGGGTGCGCGGACAGCTCTGTGAGATCCGGGCAGACGATCTCCGCTTCCAGGAGGGCGAGGCCAGCCAGTATCTCGGCCAGATGCTCTTCCCCCCGCTCTCCGAAGAGGAGGTGCGGAAGCTTTTGAGCCGGACCGAGGGCTGGATCGCCGGCTTGCACCTGGCGGCCCTCACCCTGCAGAAGCGCGAGGATCGCGCAGCGTTCCTCCAGGCGTTTGCCGGTAGCCAGCGCTATCTGTTGGACTATGTGCAGGAGGAGATCCTCTCACGCCTGCCCAACAATGTGCGCGACTTTTTACTCCACACCGCTATCCTCTCCCAAATGTCAGCCCCCGTGTGCCAGACGGTGACCGCTGCACCGACCAGAGAGGCCAGCCAGCAGATGCTCGTGTTCCTGGAGCGAGCCAACCTCTTCCTGGTCCCGCTGGATGAAGAGCGGCGCTGGTATCGTCTGCACGATCTCTTTCGTGAAGCCCTGCTGGCAGCTTTGCACACCACCCAACCGGAGATGGTCCCGCTCTTGCACCGCCGGGCTGCGAGTTTTTATGAGGCACACGCAGAGTGGGCCGAGGCCATTGTCCATCGGCTTGCCGCCGCTGACTACTCCACCGCGGCACGCCTGATGGAGCAGACGGTCGAGCAGTTTTGGGTGCGTGGAGAGGCGGCGACGATGGCGCGCTGGGTGCTGACGCTACCCGAGGTGCAGGTGCGCGAACATGCGCGCCTGCTGCTCACCACGGCGCTCTACCTGCTCGATACGGTCGCCGAGACCACCCAGGAGCAGCGCGAAAGATGCTACCAGCAGGCGCGGCAACTCATGGCGCGGGTCGAAGCCGCCTTGCAGGGCGAGATCGACGCACCCAGATTCCAGCTAGGAGCCACCGGCGCAGAGGCAGGCGACGTCGAGCGGGAGGCCTCCGCCGCGGAACAGGCCCTGCTCCAGTGGCGTCTGCGCGTGCTCCGCCGGTTGATGGCCGTGATCGAAGCGACCGCCAACGGGGATGTTGAGCGGCTCTTGAGCATGCAAGAGGTGATCGAGGAGGCGCTGGAGCATGGCGAGGAGGCGATCTGGCAGACGGTCCCACTGGGGGGCAGCTTCACCTTCCACTATTCGGTCCGACGCGAGGGGGCGCAATTATTGCCACGGCTGCTTTCGGTCAAAGAGCGGGTGAGCCAGGGGGCCTCCCGCTATGCCAGCATCCGGGTCAGGGAATGGCTGGCGCTCTCGGCGGTGAGGGCCGGTCAACTGCACCTGGCCTCTGAGGAGAGCCGGGAGGCCCTCACCCAGATCGAACACCTGCAGGGCTTTGCCCTGCTGAAAGGCTATGTCCAGATTGCGCTAGCGCAGGTGTACTACCAGTGGAACCGGTTGGAGGAGGCGCGTGCGCTGCTGCGGATGGTCGTGCACTACGCCGCCGCCTGGCAGCAGCTCGAGCAACTGGAGTGGGGGTACACCGAGCTGATCCAGGTCGAACTGGCCAGAAGAGATCGTTCAGCGGCCGAGCTTGCGCTGCACGAGATGGAACAGCTGGTGCAGCGCGAGCGCTTTGGGGTTTACCCAGCTTGGCTGCCCGTGATGCAAGCGCAGTGCTGGCTGGCGCAGGGACAGCTCGAGGCCGCGTCCATGTGGGCAGCGAGCGTGGTTTTTCCAGAGGGGCCATGGGAAGGCCGCTGGTATGATGCTTTCCCGGTCGTGATACGGGTGTATTTTGCAGAGCAGCGCTTTCGGGAAGCGCTGGAGTTGCTGGACAGCTTTCGCGGGCACCTGGATCGACCGGCCAATCTGGCGGTCACCATTACCTATCTCTCTCAGTCGCTGGTAGCGCTGCACCATGCAGGCCAGAGTGAACGAGCACGTGCGATCGCGGCGCGCCTCTTCGCGTTAACAGAACCAGAGGGCTACTTGCGCGTGTACCTGGATGAGGGCGAACCGATGCGACAAGCCCTGCTGGCGTTGCTCGTTCCGCACTCCCACAAGCCCGAGCCGGCTCAATCCACCGCTGCCTATCTTTCAAAGCTCCTGGCTGCCTTCGAGCACGAGAAGCAAGACGCGGGTCCATCCGTGGTGACGGCAACCACCGGGGCGCCTATGCTTGCTTCTGCGCGGCAGACATCTGCCGTCTCCTCCGTGCCTGCCGTCTCCCTCACCCGGCGCGAGCAAGAGGTCTTGCGTCTGCTGGCTGCCGGGGCCTCGAACCAGGACATCGCTCACACGCTGGTGATTTCCCTGGACACCGTCAAAAAACACGTCAGCAATCTGCTGGGCAAGTTAGGAGCGAGCAATCGCACGCAAGCGATTAGCCAGGCGCGTGCCCGCTCCCTGCTCTAACCCGATTCCTCCCAACACTGAGCCGGTCTGCTCGCAAACCTACACTTTTCCTCCACTTTTGAGGACTGTGGAAAGACTCGCCTTCCTCCTATACTTGCTCCAGGATCGAACCACGCGAGATCCGCGGGAGGAGACAGATGTACTACGTTCTGCGGGTGCAAGGACACCTGGACCCGAGCTGGTCTGACCGCTTTGGAGGGCTACACATTGAGCCGCAGGAGGCAGGCACCACCCTGATCTCTGGGCCTTTACCAGATCAGGCCGCGCTGCATGGGCTGCTCTTACAGATCGTTCGGCTCGGTCTGGTGCTGCTCTCGCTTGAGACCAGCGAGGCGAAAGGTGCCGAAGAGGCCGCAGACAGACGACCCGGCTCCTCACGCGACGCCGAGTCGTCACAAGAGATCGAGTGATGGGCAGGCTCCTTTCGCCTGGGACAGCCAGAAAGGCGCCTTCATATGACAGAACCATTGAGAACAGCCGAGAATGAGGAGGAATCTCTTATGCAACAATCGCCAACCGTATCCTACACTGAACACATCGTACAGCGCGGTCCCTATCACATATATGCGCGCGAGTATCCAGGGGAGGAGCCAGCCATCGTCTTGATGCATGGCTTTCCAGACAATCTGCATCTCTACGATCGTCTCCTCCCCTGGCTGATCACCTCGCGACGGGTCGTGACCTTTGATTTTCTCGGCTGGGGAGAATCTGAGAAACCTGCTGGCTATCCCTACACCGCAGCCCATCAAGTGGGGGACCTCGACGCCGTGATTGAGCAGCTGCACCTGCAACAGGTGGTGCTGGTGGCCCACGATGCTTCTGGTCCACCGGCCATTGATTGGGCGCTGGCCCATCCTGATCGGGTCGCCGCGCTCGTGTTGTTGAATACCTACTATTGTCTGATGCCCACCCTACGACCACCAGAAGCCATCTGGCTCAATTCCACCCCGCTGGTCAGAAACGTGGCGCGCGTCGTCTTGCAAGCCTTTGACAATTGGCTCTTCCGGAAGATGTATTGGTGGCAGGTCGGCGGCTTCATGCGAGACGCCGAAGTTCGCGCGGAGTTCTTACCTGTGCTGTATCGCCAATTTACGGTCACGCCTTCGGCCCAGCCCGCGTTCTTTCGCCTGAATGAGGATCTGCTCTCCACTGTGCGAGATCGGACGAAGCGCATCCCGCAGATGAAGGCGTTCAGCCGACCGGTGCGCATCATCTTCGGTGCGAAAGACCGGTACTTAAATACAGGCGTTGCCAGGCGCTTTCACGACCTGTTCCCAACGTCTGATCTCTTCCTCCTCCCTGAGGCGAATCACTTTGTGCAGATCGATGAGCCGGAGCAGGTCGCCCACCTGCTCCTCTCGACCGAACGCACCGCCTGAGCGCGATGCGGGAGAGAGATCACGCATCCCCTTTCGGAAAGGGGGATGTTGTATGAACACGCACATCAATGTTGAAGAGCGTCTCGAAATGGACTCAAATGAGCGCGCAAGATACTCACCGTTCCTGAAATGGAGCGGAAAAGGAGAAGCACTATGACCACTTTTGACACATTGATAGAACGTAACCAGGAGTTTGCTGCCCATCAGTTCCCCAAGGATTTATCCATGATGCCGACGTTGAGGGCCATGATCATTGGCTGTGTTGATCCGCGCGTCGATCCGGCTCATGTGTTCGGGCTGGGTCCCGGAGAGGCGATCGTGATCCGCAATGTTGGGGGGCGCATCACTCCAGCGACGTTGGACACCATGGGAATGCTGGGGAGGATTGCCCAGGGGGAAGGGGGCCTTCCCGCGGGCTTTCATCTGGTCGTTCTTCACCACACCCAATGCGGGATTACTCACCTCGATCAGGACCCCGACCTGCTGGCGAGCTACTTTAGCATCGACCAGGAAGACCTCCTGGCCAAAGCGGTCACCGATCCGCACGCGGCGGTGGCGGTCGATGTGGCGACCCTCAAGGCGATCCCTGCCCTGCCGGACAACTGGCTGGTTTCCGGACTCGTCTATGACGTGACGACGGGGTTGGTCGAAATCGTCGTGCCACCGGCTCCCTTGCGTCCTGTTGCGTCACATGCGTAAGCAGCGCTGGTGCGTCATATCTTTTGTTATCAAACAGAGGAGATCTATCCTATGCAGAAACCAAGAATCCTGGTGCTGACCGCCGCTGGAAAAACGGGCATGCCCGTGGCGCTACAGCTTTTAGAAGAAGGCTTTCCCGTCACAGCCTTCGTGCATCGAGCCGATCAGCGCAGCGAACGCCTCAAGGCGAAAGGTGCGGAGATCGTCGTCGGCTCGCTGACGGACATCACCGATATGAGAACAGCCATGGCAGAGGCCCGGCGTGCCTACTTTTGTGCGCCCAATGAGGCAGGCTACCTCAAAGCAGCCGCGATCTTTACGGTGGTCGCGGCTGAGCAGCAACTGGAAAGCGTCGTCGCGATGAGCCAGTGGCTCTCCAACCCCAATCACCCCTCCATCCAGACACGCGAGGTCTGGCTGGCGGATCGGTTGTTTGCGTTGCTCCCGGGAACCGCCGTGACCTTCATCAACCCTGGGTTTTTCGCGGACAACGAGATGCAAGTCTTACCGTTCGTCGCGCAATTTGGGCAGTTGGGATTGCCCTATGGTTCGGGCAAGAACGCACCGCCTTCCAACGAAGATATGGCTCGTGTGGTGGCTGAGATTCTCGCCAGGCCAGAAGGACACGCAGGCAAGAGGTATCGGCCCACCGGTCCACAACTACTCTCTCCACAGGATATCGCGGCAATTCTCGGAAAGGTCCTTGGGCGCAAGGTCATGTACCGCCATGCTCCGATGCAGATGGTGGCGAAGATTCTAAGAGGCCGCTTGTCTCTTTACGCGCTTGCCGCGTATTCGCAATACGTGATCGATTACCAGAAGAATGCGTTTGGCGTCAATGCGCCAACGGATGTGGTTCGCCGCATCACGGGGAGAGAGGCGGAGGATTTTGAGACTATTGCCAGGCGCTATGCTGCCAGCATCCCGGAAGCCAGGCCCGGCTTCGCCATCAAGTTCAAGCTCATGTTAGCACTGATCATCTTGATGCTGCGTCCAGCGCCCAAAACAGCTTCCTACCTGGCGCTCGATGAATTTTCCGAGAGATCGCATGCAACCTTCAGCGCAGACTCACCTGAATGGTATCAAAGCCATGAGCCGCAAGGAAGCGAGCCATCGGAAGAGAAAACAGAGGCGTGGCACGCCACATCGTAAAAAGGAGGACATCTATGAATGCTCTACTGGCATTTCTGCTCAGCGTGGGAGTCAGTCTGCTTTCCTTCACACTCATCATGGTCTGGTATATGGTTCCCCGCTTGTCAAAGCAACCACGTGTACAAGCGCTGCTTCCGCTGGTCCTGCTGCATACGTTTCGGTCAGCGGGGCTGGTGGTCCTGCTTCCACAGGTGATGGGAGGAGCAGTCCCGCCGGTCTTTGCCGTCCCTGCTGCGTATGGTGATCTCCTCACAGCCGGCTTAGCCGGGCTTTCCGCCTTCATGCTCCGGCTCCGGCCCAACTTCTCGCTCCCGTTTGTCTGGCTGTTCAACCTTGTGGGGATCACTGACCTCTTGTTCGCCATGTACCAGGGAGTGGTGATTGGCCTGCCATTTTTCCACCTTGGTGTTTACTGGTACATCCCGACCTTGTACGTCCCGCTCTTACTGGTGAGTCACGTCATCGTCTTCTGGTTCCTGCTGCGTGCTGCGCCATCCACACAGGCAGGCAGAGCGAGTGCAGTTCTGTAGCACGAGGGAGATTCTGTTGCGTCAAGGGCGATGTAGAGTCACATCGCCCTTGAGAAACAAGACGTTGACCAAAGGCGGACGGAGCAGTGTTGAGCGGCATTCTCATTGACATGGAACAGATCCGCTCTGCCAGGATTCTTCACGCCCGAAGCGGTAGAGATCGGTTGCTTGAGCTTGAGGAAAAAGCCGAAGTCAATAAACTACGGCTACAGCAGTGTTCAGAAAGTTGACCTCTGTGAGACAAGGAAAGCACGCAAACATCTTCTCGAGATGGACGGAAAGGGAGAAGGAGAAAGAAAGACGATGCCAAACCCTCTGATTGCCACTGCCATTGGATTGGGCATGGCTTACGCCGCCGCTCCGAGCGCAGTCAATACGGAAGCGCTCCGCCGAGGGGTCAGATGGGGGGCACGTTCAGCTCTGCTCGTTGAAACCGGCTCGTTGCTTGGAGACTCGTTGTGGGCGCTCCTCGCATTCACTGGAGTGATGCTGCTGACTCGCTCTCTGGCTCTTCAGATGGCGCTTGGGATCACTGGTGGATTCTTCCAGGCTCCGCCTGGCATGGCTGGCACTCTCTGAAGCGTTCACCCGCCGGTCCGCTTCCACAGAATCCGTCTCCACCACACGAGGGGATGCGCGCGACGGGAGTGGTGTTTGGCCTGGCCAATCCCATCGGACTCGCGTTCTGATCGGGTCTGGGAAGCAGTGTGGTCGCCTCGGGAGTAACCGGCTGGCAGTTTGGGTTTTTCTTTGCTGGGTTCTTTCTCGGGGCTGTACTCTGGTGTCTCGGAATCAGCGTGGTGATCCGTTGGGGACGCCGCTGGATTCAACCGAGGATGTTTCGTTTGCTCAATGCAGTGTGTGGCTTTGCGTTGGGATATTTTGGCATTCATGTCCTCTGGATGACCATTCAAGACTGGTTGGAACATCGGGTGGGTTCAACACGGCTTTGATGAAGATGAGTTTACAACTTTTCGTTGTTTTTCCTATTGACTGAGAGTACTCTCAGTTTGCTCTACTGTTGGCATGACGAGACCAAACGAGCTCTTACAACCTCTCAACAAGGACTGTTTCTTTCTCGAGAGGCCACACGTTTGACTGGTCGAAGCCTACGCACCCTGCACGACGACGAAAAAATTGGCCTCATGACGAAAAGAGGAGTTTATGACACCTACCCCTAATCACCCTGACAAACCAGCAACCGAGTTCATCGAGATCAATGGAGTGCGCCTGGCGTACTCGCAAACCGGAAGCGGGTCCCCTGCCATCTATGCGCACGGGATCACCCTCAGCCGGGCGAGTGATCGGCGACTGGGACTGTTCGATTTCTCCCCAATCGCGACGGATCATCGCTCTAGGAAGAACAAGCGAGCCCCTAACCCGATGAGCACACTTCCCGATAGCCAGCGAAGAAGAGAGGCGAAGCGGGGCTGTGTTGCCAACTTCTCGCCCAACCTCCCGGAGAGATAGGCATATCCTCCATACACGCACAGACAGATCAGGGTGAAGGTGAGGCCAAGGGCGGTCATTTGCCAGGGCACACCGCCGAGACGAGGAGTAGCAAACTGGGGGAGTAAGGCGGCGAAGACCAGGATGCCTTTGGGGTTGAGCAGACTCGTGAGGATTCCCTGCTGCAGAAGACGCCCGGCAGGCAGAGGATTCACCGCGCCCTGAGTCAGTGGGCCAGCGTGTTTGTTCAGCAGGGCGCGGATGCCCAGATACACGAGGTAGCTTGCTCCTGCGTAGCGGACGACGTCAAAGGCTATGGCTGATGTTTGCAGCAAGGCCGATATTCCCAGTGCCGCAAGCATGGTATAGACGAGATAGCCGAGGCAGATTCCCGCCGTCGAGAGCAAGGCAGCCTTGCTCCCTTGCGCAATGCCGCGCGTCGTGATATAGATCACATCAGGACCGGGCGTCAGAGCAAGGACGATGATAATGCTCGCAAAGAGCAGGAGATTGGAAAGAAACATGGCAGAGATCCCTCCTCATTCCAGAACGCTTGAGGTCAGTCGGTATGATTGAGAAGCATAACAAATCCAGCGGCACCGGTCTTGAACGATTGTGCAGACAGGATTGGGTGCAGAGTACGGAGACGGAATACGGGGTAGAATTTTTCGAAGCATGGTTTCAAGGTCATGCCTATCAAAAGCATCGCCACGATACCTACGCGATCTGTCTCGTGACCACTGGCGTTCTCGCCTTCGACTACCGGGGCAACTCGGAGATCAGTACACCAGGCCAGGTGGTGGTGTTGCCCCCCGATGAGGTTCATGATGGGTATGCCGGCACGCAAGCGGGCTTCGGATATCGTCAGTTGTATGTGGAACCGGCTGTGATTTTTGAAGCGCTCCAGGCGATATATCCTCATGCCTGCTCGCTGCCATTTGTCCGCTCGCCTGTAACCATGAATCGGACATTGTCTGCCGCGATCAGCAGCGCCTTTCAAGACACCTGCGAACCGCTGGCGATCGATAGTCTCATCGTGCAAGTGGCAGAGGGGCTGCTGGAGGCCGATCCCAGTTGCAAGCAAGCTCCCCTTCCTCGTCACCTCGATGTGGCTGCCTTGAAACGAGCACGCCAGTATCTTGACACCCAGAAAACGCGGGTCGTCCACTCATCGGAGTTGGAGGCGGTGACAGGATTTACTCGTTACGAGCTGGCCCGGCAGTTTCGGGTCATGTGTGGGACCAGTCCCTACCGCTACTTGCTCAGACGGCGTCTTGACTTTGCCCGCGAACAGCTCGCCCTGGGCCGATCGCTGGTCGAGGTCGCCCTAGAGGCTGGTTTTGCTGATCAAGCGCATTTCAGCCGGATGTTCAAAGCCACCTTTGGCATCACGCCTGGAGCTTGGAGGGAGCGCAAGAGTCTCACTTCCGTCACCTTCAGGCCATCCTTCTCCAAGGATAACTTTCTTTATATACAAGCATCACCAGAAGTGTGATCCTGGTGGCGAAGCCGAAAGTGATGCCCATTTTGAACTTGCACGCGTTCATTTCGAGCGTGAACATGCTGCTGGGCAAGTTAGGAGCGAGCAATCGCACGCAAGCGATTAGCCAGGCGCGTGCCCGCTCCCTGCTCTAACCCGATTCCTCCCAACACTGAGCCGGTCTGCTCGCAAACCTACACTTTTCCTCCACTTTTGAGGACTGTGAAAAGACTCTCCTCCTGCTATGCTCCCTCCAGGAGCAAACTACACGAGGTCCGCTCTGCAAAAGGAACTGTAGTGATACTGATGAAGGAACAGAACATGCTCGTTCGGAAAGGACACGTATGATGAATACGGACATTCACGCTGAAGAACATCTCGAAATGGAGGCCCAGGTACAGGCGACTGGAACGGAAACAGACCTGCTTGCCCAGAGCGGCTTTAGCGCTGAGGAAATCGTTGCCTTCCTCTGGCTGCGGCAGTGGTACCAAACGGATGGCAGCGATCGCGTTCAGATGGTACGCCACCTGGAGTTCCTCAGGCTCCTAGTACTCAATGGCAAGCTGGAGTTATAAGCAAGGAACTCGACGATCGAACTGAACACGCAGGCGATCACCGTCGAGGAGCAGGTGCCTTGGCGCTCCTTCTCGCGAGTTGACTATGGAATGGAGATACTGGCTATGGCGGTCTTGTTATCACACCTGGTGGCGAGAAGACCAACGGTGGAAGACTTCCATGTGATAGCGGAACTGGTTGCGACTTGTGACAGTGCTGAACATGGGATCGTCGACAGCCGGGCGCGAGACCTGGCTTCCGGCTTTCGGAATGACAGCTTTCAGTTGGAGAGCGATGCCTGGGTGATCGTCAACGCTCGGAAGCAGTTCGTCGGCTTCGCCTGCGTCTGGCATCGAGATCACGAGGAGTTTTCCACCTTCATCTGCGTGCATCCACAGTACTGCAAGCGCGGTATCGGCACGCTGCTGTTGCGCATGGCGGAGCAACACGCACGCGAACTGATGCCCCAGGCAAGTCCGGGCGCACGCGTCAGCCTGCGAGGGGTAGTATGCGCAAACAATGCACGGGCACGCAGCCTGTTCGAGCACGAGGGCTACCTCTCCAGCCGCGAGTTCTGGCGCTTGACGCCGGAACTGATCGAATCGAGCGAGTGCAGCGCCGATGATGTCCGAAAGTTCACTCTCGATCTCGATGTCGACTCTGGTCAACTGATCGGAACCACTCCACTCTATGATCGCGAAGGCATCTACAGTGTGCGGCAGTTCGTCACCTATGAGAAGGAGCTACGCCCTGCTGACGAAAAGCTTCATAGCCCCGATGACAGCGCCGAAATGTCGATTGGGGTCTGAGCATGATGGCAAGCCGACGGTCTATGGTGCAGAACCCATCTGCCAGAGCCCCTCTTTTCCACACACATTGTTACGTACCTGATAAATAGACAGTGAAAAAGTGAGCTTTGGAAAAAACGAAAGCTGAGTACACCTCTGAATTCTACTCCTTTGCATACATTGCATAGAGATTGAACGTTTCTCAAGCCTTGACCGGTATACATTATATATCGAGAAAGCATGGGAAGCATAGTTTTGGAGAACCAAATAGGAAGCATAGGTTTTGGAAATCTCCCAAACCTATGGGTAAAATGACACTATTCTGGGAGAACGGGAATTACACCTGGCAGAGGCGTATGGGAGTCGAACCCACCAGGGGCCGCGCCGAGCGACCCCCCAGCCGTTTTGAAGACGGTGAGACCCGCCGGGGCCCCTACACCTCCATCTGTTTTTGAACAAGTGATCATATTGTCCCACGCCTGGCATCGCCTGTCAACCCAGCGCACGCACCTGTTCCACGTTCATATCCACCAGCGATCTCACCATCAGATCGGCTGCGCGCAGCCCTGGCAGATCGCGATTGCCCGCCACAGCAATGCAGCGCATTCCCGCAGCGTGGGCCGCCTGCACGCCCGCGACAGCGTCTTCGATCACAACGCACACTGCCGGGCTTACCCCCAGCTCTTGAGCAGCCTTCAAGTAAATGTCCGGTGCGGGCTTGCCATGCGGCACTGTCTCGCCCGATACCAGGACGGTAAGATAGCGTTTCAATCCCAGCACATCGCTGATCAACGCGATGTTTTCAAGCGGTGCCGAGGAGGCCAGCGCCTGCAAAAATCCGGCTTTGTGTAGCCCGCGCATGAGTTCGATAGAGCCGGGAAGAGCTTTGGCCTTCTGGCGGATCAGCTCGCGGAAATACTCTTCTTTGCGATTGGCCAGTTGTTGTATGCGCGCAGGAGGGAGAGGCCCCCAGAGGCGCGTAATAATATCATCGTTGCGCTGCCCAAATGTAGCCCAGAAATCCGCGTCGCTCATCTTCAGGCCTTCTTCACGGGCCATACGCTGCCATGCCTCGCGGTGCTCTTCCGCGCTATCAATGATTACCCCGTCTAAGTCCCAGATCACGGCCTGTATTGCTGCCATAAAAGGTGCTCCTTTGCATGAAATGTAACGACCAAAACCGGTAATGACGTTGAGGGGCTGGTGTGAGGAGGCCGCGAGGGCAAGCACAAGGCCTCCACGCCGCATCCTCTCCTCTCCTTGCCCCTACAGGCTACGATCCTTTTCCGCAATGACCAATTTTGGTTGTTAAAAATCATCATTGGGGTCCTGGCTTGAGTGGTCCCTTCGTCATATCCAGGATGCACAGCCTCGTGCCGAATGGATCTTCAATTACGGCGCACTTCCCAATCCCAATATCAAATGGCTCAACAAGTATTTTGCATCCTTTCGACTCCAGGATTGGCACCGCTGCTGCCACGTTAGCCACCAGGTAGTGAACTTCCACTCCTGATGGGATATCTGGATAGCGATGGACGACGATTTCGGCATCGCTTTCCGGGAAGACAAGCCCTGCCGCGTCTTCTCCCCACCAGACAGGCCGCAGGCCGAATACTTCAGCGTAGTATGCTGTAGCCGCCTTTACATCCTCTACCCGGATCATTACACAGTCAATTTTTCTCAACATTGTTAGATTCTTTCCTTCCACGCCATGTTGAGCGAGTGAGCCGAAGCAATGTCATCCTGAGCGCAGCGAAGGACCTAACGCAGTGACGGGGAAGGATCTCTCTCGATAGGCATCGGATGTTTCGCTTCGCTCAACATGACATGTCTGGACCTTTCTGGTGATTGAAGAATTGCCACGTTCATTTGACCCTTGCCTAATGAATCGCTCCTTGCATGGTGAGAATGATCAGCAGCGCCCCGAGGCCGTTATTGACGCAGTGCAGAGCGATGCCCGGCCAGAGCGATCGTGTGTGCCAGCGCAGGAAGGCGAGCAGCAGGCCGATGATAAACAGCACGGCGAATGAGCCAGGGTCTCCGTGCGCTAAGGCAAAGATGAGCGAGCTGATGATAATTGCCCAAACGACCGGTATGCTTTTCAGCAGGCCCATGAAGACAAAGCCGCGAAAGAATACTTCCTCGCAAAAAGGGGCAATGAACACAGCTACGAAGAGTATGGTGTATGTCGTGATAGGCGCGTATTTGCTCTGCTGCAGGAGCACCTGGTCATTTGTTTGCAGGTTCAGGTGCAGCGCGGTAATCGCATACTGGTAGAGAATATTCACCAGCACGATTGCTAGCATGAAGGTTACTATCCAGAAGGGGGTTCTTCCTGTGCTGGATGCTTTAAGACCAAGAGATTGCAGCGCCAGGTGCAAGCGAGATGCCAGCGCGCGAAAAGCATGGGTAGCAATAATGAGCGGGGCAATAAGCAGCGCCGCCTCGACGATAGCGGAAAAGAGAAATGTCACGATGGCGCTAGCCACGTCTGCCTGAGGGCTAAGTCGAGTTGTAGGAACAGTCTTTGTCCTACCCAGACTACTGATGGCAAGCATGAGGAGAAACCAGGGGACAAGCGTTGCAACAAGGCCCAGTATGGTTTGCTGTAGCGACCAGGGAACTTCCTCAGGTTTTTGTTGCTCGATCAAGGCGCCCTCCATCATTCGATTTTTTATTATAGCGAAAGTATCAGGGCGATGGCAAGCATCGCCCTCAACATTGATGCCGGCCTGATAATTGGTAGAATTGCACCCGTGTGCTGCGAGAAAATATATGGTATACTACCCTCAACACAATATTCTTACCCGTAAATACTGTTCACTTAGGAAGGATGCCCTGGTGGCACATACCATAGAAACAAATCCATCTGAAAGCTCAAGCTGGCGTAAGCATAAAAATGGCTGCCCCTTTTACCGGGAGCGCTGGTTTCCCGATAATGACGTGATGGCCGGCGAGCCGATGTACCAGGTCTTTTGTATGAAAGGCACGCCTCCCGTTACCCAGGAAGAGGAAGATCGCTGCTTGCACAGTAAATCGTGCTGCTGGCGGCTGGCGGAGCAGCAGGCCCCCTCTTCTTCTGCTAAGCGGAGGCGTGTGGCTAAGGATCAGCCGCTGCATTCTTCCTAGAATCGAATCAAAAAAGGCCGGTAGGTAGACTACCGGCTTTGCTTTTCTGCCCTGCAAACAAGCTACTTCTGCTCTTGCTCGTGTACCCAACGCTCGGTGACAAGCGTATACTCTACCAGCTCTTCTGGCTTGAAGAAAAGATTGATCTCCTGGACAGCCGTCTCTGGCCCATCCGAGCCATGAATAATATTGAAGCCAATTTCCAGCGCATAATCCCCTCGAATTGTCCCTGGAAGGGCTTCTGCCGCATTTGTCGCGCCCATAGTTGTTCGCACAATGCTGATGGCTCGTGGGCCTTCCAGGACACCCACGACAACCGGGCCGGAGGCAATATGTTTGACAAGGCCCTCGTAGAATGGCTTTCCCTTGTGAACGCCATAGTGCTGCTCGGCTAGCTCAGAAGTAATCTGGATGAGCTTGAGGCCAATGATTTTGAGGCCTCGCTGCTCGAAGCGCGTGAGGATATTGCCGATCAGCCCGCGCTGTACGCCTTCTGGTTTCACGATGATGAGTGTACGTTCCATTGCCTGGGCTTAGCTCCTGTTTGTAGTAATCGCCTTAGTACTGTACGCTTGACCTTTGCAGGTTGAGTGTGTATACTTGGCCTTGCGAGGGCGAGAGCAGCGTCCTTTCATAGCCCGCTTGAGGGATTGAAACAAACTAGTAGCTGGCCACCAGTTGCAAAATCTGCTGGCAAGCCTTTTTCATTTCCAGGCGAACGCGCCCCAGGTTGCTCGGGGCCTGCGTTGTTACCACAAGAATGAGGTCACCCACCTCCTCAAAATGGATCGCCCCGTTTTCTGTTTCGATGATCACGTGGCGCATGGCTCCGCTGTTCATCTGGGCGATGAAGCTCTGGATCGAGCCAAATGCCGCTGCCGACATTGCGCCGATCACTTCCTCGTCCTCGCTGTGCAGCGTCCCGGTGACAATCAAGCCATCCTTACCGACAAGCACTGCTCCAGCGACCTCGGCAAGTTCGGTCAATCGTTGCAGGATAGTTTCCACAGTACTATACTCCTTAGCTATCTGCTGTTCTGGCCTCTCGCTCTTTTTGCCATACTCAGCGCCTTGTTGTAGGCTTCCATGGCCTGTAAGTATTCTCCCTGCCGCATGTATGCGTCACCCAGGACACGATATCCCGGCGCGTACTTAGGCGCGACTTTGAGCAGCGCTCTCATGTTGCTGACAACTTCTGCAAGCAATTCCGGCGCATTGCGTATGATAATGCGGTACTCTTGCATGGCCTCATCATACGATCCGGCCAATTGATACTGGTAGCCCTTGATCAAGCGCTCTTTGTACGTCAAATTGCCTTCTGGCGCTGCATTTGATGCTTCCCGCTCTCCAGGTTGCCCCTTCGCCGCTGGGAAATTACGTGGCAGAGGTGAGCGCTGGATGGGCTGGAGCCGGACGGCTGGCCGCTTCATCGTTGTCTCTAGCTCTGTATCTGAGAGCGCATCGAACGATAGTGTGGGGCCTGAAGAAACCCTTGAAGCTGGTTCTACCGGTTGCACTGGCGTTGTGGAAATGTGCTCTGAAGCAGGCTGAGAATTTAGATTGCCGAATTGAGCCAGCGCTGAAGAAAGCGTTGGCTCCTGTTCCTCTTCTTTCTCCTGTTCCTGTTCATGTGCGATAGTCGAAAGTGTTCCTGGCTCTAATGGTATGAACCCTTGTGAATGCAACTGCTTTTCCAGGGCCTCTAGCGTTGTGTAAACATCCTGACCCGGTTGTGACAACTGCTCTGCTACCTGGCTTAACCAGTCCTCGCCGGCTGATTCCTGCTTCTCTGATTCTTCCTGTACAGTTGATGCGGCTGGCTCGGCCTGTTGCACTGGCATATCTTGCCGGGTTACTGCATCCGTTTCTGGCGGAGCCACCTCATCCATCAAGGTTGCTCCTAGCGAGCGCAGCCACTCAGGTCCAAAAGCCTCTATATCCTCGCCTGTCCTGGACGAAGAATCAGGTATGAGAGGCTCTGCCTCCCCCTCCCACGTTGCGGGCGCCGGTTCTACAGCTTCTGGCGCAACTGGATTGACAGCAGGAATTTCTTGCTTTTCCGGCGATTGCACCGGGCGCTTTGGGTACTCAGGCTCCTGCGACGGCTCGCCTGCATGTCTCCACCCACTGCTCGTGAGCATTTCAAGCCATGCCGGGGGTGAAGGAGGCTCTGCTTCCTGCTCCTCTTCTTCCCAGGAAGTCATGCTGCTGCCAGGAGCGGCACCGGGAATATCAATCCAATCATCTTCGCGTTCCTCAAACATTTCCACCTGATACCAGGGCTGCTCTTCTTCTCCTGCCTCGCCGGCATCTTGAGCTTCTTCTGAGGCTATTGGCTGGTCACCTGCAAGCTGGCCAGAAACGTCCTGCTCCTGCACGTTGCCTGCTGATGAGATGTTATCCGGTGCCTGCACCTGCTCTTCTGGTTCGATGATGCTGTCCAGGCTATCCCATCTCAGAAGTGAATCTGAAAAAGGCGATGTTACATGTGAACCGTTTGTTCCATCAGGAACAAGATGTGGAGCGTTAGCTGTCGCAAGTAACGCTGGTTCCTCCGGCATGAGTTCTTGCAAAGTGGCCGGCGATCTCTTTAGCAGGGCTAGAAACGGATCATTGGGCTGGCTGGCCATGAAATCGCTGAAAAGTTCTTGCGCCATCACCATATCCGGGTCCAGCGCTTCGGCTCGCTGGAGAAGTTGTTGTGCCTGTTGTGTATTTTGTGCGTAGGTAACGTGCGCAAGCAGGAGCAGCGCTTTCAAACAGCCTGGGATCTCGTCGAGTATCTGTCTTGCCAGTTCCTCGACTTTGTCGTAAAGCCCCTCACGCCAGTATGCTTCAAGCAGCCCGGTGCGGGCATCAAGACGCTCAGGAGTGATGGATAGCACAGTTTCCCATTCTTGAATTGCTTGTGGAAGCAGATCACCGCGTGTATAGAGCCGCGCCAGGCCTGCGCGTGAGAAGATAAAATGCTCCTGCCCCACCTTGACGCTCAACTGGTTGAACTCCTGCCGTATCTGGCTGTTGCCACGGCTCAATTCATATGCTTGTTGATAGCAATCCAGCGCAGTATCGTAATCCTGCATGCGTTCGCTGATGAGGGCGCGAGAGCAGTAGGCAATAACATTCTCAGGATCGTTGGTCAGAACCCAGTCGAAAGCCTGCTGCGCCTTCTCTAACTGTCCCTGTGCCAGGTATACTTCACCTAGCAGGCGTTGCGCTTCTAACGAATCTGGATATTGGGCAAGGATATGCTGGCAGTTGGCGAGCGCATCCTCAATGTGGCCCGCACTGATAGCATCCTCAGTTTCCTGCAAATAACCACGAAGCATTGTTTGTGCCATAAAACTTGCTCTCCTCTTCTCGCTTTACGCACCTTTGAGCAAATTGCCGAAGTATGCTGCCTGACCCGGATCATCTGGTCCAATGATGGCTAACCGGCGCCACTCAGGAGCAAAGCAGCGCTCTGCCACCCGCTGAATATCCTGCGGGGTAACGGCGTCAACATGCGCGATCATCTCGTCAACATCGATGATCCCGTTGCGCAAGCTCTCCTGGCTTCCTAGCCAGGAAGCCACCTGCTGGGTACCTTCAAGCCCCAGAAGGATGCCGCCCCGCACATAGGCCTTTGTACGCTCAAGTTCATCTGCCGGTACCGGCGGCTCGCACAGCCGTGTAAGCTCATCAACGATGGCCCGGATGGCTGGCCCTGTTTGTAGAGGGTCAACCCCCGCGTTGACTACCAGACTGCCGGTCTCATAATAACTGTTAAAGTAACTGCCGATATCATAAGCCAGGCCTTGCTCCTCCCGGATGCTCTGGAACAGCCTGGAACTCATGCCATCCCCTAAAAGAGCATTGATTAACAGGATCGGGTAATAGTCCGGCGAAGAATAGGCTATGCCTAACGTAGCCAGGCAAATATTTGTTTGTTCTGTCTCCTTGTGAATGACTCTGACGGGAAGTGCTTCACGTGGTGGTAAGCTTTCCTTCCAGCGCGGCAGTTCACCTGGTTGCCAATCGCCAAAGAGCCGTTCCGTTGCAGCAAGTACCTCTGCATGATCGATATTGCCTGCTACACTGACCACGAGCGAGTTCGGCAGGTAGTGTTCATCCAGGTACTGGAGCATCTGTTGCCGCTGGATCTGCGCCACCGTCTCGATGAAGCCCGCGTCATCGCGCCCCAGGGGCAGGCCAGGCCACATTACCTCGTCGATCAGCATATTGACCCACTCTTGCGGCTCATCGCGTGTTGCGCTCAATTCTTCGACAATTACGCTACGCTCTTTTTCTATTTCCGCCGGCTCCAGGAGCGGGTAGCGTATCATATCGGCCATGACATGCATAACAGTGTAAAGGTGCTCACCGGGAACACGTGCCACATAGGTGGTCAGTTCCTTCCCCGTGCTCCCATTGAAAGAGCCGCCAACCCCTTCGATGGCCTCCGAGATATGCCGGGCCGTAGGGTAATGCTGCGAGCCCTTAAAGAGCATATGCTCGATAAAGTGCGATATGCCGGCCACAGGGTCTGGCTCATAGCGTGAACCTACAGTAAAAAAGAAGGCAATGCTGGCAGAACGCATGCCAGGCATATAGCTAGTAAGCAGGCGTAAGCCGTTAGATAACGTTGTTCGTGTATAATTCATCAAGGTGTGAGTTTTTATCTTTATCCCAGAGATGCGTTTTTCCTGCTCTGCACAGTTTATACTATTGCCAACATTTCCAGCGTATGTACCGTTGTATTATAGACGGTTTCAGGTTGCCCCGCAACAACATTATGGAAGAATGACAGAAGAAATAGCCATTTTGGGTCTGAGGACACATAATTGAGGGCAGGGGCGATGCTCGCCATCGCCCTGGCTGCATTCAAGGATTGAATTGAGGGTAGGGGCGAGGACAAGCCTCGCCCTTGTGTTTAAAGGAGACCGATATCTCTTCCAAGTTCACCGAGTTCGCCTAACATACCTTCTTCGTGGTGATGGTGGTGATGCTCGCCATATCCATAACCCTCATCTCCCTCGAGACGGCGTTCAAGGCCACCCAGCAGCATTTCGCCTCCAATAACTGCAGCAGCGCCTCCAAGAGCACCCATAGCCATATTTCCGGCATTTCCCTGGAACATGCCGCCCAGGCCGCCTTGCTGTCCGGGTGCGCCGGTCACTGCTGGTGTAGGTACAACGCCTGCCAGGCTGGTGCGGCAGCTCGGGCAAGATGCTGTCCCCAGCGGCGACATAGCCATGCAGGTTGGGCAGCGCAAGATCATTGGCTGCTGTCCCATCATTGGCTGCTGGGAGCCATACCCTCCTTGAGGATACTGCTGGGGATAGGCAGGCTGCTGTTGGTATTGCGGGTACTGCGGCTGTGGTTGGCCATATGCCTGTTGTGGATACTGTGGCTGTCCGTAGGCCGGCTGCTGCGCGTACTGGGACGGGTCATAAGGTGGTTGTTGTCCAGGCTGGCCATAGGCTGGCTGCCCATATTGTGTCTGGTACGGCTGTTGTGGTTGTGGCTGCGGTGGATACTGCCCAGCCTGGGTGTAATCTGGCTGGCCTGGTTGCGGCTGTGGTTGTGATGCCTGCGGATTCGCGTCTGCCCCAACCTGGCTGCCACAATTAGGGCAGAAATGCATGCCTGGAGCTAACTGCTGGCCGCAATTGGGACAAAAACTCGTCGATGCAGCAGTGGGAGTGCTTGTTGCCTGCTGCACAGGCGTTCCGCACTGCTGGCAAAATTTCATACCCGTAACATCGCTACCACAAGATGTACAAGTTGCCATAGATATCGTCTCCCCTCATATGGTTAAAAATGATGCTCAATGTTTATGAATATTGCCCAACGCTTCTGGTTGAAGTGTAACATAGATTGGCAAATTAGTCGAGGTATTTTTCCACAAAAAATGACGCCCGCAAAGGGCGTCAGGAAAGGTCGAAGAGAAGAAGATGATTGCGGGTAATAATAGAGAAACAGGATTGCTACACGCACTCCCGCAGGGTGACATTGCCGCTGGCGCTGCGTAGCTTCATCAGGGCTACCACCTCGAGTTGCCGGACTCGCTCGCGGGAAATGCCTAATTCTTTACCAACTTCAAGCAGGGTGCGACTGCGTCCATCACCAATGCCGTAGCGCAGCGTGATTACTGCCCGCTCGCGTGGTGTGAGGAGAGCGAGTGCCCGGTGCAGTTCCTCGCCGAGTAGGTGCTTCGACGCCGTCTCAGCAGGAGCAGGTGTGGTGCTATCTTCTAGTGTGTCTCCCAGTGAATAACGGGCATCGTCATCAACCGGGGCATCCAGCGAAACCGGTTGCTCGATCACACCCAGCAGGTCAATCACCTCGTTCACATCGATGTTGCATGCCGCAGCTATCTGTTCTGGTAGAGGATCGAGACCGTTTTCTTGCGAGAGCTGTGCTGCCACGCGCCGTACTTTGCGTAGCCGTGTAGCTACGTGTTCAGGCAAGTGAATCAGGCGTGATTGCTCTCCGGCTGCCCGGCTCACGGCCTGGCGGATCCACCACGTGGCATAGGTGCCAAAGTGGCAGCCCCGGCGATAGTCAAACTTCTCGGCAGCGCGCATAAGCCCTAAATTGCCCTCTTGAATGAGATCGATCAAGGGAACACCCGTGCTCGTGTAGCGACGTGCAATGGCAATAACAAGACGTAAGTTCGACTCGATCAGTTTGCGCTTGGCCTGCTCATCTCCTGAGGCGGCTCGTTGCGCCAGGTCAATTTCTTCGGCATGTGTAAGCAGGCCAAGCCCACGAATATCACGTAGGTAGCTCTGAAAAGCATCTTCAGCGCCTGTCGATTGACGTGGCGTAGCCGCTCGTGTTCGTCTTGGCCGTTCGATTTCATCTTCTAAGATATCGAAATCGCTGCTTTCGTCAGCTTCATCGAGCAGGAGGGTTTCGCCAGCCTCTAACGATGAATCGAATGCAGAAAGCGGTTCTGTAATGCGTTCTGGTTCCCTTGTGCCTGGCGATAAATCTCCATCCATATCAAAATCGTGCGCTGGGACAGGAGAAAACACTGCCGTTGTTGGAGGGCGCCTGGTCGCTACGTCTACACGTGCGCCGCTGGCAGGTTCAGCAATAGCCATAATTCCACGCTCCCTTCGGGGAAACTTGCCGGCAAAATCAGCTTGCCGGACTCCGCCTGGCATCGTGGTCAGCATATATAGGCTGAGCTACATACTAGGCCATGTATAACCCACTCATCTATTCCTTTCTTTCCTCCTACATTGTAAAGAATAGACGGCAGGCTTCACATCAGGTGATTACCTTAAAACAGGTCAGGTTCTGACTGTATCTTCTATCGAACCCGTTTTGCGCGATGCGCTCTGCTATTTATGCCTCTCACATATATATACGTATCGAGAGGACAGGATGGTCGCAGATATGGAACGGATTGTTATGTTTGACTTTATGGCTGATCCGGGTTTGCCGGATCAAATGGATCAGAAACGCCATGCCCTCTATCATAGAAGAGCTGTAATGGGTCTCCCGGGTGCTCCTCGTAATCTGGACGCTTCTCCCACTCCTTATCCTTCACTTCATCGGCGCTCATCGTGAGCCTCACTTTGTCGCTCTGGACACTATCAATGGCACTGTAAGGGATGTAGCGGTCTGCGGGGAAGAAATATCCCTTGTGAACGAGGAACGAATCTTCGTAAACCTCTGCTATATGACCAACATCCTGATCGTCAGCAGAAACCACGTGCATATGCTTATGCACATCCTTTTGACTCCACTGTGGCATATGTTTCTCCTTATACTTGCTTTCATGCGATGCCTGTACAATTACATAGACGCTCTGCTCCCATAAAGTGTTTCAATAGTGTCTTTTCTGATATTCACTCATAATTAATTTGGCGGGCCTGCGTCCCGCTGTGGGGAGAGAGTGAGCGCGGGGACACCCCGCACCCCGGCAGGGGACTCTGTCCCCTGCACCTCTGAATTATGAGTGGATCTCAGCCTTTTCCCTTGACAAATGGCCTTAAAGCAGGGTATAGTGTTAACACAGAATAAAGAAATCAAGGACTTTGAACGAGCGGAGTAGGGGGAATCGGGCTGCCAGAGAATGGAGGTCACCGGGTGCGAGCCTCCTCCAGCAGCGAACCTCGAACGTGGCTCGGAAGTCGAATACCTGAAAACGCCTGTCGTAAGGTATTCCGGGATAGCCCGTTATCGCTGCTGTGAGGATACCTGGCACGAAGTGAGTTGGGCGTGCCACGTGTCGAATCAAGGTGGTACCACGAGCGCTGCCCTCGTCCTTGCGAGGAGGCAGCGTTTTTTAGTATCACGAAGGAGAGTATCATCATGATCTTGCCCAATCGTTACAACTTCCATGAGGCCGAGCCGAAGTGGGCTCGCTTCTGGGCCGAAGTCGGCACCTACGCCTTTGATCCGGGCGGCTCAGGCCCGATCTTTACCATCGATACGCCGCCGCCAACCGTTTCTGGCCAGTTGCACATCGGCCACTGCTATTCTTACACACAGGCCGATGTCATCGCTCGTTACCGGCGCATGCGTGGTGACCGTGTCTTCTATCCAATGGGCTTTGATGACAATGGCTTGGCCACAGAGCGCTTTGTCGAGAAAACTATCAAACACAAGGCGATTGAGATGGGCCGCGAGGCCTTTATCGACGCTTGCCTCGATCTGACACAGCAGACCGAAGATCGCTTTGAGGCGCTCTGGCGACGCTTAGGGCTGAGCGTTGACTGGCGCTATCGCTATTCTACCATCTCAGCAGAAGCTCGGCGCGTCTCACAATGGTCGTTCATCCAGTTGTATCGCGCGGGCCTGGCCTATACCCAGCAAGCGCCAACGCTCTGGTGCCCTGAATGCCAGACTGCGATAGCCCAGGCCGAGGTCAATGACACGGACGATGCTGGGACTCATGAGCGCTGTGGGACGCCTGTCGAATACCTGCATACACGCCAGTGGTTTATTCGCATCCTGGATCAGAAAGAGCGCTTCCTGGAGGCCGGGCGCCAGATTCGCTGGCATCCTGAGCACATGCGTATCCGCTACGAACACTGGGTTGAGCATCTCCAGTGGGACTGGTGCATCTCGCGCCAGCGCTACTTCGGCGTTCCCTTCCCAGCCTGGATATGCCGGTCATGCGGTGAGACGATCCTGGCTACCTGGGAGCAATTGCCGGTTGACCCGCAAATATCCAGGCCTATGACGCCGTGCTCCTGTGGATCGACCGATGTTGAGCCGGAGCCGGATATCATGGATACCTGGGCCACCTCGTCCTGCACGCCGTTGATTCTTGCTCGCTGGCCAGATGATCCTGCCTGGTTTGCGCAGCACTTTCCGGCCAGTATGCGGCCCCAGGCGCATGATATTATTCGCACGTGGGCCTTCTACACCATCGTCAAGTCGCTCTATCACACAGGCAATATTCCCTGGCGAGATATCATGATCTCCGGTTTTGGCCTATCGGCTGATCGGCGCAAGCTCTCCAAGTCGAAGGAGCACCACGAGGTCGCCCCCATGGAAGTTATCGAGCAGGAATCTGCCGATGCCATGCGCTACTGGGCCACAAGCGGCAAAACAGGGATGGACAGCCCATTCAGCCCTGAGATCATAGCGATTGGCCAGCGCCTGGTCACCAAGCTCTGGAATGCCAGCCGTTTCGCAGGAAGTCGCCTGGAGGACTTTGATCCTGCCGCAGGGCCTGGAACCCTGCTGCCTACGGATCGCTGGCTGCTCTCGCGCCTGGCGCAGACCATCTCGAGCGCTACAGCGGCATTGAATGCTTATGAGTACGCGGCTGCCCGGGCGGACATCGAGCGTTTCTTCTGGTCTGACCTGTGTGATAACTACCTGGAACTGGCAAAATCTCGCCTCTATGGTCAAAAGACCCTCGAACGACAGGCAGCGCAATGGACACTCTACCATGTGCTGTTGAGCGTTCTGAAGATGCTGGCGCCCTATCTCCCGTATATCACTGAGGAGATTTACCAGGGGCTATTCCGCAGGTGGGATGGAGCGTCATCCATTCATCGTTCTTCATGGCCGCTGGAGCATCCAGAGTGGATTGATCCCGCAGCCGAGGAAATCGGCAAGACGTTCTTGGAGCTATTGCACCAGGTTCGCCGCTACAAAGCCGAGCGGGGATTGTCTATTGGCGCCGAGCTTGAAACCCTGCACGTCACTGCTCCGCCAGCCCAGAGCGCTGCCCTGGAAGCTATACTGGCCGATCTGAAAAGTGCCACACGAGCAAAGCATATCATCCTGGATGATTATAGAGGCAACGAGGATAACCATGCGCCAGGCCCAGGTGAAGTGCTGGTCACAGTAACGCAATCGCTGCTAGCCCCAGACCATAGAGCATGATAATCAGACCGGCAACAAACACTAACAGCGGTTTTGCATTGACCAGGGCCAGAGCGTCCACGACAAAAGCTATACATGCCGCACATGTTGCAGCAAAAAGCCCTAAGAGGAACTGTGGGAAGTGTAGTCGCTGTACCCGGCGCCTTGCCTGGACAACTATGAAGAGAACAATCCCGGCGACAAGCATGACCGGCCAGAGAACCAGTCCCAGGATGTCTAGCAGGGGCACCTGAAATGCGAATAGAGCTATGAGTAGTCCAGTTGCTGCAATGAGGAGCGCCAGGAAGTAAACAAGGCCCCGGATAACTCTGGCGAGCAGAGATTGAGCGCCGGGGTGAGGGACTGCCTGGCTCTCGAGCAGTTCAGCTTCCGCTTCATGCGCTCCATATTCCGTGTCTGGTGGGATAAATGCCGGGCGTGAGATAATGGGAGGCGGCAGGGGTGTATTGTGTCCATTCGATGGTGGAGGGGGCGGAGCGGTGTAGTGCGGTTGAGCGAGAATGTTGGAGACAAGCGATGTATATTGGGGCTGATCTGGCGTATAAGACGAAGCATCCTGATATGCTGATTGCTCGGTTGGAGACGCTGGAAACTCCCTATAGGAGACTTGCTCAGGTGAGTACGGCGGAGGGGTGATGAATACTGATTGATCAGCCTCATATTGCGTATTATTTTGCAGAAGTAGCCCGCACTGCTCGCAGTAGACCTCAGAACTTGCATTTTCAAAGCCACAATAGGGACAGCGCATGATCTCTTCCTCTTCCCAGGTGGAACCCTGGCTCCCACAAGGGAAGCCACTACATGTTTGGGCAACAGACCACTTGATATAAAAATAGTCAGGATGATGAACCCTGACTATTTTATCTGATAGAGCGCCGAAAGTCGAATCGTTTTGAAGATATCTCCTAAATCAGCTTCCAGCCTGAGACCACGAGCACGGTGGCCAGCACCGGGCGCATGATACGATCTGGCATGTACTTGCTCAACTTGCTGCCAAAGAAGACCCCTGGCAGTGATCCAATAAGCAGCAGCCCTACAATGGTCCAGTTGATAGTACCGGCGTTAAAGTATGCGACCGCTCCGGCGATATGCAACATCACTGCGTGAACGATATCTGCTCCCACGAGTTCTTTAGAAGAGAGCCGGGGGAAGAGGAAGGCAAGAGCAACGATAATCAGCGTGCCGCTTCCTACAGATGTTAATCCGACGAGGAAGCCAACGATGGCTCCAACCAGCACCGTGACAAGAGGGCGATAGCGCTTTTCCCAGCGGCTATTTTCCTCAACCGGCACCGTCTCGCCTTTTAAGGCGGCCTCTTTCTGCTCCTCCGCTCGTTTGCGGTCAAGCCAGCGCATGATATAGGGTTTTGCCACAAGTAATACTGCGACCAGGATCAAAGTGAATCCGATGCCACGAAGAATGATAGTGTTGATCAGGTCACCATAATGCCTGCGGATATACTGCACGAACTCCACGCCGAGGACGGTCGCGGGAACGCTGCCACAGGCGAGCCAGAGGGCGATTTTGAGATTTTTTAAGCTGAAGCTTTTCTGTTGAATATGGACAAAAGAGCCAAAGGCTTTCGTTACTGCGGAATAGGCATTGTCGGTACCGACTGCCCACACGGGTGGGACTCGTAAGACAAGGATCATAATAGGGGCGAGCAAAGCTCCCCCGCCCATCCCTGTCAGGCCAACAAGAAAGCCGATAAACAATCCAATAATCGAAATACGATAATCCAATGGACACCTCTTAAAGCATAGAGTGTATTATAAGGCTCAATTTCGTAATTGAAACTGCTGTTACAATTTCTAAGCAGAGAGTACCATGTAAATTGATGTTTGTCAAGGGGGTATGATTTTAACTGGCCATTTTAGCTACATTCAGATGTAAAACACAACTTGTCCACGAAATGGGCAGAAAAAGAAAATGCAATGCCTGTTACATACATGTATCATTATGTATCGTTATGTTTCAGCATGGTGCAAGTTATCTCATGCAATAAGAGGTGACCTACGTAAGCTGCCGGCCGCCGCAAAGGAGCAGGTGTTCACGTGGTTGCTCAAGGGGAAGAGGAAAGAATAGTATTGGACATTTATAGAAGAATCCGGTATCCTTTCAGAGGAAGAAGCAAATCACTCGTGGTGCAACTCTATACGCTGGCAGGAAACCATTGATGAGTGCGAAAGTGTCATCTCCCCGCAGAGTGGCATTATGGCGGAATAGGGACTATCTCCTTCTGTGGAGTGGTCAAGCTGTCTCTTCGCTAGGCACCCAGGCTTCTCAACTGGCCCTCCCCTTGCTTGTGCTTGCATTGACAGGTTCTCCTGCTCAGGCAGGTTTCGTCACGGCGCTCCGTACCATCCCCTATCTGTTCCTCAGTTTACCAGCAGGTGCGCTTGTGGATCGCTGGAACCGCAAGCGTGTGATGATCCTGTGCGATCTCGGACGGGCGGTAATCCTGGGTAGCATCCCCCTTGTAGGCGCGCTCGGTTATTTGACAGTGATCCAGCTTTATCTGGTCTCCTTGCTTGAAGGAACCCTCTTTGTGTTTTTTAACCTCGCCGAGACCGCGTGCCTGCCTCGCGTGGTTCCTCAAGAACAGCTTCCCACAGCAACCGCCTGGAACGAGGGCATGGAAAACACGGCCCTCCTGCTTGGTCCTCCCCTGGGAGGACTACTCTACCAGATCGGGCAAATGCTTCCTTTCCTGGCAGACGCGATCTCCTATGTGTGCTCAGCCCTGTCTTTATGCTGGATACGAGTCACGTTTCAGCAGGAACGGATAGTTCGCCGGCGCAAACTGCATCGAGAGATTGGAGAAGGACTGCACTGGCTTTGGCAGCAACCTCTTATTCGTGCCATGGCGCTCCTAGGAGGAGGATTCAACTTCGTGTTTGCGGGGCAAACATTACTGGTCATTGTCTTAGCGCGGCAGCAACATGCTGCGCCGCTCGCCATTGGGTTCATCTTTGCTATCGCAGGGGTTGGAGGGATTCTCGGCGCGCTGGCCGGCCCGTTCTTTCAGCGTCGCTTCAGCTTCGGCCAGGTGATTCTGAGCGCCTGTTGGCTCTACGCCTTCCTCTGGGCCTTGTATGTTTTCGGGCCGAGCCTGATCATTCTCGCGGCTATCACAACGGGCTTTTTCTTCATCAGTCCGATTTACGATGTTGTTCAATTGAGCTATCGTCTGGCCCTGATCCCTGATCTGTTACAAGGGCGAGTGAATAGTGCCTTCCGCCTGATCATGTATTGTTTGATGGCTCTAGGGCAAGCTCTGACAGGCGTTCTCCTTCAACGCTTTGGAGCCGTGCCGACAGTGCTGATCTTTGGGATTGGGCTTCTCCTTCTAGCGCTAGGAGCAACACTCAACGCACCTATTCGCCAGGCGCAACCGCTTGCAGCAGTCCATAAAGAAGAACACAGGAGCGAAAACCTGTGACTACTAGTCACACAAGCTCTTGTAAAGACAGCCACCGAGAAACCTGTGGTCAGCTCACTCATCTTGCTGATTCCTTCAAGAGAGTTGCAATGCTGGTTTTAAGGATGCGTTCCGCAGAGCGGCGACGCTTGCGGTCATCTTCGGTTTCTTATAGCCGTAAGGCTATATTTCCTTGCCCTGCCTTGACGCGCTGTTGCAATGTCCTGCCGCCGGCATACACAATCACCTCGTAGGCTTCCCGTTGCGGGCGAAATTCATCGAATTGCTCCTCGATGTCTACTGCCACAACGTCCTGAGACACGCGGCAACTGATCCGTATCTGGGCAAATGCACCCTGCAGGTAGGCGAGCGATGAGCCATCGTCCTCGTAGAGTGTGTAGCTGGCGAGATCCTCAGTCGCCATATAGCAGGTAAAGGTCAGCGGATCGGTTGGCTGCTGATCGACATACTGCATGAGTGGGCCGCTGGGTAGAATGCTGTTCCCGCGAATCAACAAGGGCCAGCGATCGAGTGGAGCTTCAATTTCGCTCCATCCGCCGCCTGGATACTCTTGACCGCTCCAGTAGTCGAACCAGATGCCTGCCGGCAAGTACACGCTTCTACTTGTGGCCCCAAGCTGGTAGACGGGCGCGGAGAGCAGCGTGTCGCCTATGAGGAATTCGTCTTCCAAGTCGTAAGCCTGTTCATCCGTAGGATAGTGGTAGTAGAGCGGGCGCATAATGGGCGCTCCTGTGGTTGCCGCTTCGTGGAAAAGCGTATACAGGTAGGGCATGAGCCGGTAGCGAGTTTCGATGGCGCTGCGGTAAGCGCTTTCGTATGGCTCACCAAAGGCCCAGGGCTCCTGGTCGGCAGAGCGTGCCGAGCTGTGATTGCGGCAAAAGGGTAAAAAGGCTCCCAGTTGCGCAAAACGTACTAACAGCTCTCCATTGCTTGATTCCCAGAACCCCCCAATATCTACGCCCACAAAGGGCAGGCCGCTCATCCCGATATTCAGGCACATCGGAATGGCCATCAGGATATCATCCCAGCGGCTCCAATTGTCTCCCGTCCATATGGCAGCGTAGCGCTGCATTCCTGCTGTGCCCGAACGGCTCAAGACAAATGGGCGCGAATCTGGGCGCAGGCGCAGCAATCCTTCGTATGTAGCTCGCGCCATCTCTAAACCGTAAGCATTATGGAAAAACTTATGTAGTGTTGGAGGCCCATCTTGTCCGGTTGATTGATCACCGCCTGCCTTGTGCAAGACATTATCAGGCATGGTATTTTCTTCGAGGGCAGACACCTGTTTTTCTTGTGGATTCCACTTTGTGAGAGCTGGCTCGTTCATATCATCCCAGATAGCATCGACTCCCAGGTCGAGCAATGATCGATGTAGATTACCCCACCAGTTGCGTACTCGTTCTTGTGAGAAATCGGGGAAGACGCATGTTCCTGGCCAGACATCGCCGGTAAAGATTTCTCCATTTTCGTAGCGGCAGAAGTTATCCTGCTCCATGCCTTGCCGGTACACGCTATAGCCCTCATCGACTTTGATGCCGGGGTCAATGATGGTGACCAGGTGCAGTCCCTGGCCATGCAGTTCTGTGGCCAGGCGCCTGGGATCCGGAAATGTTTCGCTATTCCATGTAAAATCACGGTAGCCATCCATGTAATCGATATCCAGCCAGATGGCATCGCATGGATGGCGCCCCTCGCGCAGTTTGCCGGCCACTGCTCGTACTAACTGCTCAGAAAGGTATCCCCAGCGGGACTGGTGATATCCTATTGCCCAGCGCGGGGGAAGCGGCATGCGCCCGGTAAGCTCTGTATACTGTCGCAGCACATCTGCCGCTGTTGGCCCTGTGAAAAAATATACAATCAGGCTATCGCCCTCTAATGTTGCGCTTAATTCAGAGGGATTAGTTTTGCCAATATCCATCTCAATGCGCCCTGTATGGTCGATCAATACCCCGTAAGCCCTGCCATCGGCGACGGATAGGCTAAGATAGAAAGGGATTGAGGTGTACATGGTGAGCGTTTGCGCATTGTGTCCCTTATGGGGGTCGATATTCCAGATAGGGAATGCCTGGCCGCGTTTATTCATGCTGCCGGTGCGCTCTCCCAGCCCGTAGATGCGCTCATTACTTCCCAGTGGTCTTGACAGGCGCATCGAGGTAGATGAGATGGCAAAACCCCGGAGGTATGGTTCCAGGATACTGCGCGCCTCACTTTCGCTGGCGACATCGGGCCATTGCTCATCTCCTTTGACGGCGATCCAGGAATGATAGGGGAGTGTACCAGGCGCGTTATCTACAAGCTGGTAGCGTGCTTCATCCAGTTGTGTGCCGCGCACAAGACGCACGCGTATCACTTCGCTGCCTAGCAGTGCTGCTGCCAGTAAACAATCGGGCACATTGCTTGCTCCTGGGGCCCAGATATGTTCTTTTCCGCTAGTGCTCTGGTAAGATGGTTGTGTAATTTCTGTGAACATTTGCTATGCCTTTCTGAAGGAAAAGGAATCTTAACCAGTATCGCCATATTTCTATCAATCTTCATAATATCTTAACAGTTTGTCAACCATAATATCACCTGAGAGCGATTACTATATTTCGTGGGGGAAGAAAAGTTCTGGTGGATGGATGTTTGGGGGGAAGCATCTATCCCAACAACACTGGTGGCTCAGCATAGGCTCCTTTTCTTGGGGGGAAAAGAACGATAAGGGAGAGCGGGTATCCGCTCTCCCTTATCCCTTTTTGGGAACGAGCTTCTTCCAACGATCAGATGCTGATATCATCATTGAGGATAGAGGCAGTGCTTGCCCTCGCCCTCGTTCCCGAGATAGAATTACCGGTATGGAAATCGTGTTGCAAGAAGCGAAGAGCATTTTGACACCGCAAACCAGTGGCTTCCTGGCTAGCGGCCCGTATCCGTTCACACACGCGCTGTCGCCGTATACAGGCTGTGGCTTTGGGCAGACGACCTGTGGCATGTATTGCTATGCCCAGTTTCTGCCCAACTGGTCCTTCAGGGGAGGAGCGCTTTCCTGGGGAAAGGCAGTGCAGGTCAAGGTAAACGCCGCCGAACTGCTGGACAAAGCCCTGGCGAGGATGAAGCCAGAAACACGCTGTAAGCTGCGCATTTTTATGAGCAGCACAACCGATCCCTACCAGCCAATCGAGCGCAAGTACCAGGTCACGCGACAATGCCTGGAAGTGTTCACCCGCTATCCAGAGCTGGATTTACTGGTTGTGCAGACCCGCTCCCCGCTGGCGGAGCGCGACCTGCCATTATTGGCCCAGATCCCTTATGCCTGGCTCTCAATAACGATCGAGACTGACGATCAGTCATACCTGAAAAGCCTTAAGGGTGGGCCGCCGTTAGAGAAACGCTGGGAGCTAGTGCGAGCCGCCAGTAGCGCCGGTATTCATACCCAGATTACCGCCAGCCCATGTCTTCCCTATACTGCCGTTGAGGAGTTTGGCCAACGGCTACTCGAGAGCGGGGCGCAGCGAGTGGTTGTCGATACGGTTGTTGATGGTGACGGTTCGGGAGGTGGACGCACTGGCCGCAGCCCATTCGCCGGAGTTGAGCCGGGGTGGGACGAGACGGCTCGTGCTCACCGGCTCTATGATTATCTGTGCGAGTGTGGGCAACCAAAGGGGCTTGCAGTTGGTTGGAGTAGCGCAGGCTTTTGCGGGATCGCGCCTCGCGCCTTGAGTTCCAGGGCTGGGGCAAGCCCAGCCCCTACCCTCCTGCCGGCTGCGATCGAAGGTAGGGGCGACGCTGGCCATCGCCCTGGTGCTTTCACTAGGAAGGAACATATCTATGTCCGTCCGCATTGATGTCTGGTCTGACTTTGTTTGACCGTTTTGCTACCTGGTCGGCTCCAGTTTGGAGCAGCTTGAAGAACACTATGATGTCACCATCCAGTGGCATGCGTTTGAATTGCATCCTGCCGGTGCTCCTCCCATCACGCCGGAACGCCAGGCGCGGATTATGGCAGGACGGCCACTGTTGCAGCAACGGGCGCGCGAGCAATATGGCCTGGAGATGAATCCTGGCCCGGTTGGCGCCAATAGCCGGCCGGCCCTGGTGCTTGAGAAGTACGCCCAGACGCAGGGCAAGGGGGCTGCCTTTCACGTCACCGCCATGCGTGCCTACTGGGAACAAGGCAAGGATATCGGCGACACGGCTGTCTTGCGAGCAGTCGCCGAGGAGGCCGGCCTCAATACGAAGGATTTCGAGCAGATCCTGGCCAGCGAGGCCTTCAATGAGCAGGTGGATGCCGACGAAGAGATGGCGTATGCCTATGGGCTGAGCGGCGTCCCCGCACTCATCTTTGCCAATCGTTACCTGGTCATGGGTGCGCAGCCCTACCAGGTACTGAAGCAGGTCGTCGAGCGGGTCATCGAGGAAGAAAAGAGCGGTGGCAAGGGAGAACAGGAATAAAGTTTATTCTGCTTGACAGCTACTCAATGTACCTATTACAATTTGGAAAGTAAAGGTTGCAGCAGCAAATAAAGGATATTCCCTGCTTATGGCTCATGTGGGTCTATTAGAAGACAATTTTCGCATCGCAAAACTTTGTGTGACATTATTACAGTATGGTGGCCACCAGGTCACCGTCTATGAAACGCCTCAGCAGTGCCTGCAGGCGCTTCTGATGGATGAAGTAACCCACAGCGATATGTTAGCCTCGCCCGCTTCCCCTGGCCCGGCTAAGGTAGCTAAGCTTCCTGTGGAAGTACTGATTCTCGATCTCTTTCTACCCGGCATCGATGGCGTCGATGTGCTGCGTGATCTCATGGCTCATCCTCATACGCAATCCTTGCCTATCATCCTCTGTACTGCTGCTCACCCTGCCGAGGTAGCCAGGGCTCTCCAGGTGGCTCCCCATGCCAGTTTAGTCGAGAAGCCGTTTAAGCTCCAGACGCTGATGACGGCCATTGCAACGGCCTTGAATTCTCCTCTCGCTTCCTCATCACAATAAGCGCTATGCAGATGTGATATAATAGCTATCAATCTCATTGAGTAGGTGCCTCGCACGCACGTCCTCTGAGTGGTTGGGTTCCACGGGAAAGTATTGTGCTGAGCATGAGTACATATGAGAAAGATACACAGGCATTAGATGCCTATTCAACTGCTGTCACCTCGGCAGCAGAACGGGTTGGCCCAGCGGTCGTGCGCATTGATATAGATCGAGATAACCGTCGTGTTGGCCCATTTTACGTCCCAGAGTTCGGTGGTGGCATCGGTTCCGGCTTTATCTTTGCCTCCGATGGTCAGATTCTCACCAACGCCCATGTCGTTGCGCGCGCGCATCGCATTCGCGTGACCCTGGCAGATGGGCGCAAATTTGATGCAGGTCTCATTGGTAGTGATCCAGACGTTGATGTTGCAGTCTTGCGTATCGGCGCCGATCGCTTGCCCGTAGCCGAGTTAGGGCGCGTACCCCTGCGTGTAGGCCAGCTTGTCATTGCCGTAGGCAATCCCTATGGCTTGAACTGGACGGTTACCGCCGGGGTCGTCAGCGCGCTTGATCGCACCCTTGACCTTCCGGGTGGCCGCAAGATGACCAACCTGATCCAGACGGATACTCCCATCAATCCCGGCAATTCTGGTGGCCCTCTGGTCGATAGTAATGGGCGGGTGGTTGGCATTACCACTGCCATGATGCCCATGGCTCAAGGGCTGGGTTTCTCGATACCCCTCGATACGGTCAAAAACACTCTTGCGCAGATCACGAAAAGGCGCGAGGCAAAACCAGATGGGGTATCGCTGGGGGTTGGAGGGATGCGCGTGCAGATCGATCCCGCTGTACAGCGAAATCTTGAGCTGGGGCAACAATTTGCTGTGGAGCTGCTGGAAATCCGCCACGACAGCCCTGCTGAGCGTGCTGGACTCAAGCGACTGGATATTATTCTTTCTGCCGCCGGTGAACCTGTCATGGAGCCACGTGACTTGCAGCGCATTGTGCGGCGTCACCGTCCAGGAGAAAAAATAGCCATCGGTTTCTTGAGAGAAGGGAAACAACGCAAGGTGACAGTCGTCCTATAATCAGCTTTGTCTCCAATGCGGCACTTTCATACGTGTCTTTCCATGAAAAGCGTATTCAATGGAGAATACGGTAGAAAGTCTGCATTGGAGATTTCTTCTGCTGATACGTCTCTCTCTATAGAGGTGAGAAGTATCATAGGCTAGCCAGGGTCAGGCAGCCTGTAGATAGCAGAGAAGGAATGAGACGACGATGTCACTGCTCTTTGCGCTGGTAATTGGAGTCCTGCTGATCGCTTTTGGTGTCAGCGTGAGTTCCTATCTTTATCGTCATGGAGCCATTGGCTATCGCAGCCTGAGGCGTGTACGGCGTTTGAATACTGTCGCTGCTAAGCCCGTGTATGAAGAAAGCAACGATGTATACTCCCTGAGTCCAGGATCGGCGGAAAGCGAGACAACGCGCTATGCCCGTCATAGCCTCTTTGCTTTCTTAGTAGGTTTACTCGTTGTGGCTATGCTTGCAGCCATGATGCTCAGTACAGTTCTCCATTAGAGAACCAGAATAGAAAGCCTGGTAAGAAACACTAGGGTCATTCCTACTATCTATAGACGAAGATGCCAGCCCTCGATTTGTGGAAGGACTTTAGAAGCAGTACCACTACACAGGTATTCATCTCGAGAGTAAAATGTAGTGGCACTGCTTAATCATTACCAGGCTTATTTGTTTGCTGAGAAAAAGGCTTCCTGTGAAATGCACCCGATTGACCGGATTATGGCATCACTCCGACTTCATCAAACTGTGGGCCGGTCAGACCGTTTCCATCCTCGGCTCACAGATTTCCCTGCTGGCCATTCCCCTGACCGCTGTACTGGTTCTTGATGCCACGGCGCTGCAGATGGGCATCCTCACAGCCGTAGGAACAGTTCCAACCCTCCTTTTTGGGCTGCTTGCAGGTGTATGGGTGGATCGATTGCGAAGGCGCCCGGTACTTATCGTGGCCGATACAGCTCGTTTTGTCTTGCTCAGCCTGGTTCCGCTCACGTACCTGCTCGGAATGCTGCGTATCTGGGTCCTCTATTTGCTTGCCTTCCTGGTTGGTACCTGTACCATCTTCTTTGATGTTGCCTACCGTTCGTACTTACCCTCTCTGATTAAGCGCGAGCATCTTGTTGAGGGCAACAGCAGGTTGGAACTCAGCCTGTCAGTTAGCCAGATCGTGGGGCCTGGGCTGGCCGGAGCGCTGGTGCAAATCCTTACTGCTCCGGGAGCGATCCTCGTCGATGCGCTATCCTTCCTGGTCTCTGCAATCTCGCTGGCCTGGATTCGCGCTCCTGAAAGCGATCCGCAGGTTGAGACAAAGAGGAGATTTATAGGCCGTGAGATAGCCGAAGGATTGCGTTTTGTCTTCGGTGAGCCGATCCTGCGCGCTTTAACGAGTAGCTTTGCGACGCTCACGTTCTTCAACAGTGTGCTCGAGGCGGTGGCCGTATTGTACGTGGTAAAGGGATTGGGTATTTCTCCTGTGGTGCTCGGCGTGATCTTAGCTATCAGCAGTGTGGGCTTCGTGCTCGGCGCGCTGCTCGCCTCGAAGCTTACATTTTGGCTCGGTATGGGGATTACGCTGCTGCTTACTCCCCTCATCATTGGCGGGTCTGATCTGCTGGTGCCGCTGGCCGGCCTTGTGCCGCTACTGGCTATTCCTCTGGTTGGCCTGGCACAACTCCTGTTTGGGCTGGCTAAGCCGGTTTTCAACATCAACCAGGTAAGCTTGCGCCAGGCGATTACGCCGGAGCGGCTCCAGGGAAGAATGAATGCCAGCATATCCTTTGTTGTCTATGGTCTTCCTACCATTGGTGCCCTGCTTGGGGGTGCACTTGGGCAGAGTATTGGCTTACAGAAAACGCTGGTTCTGGCATCCGTTGGCGAAATCCTCTCGCTCCTGTGGATACTCTTTTCACCTGTGAGGCGCTTGCGAGAGCAAGTTGCTCCTTCCGCTTTAGAGAGGTAGGTTTGCTGGGTGTATGAGGAACGAAGAGGCACGAGGGCAAGCACAAGGCCCCCACGCCGCTCCACATCCGCTCCTTGCCCCTACAGGTACGTTCCGCTTCCTGGGCGGATTCATGTTAGTCGTGCTCCTCATCTCCCTCTGTGTCTTGTTGTTGACCATCCTCGCGCTGTTTCCGTAAAAGCTCTTCAACGCCACGGATCAATGACTCTGCGCTTGGGAGAGGTCCTGTACTTGTTGGCCGGTCAGGATTGAAGATTTCATCCTCCTCTTCGTCCTCTTCATCCTCTTCGTCCTCGTCGAACTCTGCCAGCCCGCTTGCCCGCTCCTCCAGCCTGCGTACATACTCGCTGGCATCCGGATCTCGTGCCACCAGCGCTGTGATCTGCTGCTCGAAGCGGAGCGCATCTGCCTGGATATCGCTCAAGTCCAGGCCGAGGGACATAAAGGTATTCAGGTACGTCAGCAGTGCAGAGGTCACCTTAACATTCGGCGTAGCGGCCAGATAGTGTGGCACCGCAGCCCAGAGGCTTGTTGCGGGTATAGCCGCCTTCCGGCAGGCATCTTGCAAGACCCCGATCATACCGGTTGGCCCTTCATAGCGCGAGCCATGAATATCCATTTCCTTGAGCCGTTCCTGGATATCCGCATTTGTGACGGTGCCGGAAATGGGAACCGGAATTGAATGTGGAATGTCAGCAAGCAAAGCCCCGAGTAATATTACCTCAGAAACGTGGTAGTGCCTGCACACATCGAGAAATGCGTTGCTAAATGTCCTCCATTTCAGGTGCGGCTCGACACCGAGGTAGAGAATAATATCATGGTGCAGATCAAGTGCCGCGTGAGAGAGGAACTGGTTGCTTGGCCAGACAATGGAGCGCTGCATGCCATCTACCAGCTTGACTGTGGGGCGGCTCTCGGTAAAAACCAGGAAATCTTCAATATCAATATCTGCGATTACGGGCGGTTTCCAGAGATCGATAAGGTATTTGATGGCCGTTGTTGCAGCATCGGCAGCGTCGTTCCACCCGGCGAGGGCCGCGACCAATACCGGATCTCTGAGGTAGGGCGTACTATGATAATGTATAAATTCCATGTCCATCCTGTGCTATTACCCCTTGGGCTATTCATGTTCTCCGAATCTGTACATGCTATCATTTTAACACTTTTGGGAAGGGGTATGGCTTATGCGCTTATGAGAAAAGCGGGTTCATGAGCGACGAATTGTTAAAATTGCAGGCATTTGCCAGGCAGCCCAGATTCCACAACTGCTCTATTGTGGCGAGCAACGTGTAGTGGTTATACGATCCATTGGCGAGCACGGTGTGCGCCGGCCCATGTGAGGTAATGATGATGATTGGCACATCTCCGCCTCCCAGCATTACGCCATTAGCTCCCGTTGGGCTGTTGCAGCATCCGGTGTTGCCACCATCATTTTCATCCCATGTGATGACAATGATTGAGCGCTCTTTCCAGGCGGCAGAGCTCATAATCTCCTGCACAGTAGAGCGAATAAAGCTATCGCCCTGTGCAATCAGGCTATCATAGGATGAACAATCTGGAGCGCCATGCATATCATTACAGAGATCGGGCGAAATCCAGACAAAGTTGGCGATGTTACCTGACTGCAAGTCTTGCTGGAACTCGGTAAAGGGCACAATACGCTGAATACGAGCAGGATTGTTGCGAATGCTGGAAAAATACATGAAAGGATCATGCTTTTCGGCATACAGCCCGTAGCTCGCGCCTGTAAAACCAGCAGACGGCATAGACTGCATATAGGCCTTCCATGTCAGGTGGTGGGCCTCGAGTTGATCGACGATCGTCTCTCCATTGAACATATGCGGGCGATTGGCAGCGTTTGTGTATTCTGCCTGAGTGAGTGATGAACTAAATGATTGCGGTGCGCAGGTGATATCTGCTCCCGCCTGGCAATCGTCCCAGATTCCTTGAAAATCGCCGGATATCGCTGCAAGGTAGTTAGGCAGGCTGGGATGAGTTACGCCGTAGTAATGAGCGACCGTGCCATATGCGTTCGCCAGTTGGTTCAGGTACGGAGCATCGGCTGTATTTCCGAGAATCTGGCTGGCGCTGTGATTCTCCATCATAATATAGAAAATATGCTGCGGAGCTGCGCCCGGTGGAAAGGCAACTGGCGAACTCTGTGGTAGCGGTGAGCTACTTGTGCTGGCCGGCTGTGTAAATGGTGAGCCTCCACAACTAGCCAGCACAATAATCAGGGCAATCCATACGAGTCTATAGTGTTTCAATTCCTCAAGCCAGCTAATGGCTTTTCCGGCACAAATAGCCTTGATGTGCATATTACGCGATATTTTCTATCTGCTCGGCTATCTGCTCTATTTTGCCCCGTTCACGCACAAACATCACGCCGATTGCTGCAAGCAGCAGGAAGAGGGCCGCCGCGCCAAAAATCAGCCGGTAGCCGAGCACGATGTGTCCCGCGTCAGCAGCGGCATTGATAATCAGGCTACCAAACAAGGGGGCCAGTACTGCCGGCAGTGTCGTTGACGCATTCCATAGCCCCAGGTCTTTGCTTGCCTTCTCCTTTGAAGGGAGTACATCGATTGACAGCGCCCAGTCTACGCTCGAATAAGCCCCAAATCCCAGCCCGAACATCACGCCTAACGGCCAGAGCCATGCTACCAGACCGCTGGGGAAAAACACAAAGGCTATAGATGCCATGCTCATGCAGAGGGTAGCAATGCAGACGACCGGTGCTCGCCGCTTGAAACGATCTGAGAGAATGCCAGACAGCAAGCCACTCACTACTGCTCCACCCAATGCCAGCATGGCTACGATGCCGGTCACCTGCACAAAATTGGCAACATGCTGCACGGTGGCAAAGTAGTACTCGATATAGGTCATGAACAGAGCTAATCCGAGCATCAGGGCTGCCCGCGCCAGAAACACGACCGTAAAGTTATAGCAGCGCCAGGGCGCTATCCAATCCTTGACAAAGTTGCTCACCAGCCTGGATAGGGCAAGTTCTCCGTCTTTGACCATATCACCTGGCTTTGTCAACAACGGCATCTCGCGTACCCAGAGCACTGTAATCAGCACGCTGATGAGCATGAGAGCGGCTGTGACGATATAGTAGATACCCGCATTGGCGCGGATCAGTGTCACGTTGAAGGAATGCTGGTTTACACCGCTTAATAACCATGCCGCCAGGCCCAATCCAACCACATTGCCAAGCAGCGTCATGACGCCCACATATCCGGCAGCTTCCCCTCGTTGCTTTTCCGGCACGCAATCCGGCACCAGCCCTTGATAGGCAGGGGTGAGGATATTTTTCCCCACAAGTAATAGGGCAAGCCCTGCCAGGAAAATAGCCAGATTGCCTGCGCTGACCAGCAAAGGCGTGCTCAGGAGCAACACCAGGCCGCCAACCAGTATATAGGGACGGCGACGACCCAACCCTGCTGTGGTCTTATCGGAAAGCGCTCCAATGATGGGTGGCATGAGTAACGAAATCGCGGAAGCACCTATAATGAGCCAGCTTAGAAAAACTGCCTGCGCTGTACTCCCTACCTGATGCGAGGAGATAAACAAGGCAATTTGTGCCGGAATAACCAGCGGCAAGAGCGCCGCCGATTGCGCATTAATCGCAAACCATAACACATTTAACACCAGGTGCTCTCGCACCGAAAGCCGGTATACTTTCACTTTGCAACACCTTCTAATAAAGTTACATTTTTTCTTATCGGCAACAACGTTTGGGACATGCAATGCTTGTGCAGTTCGCACGAGTTTATATAGTAATCAACGGCGCAAGTTTGTAAAGTTCTTCCAGGGAGTGTCTAAAGCGAGATTACGTAAGCTTTCAATGCAACTTTGCCTTTGTCTATGCATCCAGTACACAATAGTACTTTTTGTCCCCTGTCTTTCCCTCATTTATTAACCTTCCTACACAGGCTTTCTTATAGCCATAGGATATAGAATGTTGACATCAACCTCCCTCACACCATATACTCACCGTATGCTGGCTAATCATACTACCATACCCATCATTTATCAAGACCATTTCCTGCTTGTCGTCAACAAACCGGCTGGTCTTGTTATCCATCCCACCTATAAGCATACTGGTGATACCATGTGGGACATGATCTTGACCTATGTCCAGCAGCAGGGAGCTGATGACTGGCAGCCTCCCGATCTGCCCGATGAACCGGCATGGACACGCGCTCCTGAACACATCCAGACCATGCTGCGTGAGAGGCGCCGGCAACGCCAGTGGAAAGATGAGGGGCTGCTTCCTCGCCCATCGCTCTTGCATCGCCTTGACAAAGACACCTCGGGCGTCGTAGTCCTGGCCCGCACTGAATCTTCCCGCCGTCATGTTGTTCGCCAGTTCTACGAGCATAGCGTCGTCAAACGATACCTGGCCGTCGTACAGAAGAGAGCTTATGATTGGTCTCGTCCCCGTACTACTATTACTATAACAAATCCGCGCGGGGAAATGCAAACGACACCTGGCGGTGGGGCTACATCCTTTGAGGCGACGAGGGCGACGCAAGCGTCCCCACCGCTCCTTCCCGCCGCTCCCGCCCCTACGACAGGCTCACCCACATTGCTTCCCTTGCATTGCGAGTTTGTGCTGGATGGGCCGCTACAGCGCGACCCTGCGGATCGTCGCCGCTGTATCGTTGGCCCGGATGGGCAGGAAGCAACAACGATCATAAGAGCGCTGGCCCGCTCTGATTCTGGAGAGTTCACTTTGCTAGAAGCCCGCCCGCTAACCGGCCGCACGCACCAGATCCGGGCGCACCTGGCGGCCCTGGGATATACCATTGTAGGCGACCAGGTCTATGCTCCTCCTGCAGAGCCTGGCACACCCCAGGCTGCATTACAACGGCAGTTCTTGCATGCCTACAGCCTGCAACTACGCCGTTACCCTGATAATGCCTTATGCACATTCGTTGCACCCCTGGCAGATGATTTAGTCTCCTGGCTGCAATCTTACTTTCCTATCGATTCAGGAGTCATAGATGCCTGCGCAGCAATATCCACCTGATACCGGCCCTTTCGCTGCCCTGAGCGAGGAAGAGAAGAAAAAACGCCTCGATGCTATGGTTGCCCTCTGGCAGAGCGACAGCGAGCGCCGCATCGAGCGTGAGGGCTATCGCTCCTTCATCAAGACAGCAGGGCTTGACGAATATCGCTACTCGGTCTGGCTGCGCTTCCCAGAATGGGATCGTTCCGCCGTCGTTGGGCAAGTAATCACGCTGCGGCGCTCACAAAGTGGGGCGCCCGAAGACCCCGCTCTATTCACGGCCTGGCGGCGCGATCCCTTGCTCAAAGCCATGCCCAATTGGAAGCAACGCCTTCCTCAAGAGAACGTCTTCAACATCTCGGTGCGCATCACTCCAGGTGGCCTGGGTGAAGGGACAAAGTGGGCCATTGTCATGCCGCGAGAAATGATCCCTCGCTACAGGCCAGCCTGGCCAACACAGCAGGAGTGGGTCGCGTGGACCCACTCCTTTGACTGGCTTTCAGTTGCCGTTGGCTTTATTCGCGCTATGCTCGATTCGTTGTAGTCTTATCTGGCGCTCCCAACGAGTTCTCCTGCCGCTTCCTCTCTGGCTGCCAGGCGCTTGATACTCACGTATTGCCAGATCAGGAAGGCTAATGAGATCACAAAGAGAACTAGCGCGCCGAACTCGTCGCCCAGGTCTGTTGGATCTCCGGTCTCAAGCAAGAAGAAGGCCAGCAGTTTCATAACCAGCGCAGCGGTGGTAAAAAGGATTGGGATGATAGTGCGAGAATATTTGTTTCTCCCGATCAGGTACCAGGCGATAGAGCCAAGTGCGAGCAGGAAGAGCACGCCTTCATCAAGCTTATGGGTCAACTCATCTTCTGTAAAGAACTCCGGGAAAAAGGCAAAACCACTAATCGCGACAATCGCCGTGCCAACCAGGTTATAGCCTCGATTAATCGCATCGCGAACAGTCATTCATGAACCTCCTTATGATTTTCTTACATTGAGAGCAATGTACATTGCTCTCTTTCCTTAGAGGGCACGCATAACAAGCCTCTACTGTAACTGTACGCCTGAGGCGGGCATTTTTAGAATATCATTGGTGTATCAAAGACGTATCAAACAAACACCAGGTGATACAATAGTGACATCCTCACCCAATTTAAGATTTTTAACAACCAGAATGGTAATACATGTCATCCTGAGCGAAGCGAAGGATCTCTCTTGGCGGGCATCGGATGTTTCCCCTTCACTTCGTTCAGGGCTGGGCTGCACTCGCTCAACATGACATGCCACACACTGGCCTTGCCGATCTTGATGGTCAAATTTCATTAATGATGTATGCAGTTCCGAAAGCGGGTAAGGAGAGGAGATGGATAGCGATTTTGCAAGAGAAATTTCAGGCCCACATCAGGGCCAACCTGTGTTAACGGCTGGGGTGCCAGTGCAGGATGCCCGGGCTGCCATGATCATGGTGCATGGACGCGGCGCGAGTGCAGAAAATATCCTTGAACTGGTGGCTGACCTCGCGGCGCCCGGTTTCGCCTACCTGGCCCCGCAGGCGGCAGCAAATTCATGGTATCCCAATAGCTTTCTCGCTCCCATAGACAGCAACGAGCCCTGGCTCTCGTCCGCGCTAGAAGTCATTGCTTCACTTTTTGCTCAACTGAATGAAGTTAGGATTCCAGCAGAGCGCACAATCCTCCTGGGCTTTTCGCAAGGGGCATGCCTGTCGCTCGAATATGCAGCTCGCCATGCCAGGCGCTATGGCGGCCTTGTTGCTCTAAGTGGAGGCCTGATCGGGCCGGATAGTACGCCTCGTGATTATCCGGGTTCGTTCGCAGGCATGCCTGTCTTTCTTGGGTGCAGCGATCACGACCCTCATATCCCAAAAGAGCGCGTGCAGCTCACGGCGGAAGTCTTGCAGCGCATGGGTGGTGATGTGACCATGCGCCTTTATCCTCGCATGGGGCACACGATCAATCTTGATGAAGTACGCTTTGTGCGGGAGATGATGGCTTTACAAAGGTAGGTTTATTGGGATTGGGGAGAGTGAGCAGGAGGCGCGAGGGCAAGCGCAAGGCCCCCACGCCGCCACCCTGCCTCTCCTTGCCCCTACAGCTACGCTCCGCTCCCCAGGCGAATTTACGCAAAAACTTATTCCCTATGAAGAGACAATGGCGGCGCTAGTAGTAGCAGCTAAATCCAGCGCCTGACCTTATTTTTGCGTTCTCCGCCAATCGCTTAGCAGTGCCATCGCCGCATTATGTCCCGGTGCGCCCATCACACCGCCTCCAGGATGGGTTCCAGAGCCGCAAAGGTATAATCCCTGGATGGGCGTGCGGTAATGCGAGCACTCCGGCGTTGGGCGGAACGAGAAGAGTTGATCAGGGGTAATCTCACCATGAAAGATGTTTCCGTTGGGCATGCCATAACGCTGCTCGATATCAAGCGGGCTGAGCACCTGCCTGTCCATAACGGCATCCGCAAAATTCGGCGCAAACTCGGTCACTGTAGCAATAATACGATCGGCCATCTCGTTCTTGAGCTCCTCCGTCCATTCTCGTCCTTTGAGATGGTACGGGGCGTACTGGCAAAACATCGAGATCGTGTGGCAGCCCTGCGGAGCAACCGTTGGGTCGGTAGCCGTCTGCATATATGCCTCAATGTAGGGCTTTTGCGAGAGTTCGCCTCGCTCAGCATCCTCGTAAGCCTCTTGCACCCAGTCGGGCGTCGGGCTGATTTCCAGTGACCCAAAATGCTGCAAGGCTGGTGTCGTGCCCGGCAGGCATGTGAAACTTGGCAGCTCTTTCAGGGCCACATTGACCTTGATCACCGCGCTCTCCGTTTTGAACTCTGAGATGCGCTTGATGAAGCCCTTGTCAAGCCCGGCATCCGTACAAAATTGCAGGAAGGTGCGTTTTGGGTCTGCGTTGGAAAGAACGGCGCTTGCCCTTATCTCCTCGCCATTTTCCAGGCGTACACCCTCGGCCCGGCCATTATGTACGAGAATCTTCTGAACTAGTGCATTGGTGCGAATGAGTGCTCCATGCGCTTCGGCGGATGCCGCCATGGCGAAGCTGATGCGGCCCATGCCTCCTCGCACATAGCCCCATACGCCTTTCAGGGCATTGACCTCACCGAGCATGTGATGCCACATCACGTATACCGAGCCGGGGGTTTTGGGGCCAATGAATGTGCCGATCACTCCCTGCCCTGCAAAGGCCGCCCGTAGATAATCGGACTCAAAATAATCG
>CADDZH010000001.1 GCA_902812455.1 Chloroflexota bacterium | reverse complement strand
CCTGAAGCGGGCGACCATCAAGGCCCTCCCTTCCACCCTGCATCCACTCTCGCCCCTACAGCTCATCCGATCCCATTTCGTTCACTTGACGCCAATCACACCGCCACGTTCGTCGAGCGGCTATACGGCTTCTCAGGATCGATCAACACGTTCACGCAAGCGGGCAGGTCCGAAGCAAAAGCCCGCTCGAGCGCCGGGCGAATATCTTCTGGTCGCTCCACCAGCTCACCATAGCCGCCCAGCGCCTCGACCATCTTATCATAGCGGATGCCCGGCTTCAGCTCCGCAGCCGTCGCGTGCCCTAAGAGCATCTTTTGCGGGTGCTTGATCTGTCCCCAGGCGCCATCATTTCCGATTACCGAGACAACGGGCAGGTTCTGGCGGGCCATGCTCTCAAATTCCATGCCGTTGAGACCAAAGGCGCCATCACCGTGCAGGATCAAGACCCTCTTGCCTGGGCGAGCCAGTTGCGCCGCCATGGCATATCCCGTGCCCGCTCCCAATGTACCCATCGGCCCGGCATCCAGCCAGTAGCCGGGTTTATAGACGTTAATGATGCGCCCTCCGTAGCTCACGATATCGCCACCATCCCCCACCACCGTCGTATCCGCATCCATAAAATCCCGTATCTCGCGGCAGAGGCGCATGGGGTGAATAGGCACAGCATCGGAATTCATGGCCGCCGCATCCCGTTCTACCGCGCGTCGTTCCTCGGCTTGAACGTAGTCCAGCCATTCCCTTCCGTTGAGCTGCTTGGATGCTTCAGCAAGCTGCTCCATGCTCATACCCACATCTCCCACCAGCCCGGCTGCTGCTCCGCGATTGACGCCCACATCTTCTCCTGCTATGTCAAACCAGATAATATTGGCTTCCTTCGGGATGAGCGGCGGCTGGCCATGATTGAGGCGAAAATCCATGCGCGTTCCGATGAGCAGAATGGTATCGGCTTCCTCTAGCGCCTTGCGTCTCGCAGCCGAGAAAAATAGGGGATGAGTCGGAGGAAGGCAGCCACGCCCCGCGCCGTTGAGAAAGACGGGAGCCTGGATACGCTCCGCCAGCTCCCGTAAGGCGTCTGCTGCATCGCACCACCAGACCGCGCTTCCCGCCATGATTACCGGGCGCTGCGCTTTCTCCAGCAAAGCCGCCGCCCTCAACACATGGCTCGGGTCGGGAGCAGTACGACCGCCTGGGCGGTAGTTCTCTGGCTCGCCTGGATCAACGTACTCCTCGGTATCCACAAAGTTGTTGAGCACATCCATCGGTATCTCTAAGAATGCCGGCCCCGGCTTGCCGCTCAGCATCTGGCGAAACGCTATAGAAACATACTCGGCAATCCGACCCGTTTCATGCACTGTGCGTGCCCACCTGGTAATCGGCCGCATCAAGTCGATCTGGTTCATCTCTTGCAATGCGCCCCGATCCCACAGGCTAAGGGGCGCCGCGCCACCAATGACCAGGGTGGGGCTGTTTGCAAGATAGGCATTGGCCACTCCCGTGACGCCATCGGTAACACCGGGGCCTGCCGTCAGCAACGCTACACCCGGAATGCGCGTGCATTTTGCCCATCCCTCAGCCGCGTGTACTGCTGCCTGCTCATGCCGTGTATCCACAACCCTGATTCCCTCGCGCAGGCAACCATCATAAATAGCCGCAACATGCCCGCCGCTGAGCGTAAAAACAACTTCAACCCCTTCTCTTTTCAGTATCTTTGCGACCAGCCAGCCGCCATGAATCATACCCACTGTAGCGCTCCCTTCATAACCATTGAGGCCGACTTTCTAACAAAATAATTGGCAAAAACGTATATTGATTAGAAATGAAACAGAGTCTGGAACCATGCACGATCCGGCACGCCATCCTTCCGGGTGAAGCGTAGGGCCCGATTTATCGTGGCCAGCGCCGATTTATCGGCTGCTTTCGGCAATCACCCTAAAGGAATGAGGCCTACGATCGGCATTCTTGAGACAGAAAGGCAAAACATATGAGACGACTTCTTGTGCTCCTGGCACCCTTCTTCTTCTTCCGCGCTATGAGGCGCCGCAGGTGGGGCAGATACGGCAGGCGCCGCCACAGGTACTATCGCTACTATGATCGCTATTACGATTGAGTAGTGGAACACAATGGTAAACGTTGCCAACCAGGATCGGGAATACACGTAAGCCAGGCGGGCGACCATAAAGGCCCACCATCCCGCTCCACAGCCGCCCTCGCCCCTACGATACACGATAGCATGGGGTGTTCCTGGAAACAAGTGGCATATGCTGGCAAATCTTTGTTTCATCGTGATCATGTCCAAAACAATGTACACATGCAACCGCATGGCGTATATCGTAGGGGCGAGCGGGGATGCGGGGTGGTGGAGTGGGCCCTTGTGGTCGCCCGTCCGTTTCCCCCCGCACCACCCCTCAATATTATTACCGACCTCGGTTGTTAAAAATCATCATTGCGCCCACGAAGGCGCTCGCATCACTCTACGCCAAGGTCCCAGGCCTGCTGCAAATCTTCCCGCGAGTAGCACTGGAAGGCCATCAGCGTATGCGTTTTCGTAATGGCCGGGATCTGCACCATGCGCCTTGTCACAACATCGGCCAGTTCTTCGTACTCAGGCAGCCGCAGGAGGGCCACGAGATCGTATTCGCCTGTGACGGAGTAGACCTCGGCCACTCCCTCGATTTCCAGGAGGCTCTCGGCCGTCTCATTGATTTGCCCGCGCTGCACATTGATCAAAACCAGGGCTGTGATCATAGCATTCTCCTTCTGTAAAGGCGCAATTATTGCGCATAACTAAATACTTCACGAATCCTCTGTAGGGGCCGATTTATCGTGCCCACCGCCGATTGATCGGCCCTTATCCCGGCCGATGATGATTCTTCACAATCAAGATCGGCAATGAGGGTGAGAGGAGTGGTGTGATGGGGATGGACGAGGACAAGCACAAGGCCCCCGCCCATCCTCGTCTCCACCCCTTGTCCCTACAGGCGATGGGATTGTTTCCCTCGTTCCCGAATGTGATTACCATGATTCGTTGTGGCCCTTTACGTTTTATTTTAATTGACGATCAGGCAAAGACCGGAGGTGGAGGCACAGCCGGCAGCTCCATGCTCAGGCCGATCACCTTCAGCTTCTTGCGCAGCGAATCGACGGCATAGCGAGGCGTTACCCAGGGATCCCCTTGCATGGCCAGTATGTGCTGGACATCCTCATCTGCTGGCGTCAATGCCTTGATGGCAACCGGGGCATACTTCTGCACGGCATCATGTACCACCTGGGCGTGCGACGGGTCGGACTGGATCATCTCGCGCAGGAATTTCGCGCCAAAGACAACATGGCGCGATTCGTCACGCGCTACAGCCGTGAAGCCACCACGAAAAGCCGGGAAGAGATTGTGCTGCCGGTAAAACTCCAGGATACCGCGCTGGCCTGCCAGCGCCATTGTCCCCTCAACGATCATGTGATAGAGGGTCACGCCTTCAACCACGTTCGCCAGCTTCTCCGGCTCCTGCCGGATGCGCTCTCCAACTTCTGCAAGCGCCTCGATCAGGATATATTTCAAGTGCCTGTTCATATACTGTGGCGTAATTGCCAGCGTATCCTCCAGCGTCTCCCCTTCAACGCCGAGCACCTCTCGAAAGAAACGCGCAAAAAAGATCGTGTGTCGCGCCTCATCAACCAGTTGCGTCGTCAGGAAGATACACATCTCTTCGCCAGGCATAGCAGTTATATAAGGGGCAAGCGTATTGGTCACGCAGGCTTCACCCATAAAAAAGGCCGATAAGCCATATAAGCGAGCCTGGTGATCTTCCTCGGACATGCCTTCCCATTGCTGGCGATCACCGCGAAAGTCGATATCCTGCGCCCGCCATTGCTGGCGTTCCCAGCGATAGTAAAGCTCGCGATAGGATGGTAAATGCACCAGGCCTTCATCGATAATCTGCAGCACATTGTCAATCGGCGTTTGCCGCAACTGTGACAACGAGGCTTCTTCTATGGGCATTTCAATGGACATATTGTCTCCTTTGTTATGCATCACCGCAACGCCGCTATTACCTCTCCCCCGGAGAGGGTGGCGGCTACCTTCGGTCAGCGGTGATGAAACGTAGCCTCAACTCTTTCTTGTCAATCTTGCCTACCGCGTTGCGCGGCAAGGAACTCACAAACTCAATCTGGCTCGGCGTTTTATAGTTCGCCAGCGATTCGCGGCAATAAGCCATCAATGTCTCAGCATCGACAGGTTCGCGAGTCACCACGAATGCCTTCACCTCCTCGCCCATGCGCTCCGATGGCACGCCAACCACCGCCGACTCGATCACCGCCGGGTGCCTGTTGAGCACTTCCTCAACGTCGCGCGGGTAAATGTTAAACCCGCCGCGAATGATCAAATCCTTCTTCCGTTCGACAATATACAAATAGCCATCTTCATCAAGGTAGCCCATATCGCCCGTGTGCAGCCAGCCATTGCGCAGCGCCGCCTGAGTCTCTTCAGGCATGTTGTAATAGCTCTGCATGATATTCGGCCCGCGAGCGATCACTTCTCCCACCTGACCTGCCGGCAGCGGTTGATCATGCTCATCCACCACCAGCAGCTCGACGCCCGGCAAAGGCTTCCCTACCGAGCCAGGTTTTCTCGGCATATCCCTTGCATGGCCCGTGAGAGCCGCGCTTGCTTCCGAGAGGCCATAGCCTTCTAATATTTTGCAGCCGAACTTCTGCTCAAACCCCTCCAGAACAGCCACCGGCAGCGGCGCCGAGCCACTCACGCAATACTGCAAGCTACTGGTATCATAGTTATCTGCATCAGGTGAAAAGAGCAGGGCCACAAACATCGCCGGTACGCCCGCAAAGCCGGTAATGCGGTAGCGCTCAATGGCCGAGAGTACCGCCGTAGTATCAAAGCGTGGATGCGCAATAATCTTGTTGCCGCTTAAGAAGAAAACGTTGGCGACCAGGATGCCATATGCATGCGCCAGGGGCAGCACAGCCAGGTGCGTCTCTTCACGCCGTACAGCATCCTCCCTTCGGCCAGCCAGAGCATTGGAGATGAGATTGCGGTGCGTGAGCACAACCCCCTTGGGATTGCCCGTCGTGCCCGATGTATACAGGATGACTGCAATATCATCCGGGGATACGGCTACATCGCCCTCTTCAAGGAAATGCGCTGCCGCCGGTTCGCCTCTTGCCACAATCTCACTATAGCTATGTATAGCCAGGCCTGTTGTGGGCTGCTCATTCGTTTGTTCAGGTGTATCGCCAGCGACAACGATATGCTGCATGGTTGGCAGGCCCACAAGCGCGCTTTGTACCAGCGGGAGCAGCGGAGCGCTGGTAATAATGGCTTTAGCTCCAGCATTCTCAGCAATGTAGCGAATTTCTGGCCCTTTGAGCAAGGGCATGGCCGGGATAATGATGCCTCCGGCGCGGGCAATCGCCTGGTAAGCCACGATAACCTCAGGGCAGTTAATCATCATGACTATGACCCGGTCGCCCTTTTCTATGCCGAGGCTCTGAAGCCCCAGCGCCAGTTGCGCCGCCTCCCTGGCAATATCTACATTCGTATACTCGCGGGTGCCCTGCTGGTCTTCATAGATGATCGCCTTGTACGGGCCGAAATGAATGCAGTTGTAACGAGAGAGATCAGAAAGAACGCGCACGTCCTGATCGCTCATTGCCGGTTTCTCATCTGTCATGCTTTTCGTCCTTTGCTCAAAGAACCACTATTGCTTCGCCGACCGTAACTTTCTCGCCCTTCTGGTTCTGTGCCCAGCAATCAATCGTTACCTCTATCCTGCCATTATCGCCCTCACTGCGGGCCTTCACCGTTCCAAGACATGTAATTGTATCGCCCAGCCGCACCATGTTCACAAAGCGCGCCCTCAAGTGCTTCACATACGCACCAGGAATATCAGACACCTGCTGGCTAACGAACTGCCCCAGAAAGGCCATACTGAGCATCCCATGCGCGATCACCCCGTCCAGTCCCACACGCCGCGCAGCCTCGTCATCAAGATGGATCGGGTTGTAATCCCCCGAAGCCTCGGCATAACGCTGCAGTTGCTCTTGCGTAATTGGCGGCTTCACCAGCGGTACCAGCGGCTCTCCAATACCTGCATCCAATAGGCTCATAACGCCTCCATACTGATCGTTCCTGAGGCCTCTTCAATGTAGCACGTTTTTCTTATAATTAGCAAGACCTGCCCAGGTCTCCATCTCCAAGACCCAACAATATCCCCTGTATCAGGTCGTGGCCCGAGGTCGCTCCCATTGACAGGACTGCATCGATTGCCGCATCCAGTTCCTGATCATCCTCCCTCGTCATTGTTTCCAGCAGCGCCTTCACCGGCATGGCTACATCCCCTTGCGCTGCGTAGCCCAGCCAGCACTGGCTCAGCAGGTGCGTTCGCCGCCTCGCCACCTCCACAATCTGCCGGCATGCCTCCAGGAAGGCAGGTTGCGGGCCATGCAGCAGCCAGTTGATCGCCATCCACCCGGCCAGCATATCATCCCCCGCCGGCGTCAGCCCCACCCCACGCCCGCACAAATATTCCGCCATCTCCAACACGGATTCATGATACGCCTCGGCCAGCGCAACAATCCTTTCGTAGGGGCGGGAGAGGAGAAGAGGTGCGGTGGGGGCGCTTGCGCGGCCCTCATCATCCCGATGCCATGAATCTCCCTCGTCTCCCATCGATCCTGTCGTTGTGGGCGCATCAAAAAGGAATGGCCAGATGGGGCGAGAGACAAGGGCAAGCGCAAGGCCCCCGCTCCTCTCCGCCCTTCCCCTTGCCCCTACGGGTACGGTCCCATTCCATACCCTTTCTGCTATCCGCTCCCCATTTCTTTTGATAATTCCTCTATCCAACCCCTCAGGGCGCTCAATATGCGGATTCCAGCGCGAGCAGCTTGAAAGATCAAGCGAGCAATCAAGCGCTTCGATGTGGAGCCGGTATGCTCCTAGCAGGACAGGCATACCGGCACGAAGAGCAGAAAAGGGAAAAGAACCTGGGGAAGCCGAGAGTTGGAGGCCATTAGGCATGCGGGCCGAACTGCTGGCATTGAGCGAGAGGACAAAACCATCCACAAAGACAATGTTAGCGGCAGCATCGAAAACGCTGTGAACCACACCTCGTTCCGCTCTACCGCTAACTGCTGCTGCAATACATTCACTGTAACTCCCGGCCCTGATCGACGCTGATTCGTTCACCGAGGGTAGGGGCGAGGCTTGCCCCGGAAAATCGTTCATAGAGGTATCTATTCGACCGGCTCTTGCGGCTCAGATGCCAGCAGCCGCACGAAACTGCGGATCAACCAGAAGATCAAGGCATAGATCGCCATGGCAATCAATGTCGTCCATTCAAACACCTGGTTTGGGTAATGAATCACCGGATCGTGGACGAGATTGCTAAAGGGGACCAGGATGACCCCCTCCGTCAAGGCGTAGAGAAAAGACGCGAAGGGGTTGGTCGGGTCTGCTCCAATCAGCCTGAAAATGAATTCTATCAGCATGAGCACTTCGATGACGATGGCAAGCCAGCGCAAGAAGTCCGCGATTTTCCCTATAATGAACTTAACGGTGCGCGCCTCTTCCTGCTGTGTATCTACTACCCTTTCTTCAACCTCGACACGCTCCACATTTTCGGCAGGAGGATGTGGTGTTTGTTTCGGCGGCAGGTCCGGCATGGGGGGGATAATATCTGTAGGCTCGTTTGAATATGGATTATTATGCACGGGCTTCTCCTCCCTGGAACATTGGTGGGGGCTGCGCTCTCTACTATATTGTCATATCCCCAATTACCTATTGTTCCTGTTGCTATCGATTATAACATGATTCGCCTGTGCTGCGCTAGGTACGTCGCTCCAGCAAGATCACTCCCTCCGCTCTCGCAATCACCACGTACTGCCCGGAGCGCTGCAAATGATCAAGTTCGTTCGTAACAGTAGCCCGATTCTGTGGGAAGACGTCATCGAGATCAACAATAATGTACTGCACAAGATCGCCTGAATTATTTGGCGCATCGTCGCTGAGCGAAGGGAAGACCGCCAGGTGCTCCCGCTCGCTCACATGCGGGTTCAAATTATCGCTGGCAGAAACTGAGGCATTGGGCGGGATCATTGCCAGCAGTTGCTCGATGTGCTGCTCGCGCGGTCCTGGGAGATGGTCGGCCCAGAAAATATTGAGCATGGGAGCGGCGATCAAGAAATTGAGGATGGTCATCACCGTCACCCAGGTGAATATCATCCATTGAAGGCGGGGCAGCGGATGCATTCTGGCGAGAGGCTGCATGCGCTCGCTGAAACGCTGCCATTGGACAGTCCCCACCCGCGCAAGCCATTTCCATATACGCATGCATGGCACGACCACAAGGCGAGTCATCCGGCGGCGCATAAACTGTAGGGGCCGATTTTGAAGTTTAAAGACTCGAGTTGGTAATGTCATCCTGAGCGAAGCGAAGGATCCCTGTCGCTCGCCGTCAGCATTTGCCTTGCCCTCCGGCGGCCAGTCGATCCCCTCCACCGGCTCTCCGCGCCATCTTTTCCATATATTGATGAGGCGCCTCGTGCCATGGATGGCCGCAAGCATGACGAACGGGATGATCGTGGCGTTGTAATGATATACCCCGCTATAGGTGGATGGATCGGTGCTCAGCAAATTCACGGCCATACTCGGCAGCGCCGGGATCAGCCATTCCGGCGCCAGCAGCGATAAAAACCCGGCGCTGCGGAAGAGGCTTGCCAGGTAATAGATGCGGTCAATCGAAATAAAGGTCGTGAAGGGCAGCCATGGGTGTATGACGAGATTCAAGATAGCCTGGCCGGGTGTATCTCCGAACTGCTCATAGCGGTACCAGAAGTTATTCGACTGCGCTCCTGGATAAAAGTGAGGAATAATCACCTCGAAGGCCACAAAACTCCAGAGCAGCCCTCCCACGAGCAGAATTGTTCCCAGGCGAGGCAGCCTGTACTTCCAGATCAGCATGACCCCCAGCATGGCTACTGCCAGCGGCACATCCTCTTTAGTGGCGGCCGCAAGCACGCACGCCAGCAGGAGCAGCCAGTAGCGCTTATAGGTAAGAGCCAGCAGCGCGTAGAGCAATAGCGGCGTGGCCATACTCACAGGATGAAAGTCAAAAATGTTGAGGCCCAGCAGCGCCGGTGACAGCAGGTACGCGACCACCATGACCGGGGCAAGCATTGGCCACCTGGGAAGATAATAGCGCGCCAGCAGGAAGACAGGCAGCGTCCCAGATGCGAGCGCCAGCGTCTGGAACACCAGCAGGATGCGCGGATCCGAGCCAAAAGCGTAGAGCAGCGAGAGTGGCAGGATAATCGGCTCAAAATGAATGGCCAGGCGCGTTGGCGGCCCGTAATAATCAATCGCCTGGTTGGTGAACTGGAACAGGCGCCCATGAATCGTATTCCAGATCACCTGGTCCATATTCCCCAGATCAAACGCGGTGGCCTTGAACGTCTCGTAGCGCAGCACAGCCTCAAAGCTCATCGCTAGAGCATAAAGGAGCGTCACCAGGATCAAAAGGCCCCATGCCAGCAGGATTTGCTTTTGTACAGCGAGGTTGCCAGGGAATGCAATCCCCTTAGCGGAGGATCTGTCTTCAATTTCTTCTCTTGTTCCACTCGCCACAGCCGGCGCCATAATCTTGGACATAGTATTACCTATATAACAATAATCGATTCCCAGACACCAATCGCGACCAGAATCATAAACCCCCACACAATCACAAACTCTGGCCAGGTTCCTGTGCGAAAACGCCAGTGCGGATTGGGTGGAATCCCATAGCGTTTAGGGCTTGGCCACAACAGTGGCACCCCACCTTCCGTCAGGGCATCCGCCGCGATATGCATAATGCACCCAAAAAGCAGCGCGATAAAGACAAAATGTGTTCCCGCAATGACATTCGCCGGTACCGTAAATCCCCGCTGGAGCAAAAGAAATATCACCAGCCGCTCCAAGCCCAGCGCCAGCAGCGAACCGAGCACCAGTCCCAGCAGGCTATGAAAGAGCGTCCTGTGGCCAGCAATATGCTGGATCCCCTTGCTCACCCAGCCCAGCTTGCTCCCTAGCGTACTACGCGCGTTATCAATATCCGGCAGCAGCGAACCCAATCCCACCATCACATAAAAAATAGCTTTTTTCACCAAAAGATCGTGCGTCACCGGCGTAGCTAGCGTGAGCGGCTCCCCCATTAAGTGTACCACACTATCCAGCACCACACCCGCCGTCAAACCAACCAGCAAATGCGACCTGCCCTCCATTAACACCCTTCCCTTCTCCAAAAAATATAGACGTATTTATTACGCCATCCGTTACTCACGCGCCATTTTAGAAGATTCTTACAGTTTGAAGAGACGGCGCGTCCAGGTTATGAACTGTTGGGCATGCAGAGCTGCTGGATCGAAATAAGGAACTCTCGACCATCAACGTACCTCAATCCGTTCGCGAGTTGCGATACCCAGTTCCCGCTTATCGTACAATGTAGCGACGATCTCGCCCTTCTTGCTTTCCAGCCGGATCAATAGTCCGTCTTCCTGCTGATCAGCCCGCATTGCTTTCTGGAATGCCTCAATGCAATCCCAGCTATGTGTCGTCGCGAATACCTGCACATTGAGGCGGCGCGCTACCTGGAAGATGAAGCGCCAGAGATCGGGCTGTATTGCATAATAGAGGCCGTTTTCAAACTCGTCGATGAGCAACAATCCATCTTTGGCATTAACCAGGGCTAGGGCAATTCCCAGTGCCCGCAACATCCCATCACCCAGGCTATACAGCGGTAGCGGCTCGTCTATATCTGCGATTCTGACGACGGGGATACGTTCGCTTCCAGAAAGCGGGGTGCTGACAAAATTGAGGCCCTTCACTCCCGGTGCGATAAGGCGTAGAGCAGCCAGAACATCATCCTCCAGATTGGTCAATGCGATACCATCCCACAGTTCCGTGAGGCGCTGGTTGCTCAAACCATTGGCAGACGTAAAAACAGATGGGATTTCGTTCGTATTCAACCTGATTATGCTTTCAGGAACGGATGGATCGATAGGATAATTCACAAGAGCATTGCCTACCACGATAACAAAACGAGGAAGAAGATTATCAGCGATATAATCTTCTCCTGGCTGAAGAGGACGAACATTCTTACGTCCATCTGCAAGAATTTCTAAGACAGACCAATCCACAGCAATCGAAAGAGTTTCTCCTGACCTGTTCATCGGGCCAATCTTAATAGGTTCAAGCCCTGGCCGGATATCCTTCCGCCCATAAAACAGAAATTTGAGTGCTGCAAGCATATCTCTCATATTGGCGAGCGGCTGTCGTATCTCGTGTCGTGTTCGCATAATATCCCAGATAAAGGTAGGAGTAGAGTCTTTATGAGCATAAAGCTGGAGTGCTTCCAGCAGGCTAGTCTTTCCGACATTGTTCTTGCCCACTATCAGGTTGACGCGTCCCAGATGCTCTATTTTCAGATCATGAAAGGCGCGAAAATTGCGGATCTCAAGCGAGTTCAGGATAAGGGCTCCCATTATCTGGCCTCCCTGCTATATCTATCATCTAGCAGTCTGTGCAGCATTCTATCATACTGTGAGAAAACAGGATAGCCATCGTTAAGTAATGGTATGTTTGAGTTTTCCCTAGTGTAGCGTATGAGCAGGCCTATGGCAATAGGTGTTCCATACAGGCGACTACAAAGGACTTCGTTCCAACTGGGGAACCCGTGTATGGGATGCCGCAAGCTAAGTTGAGGCCGGCTGGTAAGTCGCGATCACGACGCCGTTGTTCGTCGTCCTGGCGCTGACCAGCCGGAGAGCGGCGAAGGCACCCCCGTCTGGGAAAAGGCGGCGTCCTGATCCCAGAACCAGCGGGTGGATCAGGAGCACGTACTCATCGACGAGGTTGGCCCGCATCAGCGACTGCACCAGCTCTCCGCTGCCCATTACAACGAGATCGTTGCCAGGCTGTTCCTTGAGCCTGGCGACGGCCTCTGCGGCATCTCCCTTCAAGAGCGTGGAGTTGCTCCACGGGAGCGGCTCAGAGAGCGTCGTTGATACAACGTACTTCTGTATGTTGTCAAGCCGCGCCGAGTAGGGACTATCTTTCCGCTGGGGCCAGACGGCGTAGAAGTCTTCGTAGGTGCGCCGGCCCAGCAGCAGAGCACCCATATTGATGCTGTCTCCGGCCTGCGCCATTGCGTTGTAGGGCGCAGCCCAGCCGCCATGCTCGAAGCCGCCGCGGCGGTCCTCGTCAGGCCGGGCCGGTGCCTGCATGACTCCGTCGAGCGTCACATTCGTGAAGACAACGACTCTGCTCATAAACAATTACCTCCTCTGAATAGAAAGCAGGCGGGCGACCATAAAGGCCCACCACTCCGCTCCACATCCGCCCTCGCCCCTACGATACGTGATCCGTTTCCCGCACGGTTTGTTTCTAGAAAACGATTCGATGATGGGGAGCAAGCGGGCGACCATAAGGGTCTTTGTTGGCGAATGTGATTGAGAGGCGAATCGGTACCGCAGCCAGGATAGGGACAAGCCCTGTCCCTACCCTCATACCTCCTACCCAATCGGCCAGCCCCCGTGCTCCTCGATCACCGAATCGATCCGCTCCATCAAGCCGATCGTCTCGGCTAGCGCCGCCACAATGCGCTGGTAATGCCGGATATCCTCGTAGGAGAGCGCACGCCCCTTGCGATCCTTCAGCCACTTCTGGCATACCTGGTAGCCGCCGACGTGAAACTCCCATACCTCCGGCGGCACACCCTCGAAATACTGCGCCTTGTTGATGTACACGCGTCCCTGCTCCGGCTCATCCTTTGTCACCAGGTATTCCACCTTCTCCACCACGTTATTCCCTTCGACCGGATACCTCGGCAGCGCGCTGCCAAACTGCTCCATCACATGCAGCGCCACCAGCCGCTCTCCCAGCCTGCACAACTCTCTGAAAAGGTCAGCATTTGAGGTCAGCGGCAGGCGCGGGAAATCGATCTTGAGAAACTCCGCGTAGCGCATCCGGTACGCCGGCGAATGAAAAACGGCATACATGTAATCAAATACATCCTCCGGCCCGAACGTCTCCCGCAAATCCCCCTTGCCATCCTCCACAAAGCGCATCCCCAGCCTGCTTGCAAAATCATCAATAAACGCCGCCGAGAGATTGGGTCGCCTCCCGCCCGGGGCAGTTGAGGGTTCGCCAGTATCCGTGCTGAATAGCTCTTTATTTTGGGGATCAGGATAGAGGTAGAGAGGGAAAAAGGTGACATTATCAAACGATGAAACTGCATCTTTGTCAACGATGGTATTCGCGACAAAGAAGTTATCAATGTTTCCACGCCTAGAATTCCTAATGGTGAGAAACAAAAGATTGTTCTTTAGTGCATGAGCCATGAGAGGATAACGAGGGTAGGCCATAAACCCTTTGGTTTTGCCGGTATAATAAGTCCACCGATGATCAAAAGGATGATAAGCTACTTCTGCTACTGAACCATTTCGATTGGCTACATCAGCTTTAGCAGAACTAATTGTCCAGTCTCGGCCATCTGGAGGAAGTCCATATCTTTCAACAAGCGTAGCTATATCCAGATGCCGCATATCTTCTAATACAGCATATAGTTCTGCTTTGGTAAATTGATAAACTAATCCATCACGTTTTGTTTGTATTCCGGCACTATGCAAAGGATACATTTCTCTGATGGAAGGCAAACTTTGATAATCCTCCAATCCAGCAAATTCTTTTGGGATGAAAAAATAATGAGGAGAATCTGGATCTAATTCCTTCCAATGAGTTGTCCTAACAGTTTCAGATATTAAATAAGTGTATTTTCCCTCTCGTGATCCCCACAAATCTGCATAATGAATCATTGTTGTAGGCTTTCCCTGCGGATTCTTCACGAAAATACTAATAGCAACTCCCTGGCGAATATCGAAAACATTCTCATCTTTACCACCATAAGGTGATTGTTCTCGTTTCTTACTACTTCCATGTAAATTGAGAATATAAATGTCGCTGAAAGTTTCCATAAGCGATTGGCGCATACGGCGATGGGTGATTCCATCAATATAGGTGTTGTTGGTTATAAAGCCCAGAATGCCATAACCTGTTCGCTCAATACGCCATTGCGCAAAACGTATGAACTTAATGAAATCATCATCTAGGTTCAGCTTCTTTTCCTTCAGGTCTCTTTTATAGTCCTTGAGTAGCTCAAGAATCCAATGGCCTTTATTCATCATGCCGAAGTTTGAATACGGCGGATTGCCGATGATTACCATTACCGGCGCGTCGTATTTCACGTTGCCTGCTGCTGTCGCCTCTTCGACGATCCATTCGGCAAAGGGGAGCTGGCTGCCCTCGAAGCCCTCTTCCAGCGTATTCGTCAGGTAGACGCCCAGGCGCTCGCTGCTCCTGAAGTCGTAGCCCGTCTCGGCCAGTTGCAGGCCCAGCTTCATGTGCGCCACAGCATAAGGAGCCATCAGCAGCTCGAAGCCGAACAGGCGCGGCAATAGATGCTCGGAGACATAGCCGGACCACATGCCCTTGTTGCCTCTGAACGTCTCATAGATCAGGTCGATCACGCTGTGCAGGAACGTTCCCGTGCCCGTCGCCGGGTCGAGTATCTGCACCTTGTGCGTCTCTCGCTCCTGCTTCTGCGCGCCATCCTCGCCTCTGCCGGCAACCGCAATCCTGATCCTGGTAGCATCGGCAAGGCCATCGGGCAGCCCGAAGTCGCTTTTGAGCAGATGATCGACGCTGCGCACAATGTAGGAGACCACCGGTTCGGGCGTGTAGTAGACGCCGCGTGCCTCGCGCATTTTGGGATCGTATGCCGCCAGGAACGTCTCGTAGAAGTGGACGATGGGGTCTTCCTGCCGCGTGCGCCGCCCAAAATCGCGCAGGATGGCCTCCATATCGGCGCGGTTCAGCACCTCCGCCAAGTCATCGACGGCCCACACGATGCGCTCGTCCAGGTCTGGTCCCGCGATCTCGCTGAACATCTTGCGCAGGAAAGGGTTGGTTTTGGGAATGTCGAAGGCGGCGTGCTCTCGCGTGAAGGTCGTGCCCGGCCTGACATTACAGCGAGCGGCGAAGAGGCCATAGCAGATCGTCTGCGCGTACATATCGGCGAACTGCTCGGCATCCAGGTCCGGTAGCAGCACGCGCTGGAAGCCCTTTAATTGAGTATGCAGCGAGCCTCCGCCCTCTTCGCTCTTGAAGGCCTGGCTGATGGCGTTGCGGATCAACTGCGCGATAGCGGCCATGCGCGTCGCCAGCTCTTTCGGATTGCTGACGGTAGGAGCCTGCGTGACCAGAAAGCCCTGTAAGAGCTTGCTCACCTGCTCTATCCCCTCAGCGTCCGCCTGCCACGCGCCCTTTTTCCCTACGCTGGCAAGGCGAGCCGTCATCCTGTGCTGCCCGCCAACATACCAGCGAAACTCGACATAATCGGTCAAAATAAGATTGGCCAGGCTGCCCAGGTAGCGCTTCAATTGCTCGCTGCGCTCCACCTGCTCAAGCGAGACGCCCACATCCTTCGTCTCGATATAGCCAAGTGGCGCCTGTCCCTTCGTAACAATGAAATCGGGAGCGCCGCACGTGACCCGCCTGGGTTCGTTGGTCGCCGTAACGCCCGGCGCAAGCGCCTCTATAAGCCCCTTCAAATGCGAGCGATACGTATGCTCTGTGGCATTCCCCTGCCGATAAGTTTTTTCAATATCTTTCAGATAGGCGCGTAAAAGGGCTCCCGCCGCCAGTGTCGCCTCGCTCATACAGCTTTTCCCTCGCCATCTAGGTCTCTGGACAAGGTTCAAATGAACGTGACAATTCCTCAGTTACCAGCAAAGTCCGGTAATGTCATGTTGAGCGAAGCGAAACATCCGATGCACATCAAGCGAGATCCTTCGCTTCGCTCAGGATAACAGGATGCGACTGTTCACACTGTCAAGGGCTTTCGTCCATTTTTGAACCTTGTCTTAGCAATATTATCTTTGAGTTTTCCCTAGTGTAGCGTATGAATGGGGCTATGACAATAGGCGGAGCAGTGATATGTTCATTGCCGGGTGAAGGCATTTAGCGTCAACGCCTGGTTTTCCCTCCCACCATGCGCTCCTGGTTTGCCCTGATCACCTGCTCGTAGATCTTCACGTAGTTCTCGGCCATCACCTGCGCAGAGAAATGCTCCTCAACATACCTTCGCAGCGCCTCCCGGTCGATCTGATCGATGCGGGGAACGTATTGGGCCATTTCAGCAGCATTGTGAACCAGGAATCCTGTCTCCCCATGCACCACGATCTCCGGTGCAGACCCTCGATCAAAAGATATGACCGGGCAGCCCAGGGCCATGGCTTCGATCATGACCATGCCAAAAGGCTCTTCCCATTGGATGGGATTGAGAAACCCGTGCGCGCGACTGAGCAAACTCACTTTCTGCTTCATATTCACAGGCCCGATGTACCTGATCTGCTCATTATCGATCTCCGGTTCGATCTGCTCGTGAAAGTAGGAGACCGAGGCTTTCATATGCCGGTCAATTGTGCCGGCCAGCACAAGTGGGCGCTGTACTTGCTTTGCTACCTCAATCGCCACATGAGGGCCTTTCTCAGGAAAGAAACGCCCTAGCCACACCAGGAAATTCTCTCTCTTCTTGCCTCGAGGGGGGCGATACTGGTTCATGTCTATACCATGATGCACCACGCCCACAAAATGCAGGGGGAGCTTCACCTGCGCACGAGCGCTTTCACTGATAGCAACCACCGGCACAGAAGGCGCCCAATCCATGTAATAGTTGTCAGCATCACCCACCCAGCCACCTGGGCCACGATCAAACGGGAAAGTGCTGTGCAGGGTTGTGACATGAGGTGTGGCAAGAGTCGCGGTCAGCGGGAAAATGTACATGTCTGAGCCGGTGGAAAGGTGGGTATGTACAATATCGAAATCCTGCTCCCTCACCTGCTCTAAAGCCTTTTGCAAATGATAAAAGGCTTTGAGATGCATGTGCCAGGGAACTCCTTCCTCAAGCAAGGGCTTTGGAAGAAACGATACGAGCTTTGCCGATGTTTTGGCATCACGCGGCGCAAACAAAGTCACCTCATGACCCTGGGCGACCTGGGCCTCAACCAGATTAGAGACGACGCTCTCCGTCCCGCCATAGTTTTTCGGCGGAATAGTAATCCAGGGGGGAGCTATCTGAGCTATCTTCATAATTCTCCATCTTTTTCATCGAACGAACCTTCCTGATACCTGCTAATAGCACGTTCATCCCCCTCAAAAAGAAGATATCCCTCCATCAATGACTGACATTCACTCTTAATTATTTTGGCGGGCCTGCGTCCCGCTGTGGGGAGAGGGTGAGCGCGGGGACACCCCGCACCCCGGCAGGGGACAGAGTCCCCTGCACCTCTGAATTATGAGTGGATCTCAGTCAATGAACATTGACAAAGTTCAATTGATTGGTAAGATGTAGTGGCCTCCCTTGTGGGGGCCAGGCTTTCATCTATGGAGGCGACCCTTGCAATCGCCCCCGTTCTACCTGGAAAGTGAGGTTCGTATGGACCGGCGACAACCTTATTGGCAACGGAATCGCTCCGCCTCAAGAAGCATTCATAACCGCTTGAGAGGCAGTTTGTTCCTGCTCCTGCTGCTCCTCTGGTTACTTGCTTCGTGCGGAGGTGCAGCAAACCAGCCTGCAGGTCAGAGCAGCCCCTTTGCCACACAACTGCCAGCCTCACCTTCAGGCGGGCGCGGCACGATCCACCATTACGAATACGTCTTCCCAGATGGAGCCATGTATGTCTATGACATGGATCACGGGCAGGCGCTGGTTGAGAGCATTGCTTTGCCAACGACCGCAGGCGTGAGAGGCGTTGTGGCAAGTCCGGTTACCCATATGCTCTATGTGAGCTATGGCAGTGATAGTGGCGCGGGAGGCTCGCTGCTCGAATATGATCTGGTGGCCCAGCACATCGTCTGGCAAAAGACCTACGCGCATGGCATCGATAGCATGGCCATCACTCCAGACGGCAAGACCATTTACATGCCCGATGGCGAGTTATCTGGCGATGGCAACTGGTATATCGTTGACGCGCTCACCGGCAATGAAACCGGGGTTATCAATGGCGGCAAGGGGCCTCACAATACAGTGGTCAGCCTGAATGGCAAGCACGTCTATCTGGGGAGCCGCTTTTCTCCCTATCTCACCGTTGTTGATACAACAACCAACCAGGTCATCCAGAGAATTGGCCCCCTGCAGGGCGATGGGGTCAGGCCCTTTACCATTAATGGCCGGGAAACCCTTGCCTACATCAGTACGACCGGCCTGCTGGGCTTTCAAGTTGGGGACATCCAGACCGGGCAAATCCTCTACACTGTCCATATTCAAGGATTCACCTGGGATGGGAGCGGGCCTTCGGATCCCAGCCATGGTATCTCCCTTTCTCCTGATGAGAAGGAGCTTTACGTCCTCGACTGGGCTAATAGTTATGTGCACGTGTTTGATGTCTCCCACGTGCCTGCTTCCCCTCCCAGGCAGGTTGCCGATATCAAGCTGACCCGCTCAATGCAGCACAATGAAAGCCCATGCGCCTATGATTGCCTGGCCGATGGCTGGCTCCAGCATAGTCGAGATGGACGCTTTGTCTATGTAGGCGATGAAGGGGATGTGATCGACTCGGCCTCCCGCCAGGTGGTGGCCAATCTTGACCCTCTCTACAACACGCGCAAGATGCTCGAAATCGACTGGCAGAACGGGGTTCCGATCTCCACCACTTCAAGGCAGGGAATGGGCTATATCACTTAATAGCGCGGGTTCCGGTAGCCCCTGTTTGAACGCCTGTCTCTGTCTTGATACCCTCTGCCGCCTGAAGATTGACGCTCGCGCGCCGGGCTAACCGTGATGGTTCGATCGCCTAGTGTGCTGCCATTCAACTGGTCAATGGCTGTCTGGGCCGCCTCATCGCTCATGTCCACGAAGCCGAAGCCCTTGCTTCTGCCCGTATCGCGATCGGTGATGACTGTTACAGAGGAAACGGGGCCAACCCGTTCAAAAAGTTCAAGCAGATCCTGCTCGGTTGTGCGGTAGGGAAGTCCCCCTACATAAAGTCTCATTTGTATCCTCCTGTGCCGGCATCTCTAGATTGACGCTCGTAGAAACCACTTCTCACAGGAGCGACACAATGCTATTGGATGCGACGTGTATATTATAACACACTAAGGAATATAGTCTATCCCAGTAGCCAGTTTATCTGGTAAAAAAAGTGCTACCCCCCGGCAAGGGCAATGAGCACATAAGAGAGGAACAGCTTATGAAAAGATCACCCCAGCTAGACCGCTATAGGCGGTTTGTTGGAGAGGATTTGCTTGAACAAATTTATCGCTCCGCAGAGCAGTTGGCAGGGCTGCATGTCCTTCACATCAATACAACGGCTCAAGGTGGAGGAGTAGCGGAGCTTCTTCATGTACTCATCCCTCTTATGAACGAGCTTGGCATTGAGCATACCTGGAAAGTGATCTCGTTGGACGAGGCCTCTAACCGCTTTACTGCTTATATCGTTGATCTCCTGCAGGGCATTGAACATGGGATTGTTCCTGAAGAAGATCAGCGCATGTTGCTTGAGAAATTACGCGACACGCCCGTACTGGGCCGGCCAGAAGAAAATAAGGCTGATATCTACTTTATCCATGATTTCCAGCTCGCTCCCCTGGCAACACTATTCCCCTGGATGCGTCCTGCCCTCTGGATGTCCCACGTAGACACGGCAAACCCAGACCCGCATGGAAAAGCCTATATTGAGCAATTCCTTGACGCCTACCGCATTTGTGTGTTTAACACCCCTATGTCTATCTTCAAGGATCTGCCTCCAGAAAAAACTGCCGTACTCACACCGACGCTCGATCCCTTCACCGAGAAAAATAGATTTATCACGCCCAGGAAGGGATTGGAGTTGATGGCTCGTTGTGGTATAGACACAACACGCCCCCTCATCACGCAGGTTTCCCGCTTCAGTAGTTGGAAAAACCCCTGGCAGGTGATCGATGTCTATCGCATAGTGAAGCGGGAGCTGCCTTCTGTTCAGGTAGCGCTGGTGGGGGCTTTGGAAGCCGCTGATGATATCGAAGCAGCGGAGATACTGAAGAACGTAGAGGAGGATGCCGGCAAAGACCCGGATATTCACCTGCTGTGGGACCCAGCCGTGATAAAACACCTGACAGTCAATGCGTTTCAACGCTATTCGAGCGTCATCCTGCAGCGCTCAACCCGCGAAGGTTTTGGCCTGACCGCGACGGAAGCCATGTGGAAATACCAGCCTGTCATCGGGACGCCTGTCACAGGCTTGCGCGCGCAGATCATCCATGGACAAAACGGCTATCTCACTGATAGCACAGAAGAGTGCGCGGAGTATACACTCCAGCTCATTCAGGATCGCGCGCTCTGGCGTAAACTCGGTAAGCAGGCACACCTGCGCGTCAGGAAGAATTACCTTTTGCCCATCATGGTGCGGGAATATCTCAGCGCGCTCTCAAAAGCCCTTGGGCAGGCACAATCTGCTAGAGTCATGGAGCAACCTGTGCTACAATAATGGGCGTCAAAAATGTTAACTTTGCTGGCGAATGACACCTTGAATGGAATGGCCTGACATGGCACCCGCCGTCCAGGGTAGGGACAGGGCTTGTCCCTGTCCTGGTTTCCCGCCCGTTTCGCCTCGCATTCGCCAGCAAAGCCTTATAAAATGGGAAGAGAAATAATGTATGCCCCAGAGTGACCTGCAATCATCTACGTCTATACACCAGGCGGCCAGCGGCAGGCACCCCGCACAGGGCCAGCGCTGGTCGCTGCGCGCAGGGCTGGCGGTCATAGCAGGGCGAGCAGCAGGCGCCCTCAGCCGCCGCTTACACCTGGGCGGGGGCACCAGCATTACCGGCATGGTAGCGCAGCGCCTCTACCCGGGCATCGCCAGCCACTTATCCAGGCAACTGGCCTATGGCTGTCTGCTGGTAACGGGCACCAACGGCAAAACCACCACCAGCCGCTTCATCGCAGCCATCTTAAGAAATGCGGGGCTGAGAGTCTGGGGCAATAGAGAAGGTTCCAACTTGATGGGTGGCATTGCCAGTGCGCTGGTGATGCGGGCGCTGCCCAGTGGCAACTTGAAGCATGCTGGCCAGGCGATCGCCATCTTCGAGGTCGATGAGGCGGCTGTGCCGCAAATAACGCAGGAGATTCCGCTACGTGTGGCCGTCTTTAATAACCTGTTCCGCGATCAACTCGACCGCTATGGTGAAGTGGACACCGTAGCCTTACGCTGGCAACAGGCGGTACGCACACTGCCAGAAAGCACTATGCTGGTGCTCAACGCAGATGATCCGGCCATTGCTTATCTTGGCAAGTCCTATCCCGGCAAGGCCATATATTTCGGTATCGATGATCCCTCGCTCAACCTGTCTGCCCAGCCAGGCTCGGCTGACCGGCATCAGGTTATTGATACGCGCACCTGTCCATACTGTGGCAGTGACCTCACCTATACCATGCGTTTCTATAGCCATCTAGGGCATTACTTCTGCTCCCACTGTGGCAATGCGCGCCCCCCGGCTGATGTGCGAGCGATCAGCGCTACTGCCTTTGATCAAACTCGCATCACGGTAGCCACTGCCACACAGCAAGGGGAGATCGTGATTCCCTTGCCCGGCATTTACAATATCTACAACGCCCTGGCAGCCATTGCCACAGCGCAGGCGTTACACATCGACTGGGAGCCTGTTGTCTCCGGCATCCAGCAGTTCAAACCCGCTTTCGGGCGTGGAGAGCAGGTGCAGGTAGCCGGCCGCACTGTTCGCCTCTTGCTGGCGAAAAACCCTACAGGGTTCAACGAAGTGCTGCGTACCCTCTTTAGCGAGGGGGAAAACCGCCATGTGTTGATCGTGCTGAATGACAATACTGCAGATGGCCGCGACGTGTCCTGGATCTGGGATGTTGATTTCGAACGCATGGCGCGGCATATCGCGACACTGACGGTAGCGGGTACGCGCGCGCTCGATCTCGCATTACGCCTGCAATACGCAGGCATAGCTCCTCAAGACATGAAGGTTATTCTACCCGCTCCTTTGTCTTCGTCTCCTAACAAACAGCGATTACCAGCACCGGCAAACATACCTCACACGAGAGTTAACGGCTCACTCTTGCGAGGAAAGCGCCCCTACGGGCTGGCATATGCCCTGGATGTGGCGGTGCAACAAACGCCGGTAGGCGAAACATTGTTTGTCGTTCCAACGTATACAGGGTTGTTGGAACTCCATCGTGAACTGGAGCGACGTAAATTAACGCCTCACTACTGGGAGGGAAAAAGCCTGTGAGCAAACAGAGCAAGCCCCAATTCACGTTAACACTAGGACATCTATACCCCGACCAGTTGAATTTATATGGTGATCGCGGCAATATTCTCACGTTGCAACGGCGCTGCCAGTTACGTGGCATTGCCTTGCGTGTTGTTGGCCTGGGCATCGGAGATGCACTGGTTCCCAACGAATACGATCTGCTGTTTATCGGCGGCGGCCAGGATAAAGAGCAGGCTCCCGTAGCGCAGGATTTGTGCGAGGTGAAAGGTGCCGGCCTGTGGGCTGCAGTCGAGGATGATGTGCCTGTGCTGGCAGTTTGTGGTGGATACCAGTTGCTCGCGCACTACTACCGGCCCGCCGTTGGCCCCGATATGCGGGGCCTGGGTATTTTCGATGCCTGGACGATCCACAAAGGCATGCATGTTCCCCGCTGCATTGGCAATATCGCTATCGAGTGGAATGGGAGCACACTGGTCGGTTTTGAAAATCACGGGGGTCGCACCTATCTCGGTACAGCCAGACCCCTGGGGAAAGTGCTCAAAGGCTATGGCAACAATGCTGAGGATGGCACGGAGGGGGCCGTTTACCGCCATGCCTACGGGACGTACCTGCATGGATCGCTTCTCCCAAAGAACCCTCATTTTGCCGATTATTTACTGGCATTAGCGCTTCAACGTTCCTTTGGCCTCAAAGATTCCGAGCTACAAGAAGTTTTTTCCACCAATCCCTTGCTCGAAGATCGAAGAGAGCCAGGATCAGCGGAAAGCCCTGGCAAGCACAATGGTGCGAGCAGCCTCTCAAGCGGTAACTTGAGCACTCTTCCTGCTCTGGATGACACCCTGGCATGGGAAGCCCACGCCTGGATGCTTGAACGTTTAGGACTGCACCATGCAGCTAGAGCCGCCTTACGTCGCGCGTGACTTCTTTATGGTCTTGTGGCTCGTTCAAGGGATGCGAGGCGAATAAAAGCCTCTTATTCTCCTTCTTCGGCCTCGAAGATCATGTCCTTGATCTCTTCAACCGAAAGCGGCTCGATATCGATGCGATCACCCTCAATTGTGACCACAGAGATGGTTTTCTGCCCCTGGTTCTGGGTACCAGTATCCTCGTGGAGGAAGTCGTAAAGCACCTGGGCCACGTTCTGAGCTGCAATTTCTGCTCGCTCTCCGCTTTTCTCGATACCAATGGCGACCAGCACCGGCGCAGTATGATCTCTCGGCTCGACCAGGTCAACGCTCACATCATGGATCTGCTTGAGCCGGTGTTCAAGGGTTTTGAGATGCCCTTTCGTATCCGAACGAAATTCAATGGTAATGGTCGTATTCACCTTTTTGTCCCTGCCTGTATAGTGATACTTCAGTCAAGGTCCAGACCTATGCCGCTTCCATTTGGGCGGCTTTCAGCCGGCTACAATGGCTTCTGGACAGATTTGTAAGTCTATAGATATGCATGGTTTGCATATGCGATGATGATAGCAGGGATGAGCAGGTCTTGCAAGTGGGGAAAACGAGGAACTTCTGCCACTGATTGGGCGCTGGCATCACCGTTGAGGGTAGGGGCGAGGCTTGCTTTACAGGGAAGATTTGCTGAGTGAGGGAGCAGCGAGGAGGCGCGAGGGCAAGCGCAAGGCCCCCACCCGGCCTCCCCACCACTCCTTGCCCCTACAGGCAACGATCCGCTTCCCAGGTGAGTTGGTGGAACCATAGGCAACCCAACCCTGGCACCTTCCTTCACCGCCGTGATATAATAGCCTCACCGTAGTTGCTTGCTACATTGTAAGCAGCAATGGGGCGCACGAGAGACGGAGTACGGTGGGTAGGGTGAGAGGGTTTTTGCAAGGATGGGATGAGGCCACTGCATAGCTATGTTTCGTAAAATCTTGATTGCTAACCGGGGCGAGATCGCCCTGCGCATTATTCGCGCTTGCCGCGAGATGGGTATACGTAGCATCATTGCCCATTCAGAAGCGGATCGTGATTCTTTGCCGGTGCGCATGGCGGATGAGCGTATTTGCATCGGCCCGGGGGCAAGCGGGAAGAGCTACCTGAATATTCCTAATATCATCAGCGCCGCCATGATTTCAGGCGCTGACGCCATCCACCCTGGATATGGCTTTCTCTCGGAGAATACAAGCTTTGCCGAGATATGTTCAGATGTGCATATCACCTTTATCGGCCCGCCGGCATCCGTTATGGCCCTGATGGGAGATAAAGTCGATGCCCGTAACGCCATGGCAGAAATGGGGCTTCCCGTGCTGCCGGGCACGCCTGTGTTACGCACGCTCTCCGATGCGATGGAAGCCGCTGAGGAAATTGGTTTCCCCTTAATGCTCAAAGCGGCTGCCGGAGGAGGCGGGCGCGGTATACGCCTGATCAACCGGCCCGACGAGTTTGAGCGCGTGTTCACGCTGGCACAAAATGAAGTGCGCGAGGCCTTTCACGATGATGGCCTCTACCTGGAGCATTACCTCAAGCGCGCCCGCCATGTAGAAATTCAGGTGCTAGTTGATCATTTTGGGCATGGCGTGTATCTGGGCGAGCGCAATTGCTCCTGCCAGCGACGCAATCAAAAAGTGATCGAGGAATCGCCAAGCCCGCACCTGCCGCCAGAGTTGCGCCAGGAAATGGGCAGCAAGGCCATTCGCGCAGTAGAAGCCATTGGCTATCGCAATGCCGGTACGCTCGAATTCCTGGTGGACGAAAAGGACCACTATTATTTCATGGAGATGAACACGCGCTTGCAGGTTGAACACCCGGTAACCGAACTGGTAACCCGCACCGATCTCGTCAAAGAGCAGATTCGTATCGCCGCCGGGCTGCCACTCAAGCTGCAACAGGAAGATATCCGGCCCGAGGGCCACGCAATTGAGTGCCGCATTACGGCTGAGGATGCCAGCGCGGATTTCAGGCCGCAGACGGGTACAATAGAGCAGTATTTGCCGCCCGGTGGGCCGGGAGTGCGGGTCGATAGCCACCTCTATGCCGGCTACCAGGTTCCACCGCATTATGACTCGCTGCTGGCCAAGCTCATCGTCTGGGCTGAAACGCGCGAAGCCGCTATTGCGCGTATGCAGCGGGCGCTTGATGAATATGTCATTGAGGGAGTCACAACAACTATACCGTTTCTTAAGCGGCTGATCAGTCATGAAGGATTTATTCGCGGAGAGACCTACACGCGTTTTATCCAGGAAGAAGCTACCGTACTGGGAATACATTGATTCCATGGGAGGTGATACATGACTCGCGTAGTTGTAACAGGATTGGGGTTGATTACTGCCCTGGGCAATGACCTGCCTTCGAACTGGGAAGCTCTCTGCCAGGGGAAGTCCGGCGTTTCTGAGCTTACAGGCTTCGATCTCAACCGCTTTCGCGTTCATTTTGGCGCTCAAATTAAGAATTTCGACCCCTCTCAGTATATGGACCGCAAAGAGATTCGCCGCACCGACCCGTACCAGCATATTGCTATCGCCGCGTCCAAACAGGCGCTTGCCCAATCTAAACTGCAGATCAGCGATGAGAACGCCGACGATATCGGGGTCTACATCGGCAGCGGTATCGGTGGGCTGTTCACCTTGCACGACCAGTTCAAGGTGCTCTTCGATAAAGGCCCTGAGCGCATCAGCCCATTCTTCATCAATATGATGATTATTGATTCCGCGCCGGGCATTGTCTCGATCATGACGGGAGCGCGAGGACCTAACTGGGCTGCCGTCTCAGCCTGCGCGACCAGCGGTAATACGATTGGTGAGGCCTGGGAGACCATCCGCAGGGGTGATGCCAGAGCTATGATTGCCGGTGGCTCTGAACACGGCATCACTCCCATTTCGATAGCTGCCTTTGATAATATGCATGCCCTCTCCCGTCGCAACGACGATCCACAGGGAGCCAGTCGCCCTTTTGATCTTACCCGCGATGGGTTTGTTATGGGAGAGGGAGCCGCGGTAGTGATCCTGGAAGACCTGGATTTTGCCAGAGCGCGCGGCGCGCCCATCCTGGCTGAACTGGTTGGCTACGCTTCTACTGGCGATGCTTATCACGTAACCGAGCCGGCACCTGGCGGGCGTGGATTGGTACGCGCCATGCGCCGCGCTCTCGAAAAAGCCAACCTGCGTCCCGACCAGGTTGACTATATCAATGCTCACGGCACCTCGACACCCTACAATGACCGCACGGAGACGCAGGCCATCAAGACCTGCTTCGGCGATCATGCCTACCGCCTGTCCATTAGCTCCACCAAATCAATGACCGGCCATACGTTGGGCGCGGCAGGGGCAGTTGAATCGGTCGTCTCTATCATGGCTATTCTCACGGGAACCATTCCCCCTACCATCAACCTGCACCATCCCGATCCTGAGTGCGACCTGGACTATGTTCCCAACGTGGCACGCGAACAGAGGGTGAATGTGGCGATGTCCAACTCTATGGGCTTCGGCGGTCATAACGCGTGCCTGATTTTCAAGCGATATGAAGAGTAGAAGAACGCATGGATAGAGATGAGCAGAACGCTGCATGGCTTGAGCGTGTCGAAGAACTGGTACGCATGCTGCAAGGGAGCACTGTCAGCGAGCTGGAGTTGACCGAAGCCGGCACAGAGATCATCATTCGCCGCCAGCCAGGAATAGTCATCTCTGCACACCAGGAATATAGCGCGGGTCAGATTGGCGCGCAGGTTGCCCCGGCGGCGCCTGTGGCAAAAGAGGATACGAGCGTTGCCATCGTCGCCCCGCTTACCGGCGTCTACTACGCTGCTCCTTCTCCTAACTCTCCGCCGTTTGTCACGGTTGGAGATATCGTCCAGGTAGGGCAGGTTGTCGCGCTTGTGGAGGCGATGAAGGTCTTTAACGAAGTGCAGTCCGAGGTAGCGGGGCGTGTCAGCGCGTTAGTGGCTACCAGTGGGGATGTCGTGCAGAAAGGTGATGTGCTGATTCGGGTTATTCCCTCTTGATCTCTTTTGTGTACCTTGTTATGCGTATCTTGATCGTGCGTCCAGGCGCTCTTGGTGATAGCTTGCTAACCTTTCCGGTAATCCAGGCCCTCAGGAGAGGCTGCGCCAGTCCTTTTGTCACGCTGGTTGGCAATCCCGCCGCCTTGCCCCTGGCGCTGGCTTCGGGTCTGGTGGAAGAAACCTTTGACTACGGCGAACCCCGCTGGAGCGAGTTATTCTCATCCTCGGGAATCCATACACTTGCCGGACATTATCCCTTCCACAGGCTCGATCTCGCTATATGCTGGCTGCGTGACCCTGATGGCATTGTGGAACGCAACCTGCTCAATGCCGGGATCAGGCGAGTCATCGTCGCTCCAGGATGCCCCGCAGGAGGCCAGGGCATGCATATCGTGGATTACCTGGCCGGAACAGTGGGCCTGGCCAACAGCATCGATGAACCTTTCCTGCTTGCCCTTCCCGGCAAAAAGCCGGAACATCAACGCATGGTTGCCGTTCACCCTGGCAGCGGGGGAGCGCAGAAATGCTGGCCCGCATCTTCCTTTGCTGCCGTCATCGACTGTCTCTGGCAACGCCGCCATCCCGTCCTGCTGCTGGCCGGCCCTGCCGATCAGAAACAACTGAAGGAGATCGAACGGCATCTTGCAATGCGCTCGAAAGCAGAGCCAGGCATGCTCAATATCGTGGCAGGCGCCCCGTTACTAGAAGTAGCACAGCGCTTGCAGGAATGCAGGTGTTACCTGGGCAATGACTCGGGTATTACCCACCTGGCGGCTATACTGGGCGTTCCTACCGTTGCGCTCTTTGGCTATAGCGATCCCGCTACCTGGCGGCCGGTCGGGCCTCATGTAGACGTGATCCAGGCTCCCGTACTGGATCAGTTGCCGGTAGAGGCTGTTGTAGAGCGCCTGGTGCAGCAGTTGTGAAATGGCCTGGTTATAGCCCTTTTGGTATATCGATTTGTATATCTCTTTTCTACTGGTGTACACTGGAATGAATTGGTATGCCTCGATGCGGACTCGATGCGGAAAGGAGGAGTATTTTAGATGATACATCGCCCCGAGGAACAGGAGAAGCCCCTTCAGCCCCAGCAGGGTAAGTTAATCTTGCCTGCGCCACCTGTCGAGGAAACACACAAGGCTGACTCAGGCCCGGTCATAGCGCCGGTTCGCCCGGAGCAACTGCTGCGTCAACCAATGATGCCTCCTCCGCAGGGGCCAATGGCAAAGGTGCGCTACTACTGGCAAAAAGACCCGGCCTACAAAGTATTGATGGTGGCCATGGCCATGGTCATTATATCAGGCCTGGTATTTGCCGTGCTCATCAGCAGAGCGTTCTTGCAGAATCCGAACTTCTTCACCTCCTCGTATTCTACGACTGCACCTACCGGAGTGACGCCGACCGGAACAGTCGATCTGAAACCAACATTTCCTCCACCCAATGGAGGTCAAGGAAGCTCTGCCAGCAGCCAGCCACCCGCACAGAGTACACCAACTCTCCAGCCAACGCCGGTTAATACACCCCAGCCAAGCCCGACGCCACAAGGCACCACTTTAACGGTACAGATAACCAGCATTCCACCGCGCGTTCAGAACAACAGCGTGGTCGAGGTCGGCGTAAACACAAGCGAAGCGGGCGTGCAAGTCCAGCTTTATATCCAATATTCTAATGCCTATCCTTCCACAGCTTATAGCGGCTCGCGTATCACAAATGATAACGGCAATGCCACTATCCCCTGGGATGTCCATGTGTTTATGATGGGACGCCATGCCCAGGCTACCGTGATTGCCATCGCTACAGATGGCAACGGCCAGCAAGCACAGTCGCAGCCTGTAACGGTAGAGGTCATTGGATACTCAGTAGGCGGCTAAAGCATGTGAATCTTTACGCCTTTCTTGCGATATAATAAGGACATACTATTACCTGTCATTATGCAGGCCGGAAAACCATACCCTGCCTGCTACGGAAGAGATGCCAGGCAATAAAGGATGATCCATGACGCAAGCAGACGAAATTCGCCAGGTGCAAGAAGCCGCCCGCTCCATCCGGCAAAACATCAGCCGCGTGATCATCGGCAAAGAGGAAGTGATTGACTTGCTGATGGTCGCCCTGCTCTGTGAAGGGCATGTGCTGTTTGAGGATGTCCCTGGCATCGGCAAGACGACGCTCGCGAAATCGCTCGCGAAATCGCTCGGCTGCTCATTCCAGCGTATCCAGTTTACACCAGACTTGCTGCCATCAGATATCACAGGTATCACCTTCTACAATCAGAAGACGGGCGAATTTGAATTTCGCCCTGGGCCGCTGCTCTCCCAGGTTGTGCTTGCCGATGAGATTAACCGCGCAACACCGCGCACGCAGTCTGCTCTCTTAGAGGCCATGGAAGAGCGGCAAGTGAGCGTTGAGCGCGAGACCGTGCTGCTGCCTCGCCCCTTTATTGTCATTGCCACACAAAATCCAATAGAACTGGAAGGAACATTTCCGCTCCCGGAAGCGCAGCTCGATCGCTTTTTCATGCGCCTGCGCCTCGATTATCCCAGCCAGACAGAAGAGCGCTTGATCCTGCAGCGCTTTAGAGAAGAGCAGCCCCTGGACATATTGAAGCCGGTAGTGGATGCCAGTAGCTTGCAAGCATTACAGCGCCTGATCAGGCGAGTGCGCGTCGAGCCTGGCGTCGAGAGCTACATCGTGGAAGTGGTGCGGGCCACGCGCAACCATAACGCCGTTGAACTGGGGGTAAGCCCGCGCGGCACCCTGGCCCTCTACCGCGCCGCCCAGGCCTATGCCGCCATCCACGGGCGCAGCTATGTGATTCCCGATGATGTCAAGCGTATTGCACGATCGGTGCTTGCCCATCGCATGATTGCCACCAGCCAATCTCGCTTACATGGGCAGGTGATGGAACAAATCGTTGATGATGTGCTGCATATTGTCCCGGTGCCGGTGGAATCATGAACAGACTCTCGTTTGGACTACGCCCATCATCCCATAGACCTCTCCCGCCATCGGTTGTCAACCGGCGCTGGTACTATCTCAGCCTGCTCATTCTTATCGCCGGCATCCTCTTTCACCTTCCCTTGCTGGTCGTTGTGGGCCTGCTCATGCTGATCGTGATCGGCGCAACGGATATCTGGGCGACCTACTGCCTGCGCAATCTCCGCTATCAACGCCATTTTAGCTCGCAACGCGCGCTCTTTGGTGAGCAAGTCACCCTATCTCTTTCTATTGAAAATGCCAAATTGCTGCCTTTGCCCTGGATCGAAGTCGAAGATACCGTGCCACGTGCCTTATCCATCAAGGGGCAAAAACTGCGTGTCAGCCTGATCGGCGATACGGCTATCCTGGATAACCTGTTCAGCACTCGCTGGTACGAACGGGTCACAAGGCGCTATACCGTCCAGTGCAATGCGCGAGGCGTTCACAAGTTTGGGCCAGCAACTGTGCGCAGCGGCGACGTGTTCGGCTTTCTCAGCAACGAGGAACATCTCTCTAACTGGCAATACCTGCTTGTGTATCCCCTTGTAGTGCCCTTGACGAGCTTTAACCTGCCCTCGCGCCATCCATTCGGTGAGCGTCGCGCGCCACGCCGACTGCTAGAAGACCCCGCACGGGTCATTGGCGTGCGCGATTACAGCTATGGAGATAGCCTGCGGCGCATCCACTGGAAGGCTACTGCTCGCACCATGCAGTTGCAAAGCAAGGTCTATGAGGCCACCACAACCTATACCCTTGTCATTTTCCTGAATGTTATGGCACAATTCGATACGATCTATGGGCACCAGCCAGAGATACAGGAGCTGGCCATTTGCGCTGCCGCCTCCGTCGCTGATTGGGCGCTCTCCGAAGACTATGCTGTGGGCCTGTACGCCAATACGATCATGTTCATGCCCGATGAGGATATGTTCGCCATTGAAAAGTTGGGAGAGAACGAGAAGCAGGAATCCGGCCCTGCCCTGGCCGCTCAAATGAAGCGCCGCCGCATTCGCCTGCCAGCGGCGACCGGAGACGAGCAGCGCAAGCGCATTCTGGAGGTGCTTGCACGCATCCAGCCTTTCTTTGGCACCACGCTCGAAGATATGGTTCAGGTCGAGCGCACACACCTGCCCGCAGGTGCTACTGTTGTCGTTATCACAGGCACGATCTCTGATCTTTTACTTGATGCCCTTGTACGAGTGAGGCAGGCAGGCCATGCTGTAACCATACTCTCTGCAGGCGAAACACCGCTACCGTCTCACCTGGCTGGACTGCAAGTGTATCACCTCGGTGGAAGAGACACATGGCAGCGTCTAGAAGCCACCTATAGCAGCGCCTTGCCCGCCGGATTTGAACTGTAGGTTCCTATTCATGAATCTTACCAAATTAAAAATCACCTAGGATGTCATCCTGAGCGGAGCGAAGGATCTAAGCCGATCGATATCAGATGCTTCCCCTTCGCTGCGCTCAGGGCTTCGGCTCACGCGCTCAGCATGACATGGCTGGACCATTTCCTTCATCTTCATCACCGGCACCTGGGGGACAAGACATGGATGATTTCGAGGACGAGAACCTGAGAGACTCCGATTTTGAAGTGGAGTTCAGCGACCTCCCACTCGATAAAGAGCCTGCGGCTATCGAGAAAATCGCGCTGCATGCCTTGCAGTCCCTGTCCCGCAATGCAGGGCTCTCGAGCAGGTTAATCACCCAGGCTACACGCTTCATGCATGCAGCCCGCAACTGGCTCCTGACAGAGGCTTCGAGCAGCCGCTTTGCAGATGGCAGCACAAAAGACGACATTGAGCTTGAGGTTAGCGACCTCTCCCCCACAAAGTATTACAATATCTCACACACCTTCAATAACCTCAATACACGACTCGCACTCAGGATGCGCTTCTGGCGGGTCATCCTGGCTGTATGTACCATTGCCCTCTTGCTCCTGCTCCTGTTCGATGCCGTCCCTTCTGTGCGTACCTGGGCCGGCAACTTACTTGCTCTTCCGATTGCTACTCCCACGCCGGCGCCTTCAGGCTCCTTGATAAGAATTGGCAGGATTATTGAGGTTGGACCGGGCGCGAACAATGCTCCATCGCTGCGGGGTACGCCACTAGTGGGTGCTCCCGGCTTTCCTGGCGCTACTCCAGGGTCGGCACCACAAGAGCAGGACTGCCCGGCGCGACCAGCAATGCACGGCTCCAATGAGTTGGGTAGAGCGCCTGTGTGGGTGGTAGGCTTTGCCGGCTTGCGCGCCACGCTTCATTTTGCCCCCGATGCAGTTCCCGTCCCTGCTTTCCCGTCCGGCTTTGGCTGGACAACATCCGTTATCGTGGAGATACCTGCCGGCTATAAGTATGCGGTGAACCTCTACGGCGAGAACCTGAACGATGGCACCTCTATTCTCTTTGACTATATCCCCAATACCCAGGGACAGGCAGATCTCATCACACTAAGCTCCCAACACCCTCTCGTGCCTCCCTCCAATAACGGGCAGCGCCTCTCGTGGGATATTGAGCTGTACTTCTCCTCGGCAAGTTGCTACTATCTCAAAGCGACCTGGCCCGGCGGCTACTGGATAGTCTATTTTTCGGCTGGAAGATGACCGCTGGCTATGATGCCCGCAAGGGGCATCACTACCATATACGGTTTCGCATGTGGTGCCTGGCCACATATATGTATGGAAAACCTCCGAGTTCCCCATTGACAAACTTTTCAGAATATGCTAAATATTTAGCATATTCTGAAAATGCAGCATTATTGAGGAGCATCCTATGAATACTCTTCGTTCTCCAGGTGAGTCTGAGGTCATTCCTGTGCTGCCGGAAGAGGTTCCGGTGCAGATGCCTGAGCTTCCTGCCAAGCTGGTTGTCAACACGATGCAGCAGTTCAAGGCGATCAGCGACCCGGTGCGCGAGCGCATCCTGGGCATTATCCAGCAGCAGCCAGCGACGGCCAAGCAGATCGCGGAGCGCCTCAATGCCAGCCCTGGCGCCATTGGTCATCACCTGCATGTCCTCGAAGAGGCGGGATTGGCAAAAGTAGTGGCGCGGCGCTTCGTGCGCGGGACGGTCGCCAATTATTATACGCGCACAGCGCGCCTCTTCGTCTTCGAGTTCCCAAAAGAGATCACGGGCGATATATCCGTTGGTTTGAGTAACATGACACACGCTCGTGACGAGCTGGCAGAGACTATCGTGAGCGCCGGTGAAGATGCACATCGCGGCGATGTATTGTTGCACCCCCGTCTCTCGCCGGAACGGGCTAAAGTGTATAGGGAGCGCCTGGATGCGCTGATGGAAGACATTCTGAGCGAACCCCCGGATCCGCACGGCGAAGTCTATAGCATCTTTATGGCCATGTTCAAATCGCCTTCCTATCTCCAGGTTGAGCCAGCATCACCTGCGCAAGCGGAAGCGAAAGAAACAAAAGAGACTGAGTGAGGTGTCTCATGCAATCAGCCGAAATGAACCAGGCCCCCATCGAACCGGAAGTTGCGCCATCTCGCGATCAGCGTTCTCGCCGTTCGCTCTGGCGCAACCGGGACTACATGCTTTTGTGGAGCGGGCAGGTCGTCTCTTCCACAGGCACGCAGGTTTCGACGCTCGCCTTTCCTCTGCTGATCCTGGCGCTGACTAGCTCACCTGCGCTGGCAGGCTTTGCCGGAGCTTTGCGTGCCCTACCCTATCTGATCTTCAGCCTGCCGGCCGGCGCTCTTGTAGATCGCTGGGATCGCAAGCGCGTGATGATCATCTGCGACGCGGGCCGGGGGCTGGCTATGGCCAGCATTCCTTTTGCGCTATTGATCGGCCATTTGACGGTCGCCCAGCTTTTTATTGTCTCGGCGGTTGAAGGGACACTCTATGTCTTCTTCAACATCTCGGAGGCCGCATGCCTGCCTCGCGTCGTATCAAAGCAGCAACTGCCTGCTGCCACCGCACAGAACCAGGCCACCGATGGCATTACTATCCTGGTTGGGCCACCACTCGGCGGCGCTCTTTTCCAGGTAGGGCGCACGATCCCCTTTCTGGCCGATGCCATCTCATACGCAGCTTCGGTGCTTTCGCTGTTCTTTATCAAGGCCAACTTCCAGGAAAAGCGCGTAGCGGCGCGGCGCAAGTTATGGGTCGAGATTTACGAGGGGTTGCACTGGCTATGGCACTATCCGCTCATTCGCTTCATGGCGATACTGACTGGCGGCGGTAATCTCTTCTCGGCTGGCCTGACGCTGATCATCATCGTGCTGGCGCAGCACATGCACGCCTCGTCCTTCACTATCGGCTTGATCTTCACCATCGGTGGGATTGGGGCCATTGCTGGGTCAATGATCGGGCCGGCGATCCAGAAGCGCTTTAGCTTCGGACAGGTTATTGTTACCACGGTCTGGATCTTTGCCCTGACCACGTTACTCTATACCATTGCACCGGACGTCATCATCATCGGGGTGATCACCGCAGTAGCCTTTGTTGCCAGCCCGGTCTACAACGTAGTGCAATTCAGCTATCGCCTGGCGATCATCCCGGACGAATTGCAGGGGCGCGTCAATAGCGTCTTCCGCCTGATCGCCTTTGGCGGCCAGCCGCTCGGCTATGCGGTGACCGGCCTGCTGATCCAGGATACCGGCGTGATCCAGACCATCCTGGTCTTCTCCGCAGGCATGATCCTGCTGGCCGTGATGGCCACGATCAATAAGCATGTCAGGCACGCGCCACCACTAGCGTGATTGTACCTGCATCATAGCGGGCCTCGCCTGCATTGGAGGAAGCAGCGCTGCTGGAGCACGACCTGCAGGCAACAGGTCTGGAATTGCAGCTAGTGCATAGCTTACCAGCAGGGCAGCGAGCGTTCCACCGGCGATCAGTGCCAGGCCAAGCGGCGATGGTATGACCAGGCTGAGGAAATTGCGCAGGGGCGGGATGGCGAAAGATGCGATCAGGACACTCAGGGAGCCTCCCACGGCAGCCAGCACCGAGCGGGTAAGGTTCCCTTCGGAACGGCCGGCCTCAAGCGTCTGGGCAAGCTGGGTGGTGACAATACTGGCGAAGGCAACAGAACGGGCCTGTGGTAGATCTTCGTAGGCCTGCATGATCAGGTAAGCCGCCAGCGATGGTACTGTGGTAGCGATGCCCCGCCGCAGAATCTCATTGCGCAAAGGTCTATCGAGAGCGGCTGTCCCCTCACGGCTGAGCATAGCAAGGTTGCGATGTTCAGGCGGCTGGAGAGCCACAGCCATAGCCGGTAAGATATCGGTAATGGCGTTCATGGCAAGAATCTGGCTGGCCGTGAGAGGAGTATTAGCTCCCAAGAGGCTGGCCCCCACTACCAGGCCAAGCTCTCCCATATTGCCGCCCAGCAGAAGGCCCAGGGAGCGCCGGATGTTACGCCAGAAGCCGCGTCCCTCGACGAATGTATCCACCAGCGTCGCAAAATCATCATCGACGATCACCACGTCGGCTGTTTGGCGAGCTACTTCGGTGCCTGCACGCCCCATCGCTACTCCCACATCGGCCAGCCGCAGAGCGGGTGCGTCATTGACGCCATCACCTGTCATAGCGACGGCGTGTCCCCCGCGCTGCAGGCTCTCGATAATGCGCAGCTTGTCCAGCGGTGTAGCCCGCGCGATAACTGTGGCATGCTCAAGGCGCTCGTCCAGCTCGCCATTCTGGAGACCGGCAATTTCAGTTCCCGTAAGCACTTCACCGTCATGGTTGAGCAGGCCTGCCTCCTGGGCAATGGCACGTGCTGTAGCAGGATGATCGCCCGTGATCATGATCACGCGCACTCCCGCCTCACGACAGCGGTGCACAGCCGCATAAACCATAGGCCGGAGAGGATCGCTGATGCCCACGAAACCCAGGGCCGTGAGATCGCGCGGGTTGTCGAGAGGTGTATCGCTCGAGCCTTCAGCAACCATCAGGATACGCAGGCCGCGTTCTGCCAGCCGCCGGGCAAGGCCAGATAGCTTGCTCCGTGTTTCCTCGTTCAAGGGATGTTTCTCGCCCTGGCTCAATATCCAGTTGCAGCGAGGTATGAGAGCTTCTGGCGCTCCCTTAAGACAAAGGCGTCCTTGTGCAAGGGTAGCATGGAAGGAGCGCACAGGATCAAACGACAGTTCGGCTTCGTGCTTCACGCGCAGCTTTTCGCCCAGGCCGGCCTCCTGCGCGCCACGAATGACGGCCACGTCGGTAGGATGGGCGGAAATGCCGGGTGCATCTGGATGAGGGCTGGCTAGTGCGGCTGTCAACAACACGTGGCGCAGGCTGCCCGGTAAGTGCTCTGATAACTTTGCTTCCTGGTCGATGCTGGCCACCAGGCTCAGCGCGAGATGCCCTTCTGTCATGGTGCCGGTCTTATCGGCACAGGCGACATCGACTCGCCCGAGCGCCTCAACTGCTGAGAGGCGGCGCACAACGGCATCATGGCTTGCCAGGCGGCGAGCCACGCCGGCTTCGCCTACGCGAGCAAGCAGTGGTAAGCCTTCGGGGACACCGGCCAGGGCAATAGTGACGCCGGTAGCCAGTTGAGATGCCAGGGGCCGTCTCCAGAGGAGGCCGGAAAGGACAACGATGGCACCTCCTGCGAGGGTAAGCGGCAGTATCACACGTAACATGCGGCTCAAGCGCACGCCCAGCGGGCTTTCTTCTATCTCGTCGCTAGACAACGCGGCAGCAGTGGCGCCCATGCGCGTCTGGCGGCCAACCGCTACTACGATAGCACGCCCATTGCCGCTCGTCACGTCACTGCCTTCCAGGACAATACGGCTGGCATCAGTTGGGCCTGAGGGGTCTTTGGGAACGGGGAGCGATTCTCCGGTCAGCGCGGCCTCGTCCACCTCCAATCCCTGTGAGCTTAATACGCGAGCATCGGCAGCGACCCGATCACCTGGCGCGAGCACTAGCACATCGCCGGGCACAACCTCGTTTGATAGGATGGTTACCACGCGCCCATCGCGCAGTACTTTGGCCTTAGAGGTTCCCAGCCGTTGCAGTGTTTCAGCAACGCGGTTCGCTCGATTTTCTTGCCAGGCGCCCACCAGCACATTCGCCAGGATCGTGCCGCAGATGATGATCACATCACCGGTCGCGCCGAAAAGGAGCGAGAGACCAGCGCCGGCGGCAAGGATGCCAATAAGCGGGGAGCGAACCTGCTCGAGCAGGGCGGTCAACAATTGATTGCGCCGGTACTGCGCCGGGGTTCCCTGCCGCCGCTCGGCTGCCTGCGCGTTTGCCAGGCCATGTTCTGTTGTGCGCAGGGTGCGTAAGACATTCTCTATGCTGCGTTGTCCCCAGCGTTCTGGTCTAGGGTCTACGAGCCTGGAAATGGCCAGCCGCGATCGCTCTCCACCGCGTAGTCGTAGCCAGCCATCGAGTAGTGTACCGAGTGCAGTAATATATACGGCACGCGATGCAACTTCCACACCCGGCATACCCCGCAAGCCCCAGATCAAGCCAACGAGGTTGGATACTGCTGAAAGCCCAACAGAATCGCGCACCGTTGCATCTCGACGTACACCAGCTTCAATGATAGCGGCAACGCCTGTAAGATCGGGAGCCAGCAGGTCGGCACGTGCCGGTAAGCGGTAGCGGTCATCCGTGAGGCCAATGGCCAGATCGCAGGCAGCAAAGCCTGCGGCAGCGCCGGCATTGTCTGAAACGAACGCTACCAGCCCTCCCTGCTGTTGTTTTGTGCGAATGACGCCTACGGCATCGTCATTATCAATCAGGGCTATGCCTGCACGACGTGCCAGCGCCTCTACTGCGAGCTGATCGCCGCTATTGAGCACTGCAAGTTCTACATTGTAGCGCTGGCATACCTGCACCAGGTCTTGAATACCTGGCGCGAGCCTGGGCCGCAGCGCAAAGATTCCCAGAGGGCGCTCCTCGCGCTCGCTTTGAAGTGCCAGCACATAGTCGCCGCGCTGCCTTATACGCGCCGCTTCTGGTAGGGCACCCCAATCCTCAACGGGACCGAGCCTATAGCGCACACCCTCAGCATAAGCGCTGGCAGTTTTGCCATCAAATGTGCCGTCGCTAGCCGGTATTACGCTGCTCGACCTGAAAACGCCGCCCCACGGTGAGCCCGCCGCAGCAGCTACTCCAGCCGCTCGCGCCTGCAACTCGGCAGGCTCGTAGTCCTGGGCCAGGGGCAGAGCGCTAACAAGTTCAAGCCTGTCGGTGAGCAGGCGAGCTCCATCCAGCAGAACCGTACCGGGCCGGCGAATTAGACGATCAGTACGCGTACCAACTATGGTTACACCTGCCCGCAGCACGCTCGCCGCAGCCCCAAGTTCGGCAGTATCCAGGCCTATAGCCGCTGTGCGGGGGTTGACCAGCAACAGCGAGGCAAGTGTCCGGTTGAATGAACGAGTGAGAAGAGCTGTAGCTCCCGCATAGATCAGAGAGAGCACGCCTACTACTTGTAGATAGCGCTCATAAAGTGTTGGGGTAACTGGAGCAGGGCGTGGTTCCGGCGTAAATGCCTGGAACGATTCCTCGTGCTGCAGCTTCAATACAAATGGGCCGCCATATAAGCGAGCTCCCGGCGGGATAGTGTCTCCCTGAACAACCGGTAGGGGCATGCCATCGCGTCCAATCGCTGTCCCATAGCCCTCGAGGACCTTTGCGGCCAGAGGTGTGCGATCACCGGTCTCCAGGTGTATGATGGCATCCGGTTGAGCAGAGGGGGCATTGCTAACCCGTTCTTCGTGTCGTTTCCAGGCTGCTCGTCGCGCATATGTCTCAGTAAGCAGGCGCAAGGACTCGCCTTCGGTGAGAGCAAGGCCGAGCGGGCTGCCGGCAAGAGTAAGTGTGATGATGCCGGGTATATTCACGAGCAGGTCGGCAATAGTGCGTCCAAATAACCGTCGCAATCCGTAGCGAACAGGAGGAATGCCCTGTAAAATACCGATGATGCTCGCGATTTGAACGGCAACACCTGCTCCTGGCAGAGGCTCTTGGGACCCAATGAATTGCCGGACGGCCAGCAGCCCGAGGCCGAGGGTCGCTCCGATTGTACGAGCAGCGCTTTGAATCAAAGGCCCTGGATCGAGCGGATGGGCAGGGCGATCTTCACCCGGCAACTCAGGCAATTCCATGCCGGTTATTTCAGCGATCAGATCATCCAGGTCTGCTTCATGTCTTGTGAACTCAACGAGCACGCGGCCGGTAAGTGGATTGGCTCGAACATGCACCCCTGGGTGGTGGTTCTCAATATGTTCGATCACGCGCTTTGCCAGGTGGGGGTCGCGATCCAGCCCGCGCACAGCGATACGAGCCCGAATCTTGTGTCCCTGCCGTTCATGTAACGTGGGTGGCGGCGCAGGCTCCTTTTCTTGTGCATTCACAACATCGGGTTCAAGATCACGTACCGCTGCCAGTACCGCCTGCTCATCTGTGACTGCCGGGTCAAATTGAATGAGCACATTGCCGGTGGCAGCATTGGCCTGTACGTTGCGCACTCCTTCTACCTGGCGTAGATGTGTTTCTATGATGCGTTTGCCCTGTCCCTCCCACCAGGGCAAATGGAGCCGCACCCTCCCAGGAAGAGCATGAAGAACGTAAGGTTCCTGCTCAACAGCTACACTCATAACGCTCTCTCAACTTCTATTGTGTTGTAGCCTGTAGGGTTGGTAACTATCGATTATTCCTCTGCCGGATGTTTTGCGCCTCGGCCCACATATCTTCGGCTTCCTCACGCGCAAGGGCAACGCCTTTCTGGATTTGCCGGCTGGCCGCTGCTGTAAAGTGAGCGAGGCGCTGCCCCACGCGGTCTACCATCTCTTCAGCCTTCTCAGATGCTTCCTGGGCTGTTACGTTAGCGCGTGCTACCGGCGGTGAATGTGGCTTTTCACCCGGTGCAGTCTGCGGCCGATCCATCCGATCAGCTTCCTCACGGATGTATGTTGCAGCGCTTTGAATATGCTGGCCGGCACGCCCTGCAAAGAGGCCAATCTGCTTTCCCAGGCGCTCCAGCAGCTCTTCAGCGCGTGCCGTGGCCGGTTGCTGTGGCATCTCTCCTTGTGGCTGGCTCATCAGGGTTTGCCTCCCGCGCGCTCTGTACTACTTTTCTGTGCCTGCGATGTTCTTTTTTGTGCTGTGCTGGTAGCAGCAGACTCTGTAGCTTCTGTTCGGGCTTCGCTGGCTGCGCTCTGGGCCGCGCTGGCTGCGGAGGCTCCCGCCTCCTGTACGCCTTGACCCACGCTGCGGGCAAATGAGCTAATGGCATCGCCAGCTATCAGTATGCCTGCCAGGCCATAGACAACCCCTTTGCGGATGAGCTTACGGGCCTGCGGTGAAAAAATGGCTGCTGTGACCGCTGCAGTTACTGCTATTTCTGGTTCCAGGTAGTCTTCAAGAGCCATTCTATGTTCCTGCCTTTCATAGTGTTCGGGGAATCGCTAACTAGTTAGACGAATAATAGGTTTTCCGTCTCCTTAACACACGTTTAAAGTCGAGTAGCAGTTTCAGCCACCTCTAAAGCGCTGAGAACAGCGTGGACGAAAACTCCTTTGAAGCCGCCAACGGAGCAGGCAATGGCGAGCGAAGCACACGTTGATACATTTCCTGGCATGAGGCTCCTTAGATATATGGCATCCAATCCTCGGCGAGAGGAATGCTACGCGAGCCGCCCTCCTCTGCTGCTTGCTCCGTCCTGCTGCCGGTACTGGGGCGCAACTGCAACAGGGCCTCAAGTTCCGCTCTTTTGTAGAGCCGCTGCCGTTTGATGCCCTGCCTGTAGCTTTTCAATATGCCTCTGCTCACATACGTGTAGAGCGTCGAGGCCTTGATGCCGAGGAGACGACAGGCTTCGTCTCCATCCAGGTATGTTTCTCCGTTGAGTTCGATCATCTGTCTATTTCCGGTAGCGCGCTTGCCGGTATCCCCTTTTCCTGGCCCCATGCAGGCACTAATATGCCAATTATGCAAATGAACAAATTGAGTGGGGCATCCGTAGGGGCCGATTTATCGTGCCCACCGCCGATTGATCGGCTTTGTCTCAGCCAATTCATATTCCGCTTCTTTTATCAAATTCCATGAATTGGCACTCTACATTTGCAAGGCGATGGACCCTACTCCCTTCAATCATAGAAGGCGTGAAGTTTTTTGTCAATCGCCTCGGAACTGACGAGTCTCCATCCTATTGACAAGGGAAGGCCGATGATGAGCCAGGCGGGCGACCATAAAGGCCCACCACTCCGCTCCACAACCGCCCTCGCCCCTACGATATACGCCATGCCGCTGCATATGTGCGTTATTGGGGACAGGGATCATAGAGAAACAACTATGTGTGGGGATTCCAATCGTTTCCAGAAACGCACCTTGTGCGGAAATGAATCGCGTATCATAGGGGCGAGCGGGGATGCGGAGTGGTTGGGTAGGCCCTTGTGGTCGTCCGTCCGCTTCTCCCTTGTGCCTGCCCTTGCCCTCGTCCTAGAACCCTCAGCGATCAATGCCGGAAATGCCGCCTGCCCGTAAAGATCATGGCGATAGCGTAGCGATTGGCCATGCGAATAGCATCCTCGTCGCGAATGGAGCCGCCAGGCTGGATGATGGCCGTAACACCGGCTTTGGCCGCTGCTTCGACGCCATCATCAAAGGGGAAGAAGGCATCCGATGCCAGCACCGAGCCGCGCGCGCGCTCTGCCGCTTTCTCTACTGCCAGGTTGACGCTGGTCACGCGGTTCATCTGTCCCGCGCCCACGCCGACTACTGCCAGCTTGTGGGCCAGCACAATGGCGTTCGATTTCACGTGGCGCACCACCTTCCACGCAAACAGCAGATCGGTCACTTCCTCTAAGGTTGGCTCGCGCTCGGTCACGACCGAATATTCGATCTCCTGCTCCTGCTCTGCAATATAATCTGGCGTTTGCAAGAGCAGGCCACCGCTCACGCTACGCACATCGGGGCGCCCAGCCATCAGCGATTGCGTGTTTACGGCCCGCGGTTCAATGGGGCTATGCGTGGCGAGCAGGCGCAGGTTCTTTTTTCCGCGCAGTATCTCCAGCGCCTCTGACGTATAACCTGGAGCAATGACGGCCTCGTAGAATAACTGCGTGATCTCGCGTGCCGTGTCTGCATCGACCCGCCGGTTGCAGCCGATAATGCCGCCATATGCTGAAATCGGATCGCCCGCGTGAGCCTTCTTATAAGCTTCTAGCAGCGTATCGCCACAGGCCAGCCCGCACGGATTGGTGTGCTTGATGATCGCCACGGTGGGAGCCGTGAAACTACCGGCAGCAGCCAGCGCGGCATCAAGGTCGAGCAGATTGTTGTATGAGAGTTCCTTGCCATGCAGCACCTCTGCTCCGGCCACAGTGGGCACCGGCAACGCTGAGGCTGGTGTGACCTCTGCCCAGCGATAAAACGCGGCCCGCTGGTGCGGGTTTTCTCCATAGCGCAGGATGCGTATGCGCTCTAACGAAAGGGTTAGCTCTTCTGGGAAATAATCCGTGGCCGGTTGACGGAAATATTCAGCAATGGCTGTATCATAGCTTGCAGTATATTGAAAGGCGATCGCGGCAAGCCGCCTGCGCGTTTCCAGGCTGACATCGCCCAGCTCGCTCCATTCTTGCATCACAGAGGCGTAATCTTGCGGGCGCACTAGCACAAGCACATCCTGGAAATTCTTGGCGGCTGCCCGTATCAGCGTCACGCCGCCAATATCGATCTGCTCCTGGGCCTCTTTCAATGCCGTAGCGGGGCGCGCTACTGTCTCGGCAAAGGGGTACAGGTTGGCAACAACGATATCAATTGGGGCAATGCCATGCGCCTGGATTTCTTCCAGGTGCTCAGGCATATCGCGCCGGGCGAGAATACCGGCTAAAATAGATGGATGCAAAGTCTTGACACGCCCGCCGAGCATCTCCGGAAATTGCGTAAGCGTAGTAACCGGCTCTGCTTGAATGCCCGCAGAGCGTAACGCCCGCAGTGTGCCACTTGTTGAGAAGATTGCCACACCGAGGTTCTGTAGTTCCCTTGCTAGCTCCGGTAATCCTTCACGATCTGCGACGCTAATAATGGCTCTCATGATCTATCCTTTCCACATCATCTTCAAGTTGTCACATGCTCAATAATGATGTTTACCACTCAGGATCGGGAATGGTTTGTCATCCTGAGCGCAGCGAAGGATCTCCGTCTATAAGCATCAGATGCTTCGCAGCGCTCAGCATGACATGGGGTACCGCTTTTGGTCGTTAAAAATCATTATTCAATTCGTTGCGCAATTCATCCAGGTAACGACGCATAAAGGCCGTGCGCTGCTTGGCAAGCACGCGACCTGTTTCTGTAGCCATTGTATCACTTAATTTGAGCAATTTGGTAAAGAAGTGATCCAGCATGTAGTGGCTGTCATCGGGAGGACGCTGCTCGGCAAACGGGTCGGTGGGATGGTAGCTTCTTGTCTGGGCAGTGCGCCCTAACGTGCCCGTGATAGCCCAGCGCAGGATGCCGATAGCGCCCAGGCTATCCAGCCGGTCGGCATCGCGCACCACCCGCGCTTCTAGCGTGCGCGGCTCGACATTACGACTGAAACTGTGCGCGATGATAGCATGGAGAATAGCTTCCTGGATACCAGCAGGAACACGGTAAGCGTTGAGCAGTTCGGTTGCGAGCATGACCGAGCGGTCGGCGTGATGCATCGTCGTATGCTCTTCCTGTACAGTACGACCTAAATCGTGCATGAGCGCTGCCAGACCTGTAATAAAGCGATCGGCTCCCTCTCGCTCAGCAATATAGAGGGCCAGCGAATAGACCCTTTTCACGTGTTCCCAGCCGTGAGCCAGATCATCGATGCCCGCGAAGCGCCGCTCCACCTCCACGTAGATGTGCGAGAGTATGTCTGTTTCAGTTTGCTCAGTTTCCATATTCAGAATAGCCTTTCTCTTGCTTTCGTCATACTCACGATAAGCAAGCGTGCAGAAAAATCCCCCAGGTGAGTGATGCATTATAACGCTTGCTTGTTATACTACGTATAGGACGGGTAATCCTTTCCTGGGATAGATCGTATTTATTGTTTTATTGAACCATATCAGGCTTCTGGTTATCAATACAGTTGCGTTTCCACTCACACGCCGGAAGGAGTCGTGTATGTACCAGAACACTAGCAATAACGCGCAGAAGAAGGCGATAGTCTCAACGCAGGCAGAGCCAGCTCCCGGAGCAAAAGTAGCGACAGCAGTTGCTACCACAAGCGATGATAGCGAAATTGATGAGAGGTCAGGCGCAGAGATCAGTACCCAACAGCGAGATGGAGAGCTGGGGCAAGCAAAAAGCGCGGTGATCAGCGTTTTGCTGGCAGACGACCATGCCTTAATGCGTGAGGGGTTGAAGCAACTGCTTGAGCTGGAAGCAGATATCCAGGTTATTGGTGAGGCAGTAGATGGCTTTGATGCGCTACACCAGATTCGCCAGATCGCTCCTGATGTGGTATTGATGGATATTCGTATGCCAACGGTGGACGGTATTGCGATTACCAGGCAAATAACCCAGGAATTCCCATCAATTGCAGTCATTATGCTGACGATGCACCGTGAAGAGCAGCAAATGCTGCAGGCCATGAGAAATGGCGCGCGAGGCTACTTGCTCAAAAGCGCCTCCTCACAGGAAGTAGCCCAGGCCATCAGAACGGTGAGCCAGGGTGGAATGTTCATCGAATCCAGCCTGACAGGAGCAATCGTGAATGAATTTCGCCGCCTCTCGGAAGCTCTGCCGGCAGGCCAGCACATCCAGGCGCTTTCGGAGAAAGAGGTTGAAATCCTGCGCTGCGTGGCAATGGGTATGAGCAACAGGGAGATTGCGGAGAGGCTGGCCTACTCGGAAAAGACGGTCAAGAACTACCTTTCGGTCATCTTCCAGAAGCTGGGCATTCGAGATCGCACCCAGGCGGCCATTTTCGCGCTGCGCCAGGGACTGCTCCCCGACCAGGATCCGTAGGGGCTGTAGAAGCTTTACAAAGGTAGGTTGTCTGGTGATGAGCAATGGGCGAGAGGCGCGAGGGCAAGCACAAGGCCCCCACACCACATCCACACCGCTCCTTGCCCCTACAGGGACGATCCCGTTCCCAGGCAGCGCTATATGAGAAGATTACAGCCAGTGTTGCCGCGTAGCAGTTACCGCGGCCTGAGTGCGGTCGTGCACCTGCATTTTCTGCATGATATGATGCACGTGCGATTTCACCGTCTCCGTACTTACAGAGAGCTTTTCAGCGATAGCGCGGTTGGTTAACCCCTCAACCAGCAACTGCAAGACTTCACGTTCCCGCACAGTCAGCATAGTAGACGAGACAGGCAGGGGAAAGCGAGCTTTCACAGTCGTTCCCCTGCCGGGCTTGCTCTGGATTTCCCAGTTTCCTCCCAGTTGCCGCACGCGCTCGCGCATAGTACGCAGGCCCATATGCCATCCTTCTCCTGATCGCTCTATGTCAAAGCCGCGACCATTATCGCTCACCTCCACAACCAGCAGTCCCGCAAGAACACGTATGCGAATAGCGACAAGCGTAGCATAGGCATGTTTCCATACGTTGTTTAGGGCTTCCTGGATGAAACGATAGAGGGCAGCCTCTAAAGACGAGGGAAGCAGGGAAAGATCATCCATCTCAAGGCTGATCTTCGTGCCAGGCTGATTGCGCATATACTCCTCTATTAATGCTTGCAAGGCTTGCTTCAACCCCTGTTTTTCTAACGATACCGGCACGAGCGAGAAGATGCTATGCCGCAGCTCATCCAGACTCATCTTCAGGAGTACAGAAGCCTGATGAAGCTCTCGCAGGGCAGTGTGGGGCTGCTTCTCCAGCATACGCTGGGCAACATCGAGCTTATGAATGACATGGGCGATGCGCTGGGCTGCACCATCATGGATATCACGCGCGATACGCTCTCGCTCTTGCTCAAGGGCGGCATGGAGCCGTGCTTCATAGCGCTTTGAAAGAGGTTGCCCGGAAGAAAGCGATGTTGTGCCTCCAGGAGGGCGAATGCTAGCAAGAGGGCTGGCATTGCCTCCTGCGGTTGGAAAAAGGTAAGCAGATAAGAGAGCTGTGCAGATAAGGAGATTCCCCTCGTCTATCGCCAGTTCGAAGGGTTGCCCATCTTTCTTCCGCCGTGCCCTGTCTTCTTGAGCAAAACAGAGCACGAGAACGCCCCGGGCTTCACTATGCTGTGCCAGGCGGCTCAAAATGACATGCCTGTTGTGCCCCATCCAGTATCGCTCTGCCGGCAGGCTGCGGGGATCGCTGCTGGCATCAGCAATATATACAAACCCTGGCGCGTGCAGCGCCTCACCGAAAAGCCCCTCTACAGGGATATGCTCTGCATCGAAGGAGGGGTTCTCTCGCCCAGGCATACTCTGGGGTATGCGCCGGGGACGGCGCCCGCTATACTCTAACAGGTCTAGCATCTCCCCTGATCGATCAAGCGCAAATAAGAGCGCCAGGCGTGTACTGGTGCTCTGCCGGATGTATTCGAGCAACCTGCGCCGCCCATCTGTTACTGTCATATCCTGCTGTAAGCCGGCAATAAGATGTAAGAGTGTATCTGGTGTCGCCATAACTATTTCTCACCCGGTAAGGTACCTTGTCAGAGATACCTTGCCCGGTTGTCCCTCCTGCTTCCAGCATACATGAGAGGAAAATATTCCCCTTCATAAAAGGGGAGAGGGCTTCACCTGCCGCCTGCTCATCCAGGAATAAAGCCAGCAGCTTATCCGGAGCGATAGTACGGCAAGGAAGCCCTCTAGAAAAGGGGAGAATTCAGGTGTGGAGCGGCACCTGTTGGAAGGAAACGACAAAGAGGAAGATGCACTACAGGGGACAATACAACCCTGGCCGGGGAAGTAGCCAGGGTGTGGTGGTTTTAACCGCTTGCTTGTTACAATTCTAGTTTACATAATATTGTCGAGAATGTCAAGCTCTAAGCCGAAGAAGTCTGCGCCTGGCTCTTCTCTTGCTCCTGCTTCACCTCGGTAGACAGCAGAGAGGCAAGCTCCTCCTCGCTGATGATTTTTCTCGTTTCGGCGTCGAACACCACATTATCGCGCGCGCAATACCGTAAACGATTGTAGCGCTCCATGGCGCGATCCCACTCTGGATATTGCTTCGACACCTCCAGATCACCTCTAACCGCCTTCGTAAAAGCAATGTAGGAAAGCACCAGCGCAGTCACGATGCAGCCGAGCGTCAGGATAACGAGGATCAGTTCGGCAATAGAAAAGCCTGTCCCGAAACTTTCAGAGCCGACCAGTATGAAGATGAAGAAGAGACATATGCCGACAATGAACATACCGAAGGCCATATAGCCTATCATAGATACCCTTTTTGTGGGCATGGGTGGCGGGGCAAAGCGCTCAATGCCCTCGTTAAAGGCCGTCTGCAGTTTCATGACCTTGTCGGATTTATTGCATACCGGGCAAACAGGCTTCTGAGAAGCAGCTACCATATGAAAGACCTCCCTCAGTTGATTTGTCCGATTGTAAGAAAGGAAAAAGGCTGTTATCAAAAGCATAACACGGAATAACAAGTTAGACAATGCCTCATTGCTCTATTTGACATGGAGGCGGGGACATGGCGACCGCAAGGGTCGCCACTACCATATACGGCGCTGCCTCATCCGTATATGGTAGTGGGAGGGCTTGCCTCTCTCATGCTCAGCTCCCTGTATTTGACATGAACGCTTCCCATCGCTAGACTACATCATAACAATATCAGGTTAAGCAGAGAGGAACACTAACTTACATGGCAGCATCTATCACCATTGTGGGGCTTGGCCCGGGCAAACTGGCCGATCTGACCCTCCAGGCGCGCAGAGTCTTAGCAGAGGCAGCAGCAAACGGCAGCACCGTCTACTTGCGCACTTTGATCCATCCTACCGTTGAGCCACTGAGAGCGGAACTACCCGCTCTCCAGATCGAGTCATTTGACCGCCTCTATGATGCATCCGCTAACTGGGAAACACTTTATGAGCAGATTGCAGAAGAACTTTGCACGCTTGCACTACAGCAGCCTATTATCTATGCTGTGCCGGGGCACCCGCTAATCGGCGAGGCATCAGTCCGGCGGCTGCTGGCTCTGGCGCAGGAGCGCAATCTGTCTACCAGCATTGTGGCCGGCCTTTCCTTCCTGGAACCCGTCTGTACCGCCTTAGGACTCGATCCTCTAGAGACCGGCACGCAGCTTGTTGATGCCACAATGCTGGCATCCCTGCAAACACAGGAGATAGCCGGGAAAATTATTCCTACACTGCCACTGCTGGTCGCCCAGGTCTATAACCGCCGCCTGGCGAGCGCAGTCAAGCTGGCGTTAAGCGAACTCTATCCTGATGAATGGCTTGTCAAGCTGGTGAAGGCGACCGGAGTGGATCATGATGAGACGGTGATCGAGCTGCCCCTCTACGAGCTTGACCGCAGCAATGCCGCCAATCATCTCAGCACGCTCTATGTCCCACCGGCCGATGAACTCACAGCCCTGCGCCTGCCGGAAACCCTGCGCTACATCACCATGCGCCTGCGCCGTGAACCCGATGGCTGTCCCTGGGATCGCCAGCAGACGCACCAGTCCCTCACGCGCTACGTGATCGAAGAAACCTACGAGGTGGTCGAGGCGCTGGAAGAAAACGACATGCACAAGCTGGCCGAGGAGCTGGGCGACCTGCTGCTCCAGGTCTACCTGCACGCCGAGATTGCGCGCCAGGAAGGCGATTTCTCCATCGGTGATGTCTTTGAGCACGTCAACTCCAAGCTGATCCGGCGTCACCCGCACGTCTTCGGTGAGGTTGAGGTGAGCAATGCCGGGCAGGTAATCCAGAACTGGGAAGTCATCAAGAGGCAGGAGCGGGCTGCCGCCGGCAAAGATGTCCAATCGGAAAGCGTGCTTGATCGCGTTCCCCTGGCTTCTCCCGCCCTGATCGTTGCTCAGGAATATGGGAAGCGTGCGGCAAAGACGGGCTTCGAGTTTGAGAAGCTGGAGGATGTGTTCGCCAAGCTGGAAGAGGAAGTTCAAGAACTGCGAGCAGCCAGGACACCAGAAGATCAGCGCGACGAGCTAGGTGACGTGTTGTTCATGGTAGCAGAAGTTGCGCGCTGGCTGCACGTCGATGCAGAAGAGGCGCTGCGCCATGCCAACCGCAAATTCCGTCGCCGCTTCCAAGCAATGGAAGAACTCATTCGCCAGCAAGGGCGTTCGTTTGAGTCGTATAGCCTGGAGGAGTGGGAAGAGTTGTGGCGGAGGGCGAAAGCCGGAGCAGAACTTTCATAACGTTACGGATTCGCTTTTGCGTTCCCTCTTATTTTCTGGTACACCCAGGAGTCGAGCATGCCGCGTAAAGCGCCCAGCACGGCCAGGATAGCCGCCATGATCAGCAGCACGAGCCAGGTTTGACGCAGGCCTTCCAGAACCTGGCTATGGTTTGATGAAAAGATGATGCCGAGGAGCACGACAAGGAGCATGGCGCCAACACACATGAGCATGCCCGCGATAGCGCTACTGCGTAGCAGCGTAGCAAATCTCATCTGCTGTGACAGCTTTACGGCCATCACGGCTCCTGGCGTAGGTATGCCAACGAATACAATGAACAAGGCGCGCAGCAGAGCAAGCATGGGAGCGCCATTGACAGGCACAGGAGCGCGTGAAACAAGGGTGGTCAGGGCAAAAGTGAGGATAATCGTTAAGGGCAGCAGGCCAGTTAAAGCGCCCACAATGGCCGGGCCCCATGAAACGTTCGCCACCCTGATCTGTTCTCTTCGAGCATCGACGTGGGCCAACTGGCGCAGGGCATACAGGTTGCTGCCCAGTAATATCACATAGGCAACGATATGGTAACCGATGCCTGTATGTTGAGCGCCAAAATCAATGAACAGGCCACTGATCAATGGAGCGATAAGCGCATTGATAAGGCTTGGGATGACAAATCTGCCGGTGCGGCGGTCGCGTATCACGGCTGTAAAGCAGGTAGCAGCCAGCAGCAGCAGGTTGATGCTGCCTCCCACAAGAATGCCCAGCATGGCCAGCGCTTCGGTTCCATTGTTGCTGGTTCTCGTTAAGTAGGAGAACACGAGCCACTGTAGCAGCAGCGTGATCAGCAGGCCGCCATAGAAGAGCAGGCGATGCCCCTGGCGATAGGTGAGCGCATCCGGCCCTGTTGTGCGCTTGCCAGCTTGCGCAGATGCGCCATTGTTTCCACCTGCAGGAGTTGGCTGTACTTGCGCCTGGGATTGCGGCCATTGCCAGGGCGGGGGCGGCTGCTGCCATGCGGCTCCTCCCGGAGGACTCGAGGCTACTTGCTGAGCTGCCGGCCCCGTATTAGCAGCACTGGGAGCCGGGGCCGCAGCCGGGGAGGATGATCCCCACGGCTGTTCGGCTATCGTCAGGTCGCTGCTATTGGCATCACCGCCAAGGCGCAACCTGGTTCCTGAGGCGGCAGCGACCGCAGATCTGAAATCTGCTGCCAGCATTGTCGCGGTCTGGTAGCGATCATCTGGATTTCTGGCCAGCGCTTTCATCACGATAGCATCCATGGCAGGCGACAGTTCGGAGCGGCTCGCCCTGATTGAAGGCACCGGATCGTTCAGCTTCCTAGTCATGACCATAAAAGGATTGGGGCCTGTGAAGGGAACGCTATCCGTAAGCATTTCGTAGAGAATGGTGCCAAGCGAATAAATATCTGAACGGTAATCGACTTTGTCGCCATTAATCTGCTCAGGCGAGGCGTATTCTGCTGTACCCAGGAAGCTTCCCACACCGGTCAAGGTGGACATATCAGGCATGCCCGGCATAGCTCTCAGGTGCGCAATACCAAAATCACTCAGCAGCAGGCGCCCATCCTGGTGGAACAGCAGGTTTGCCGGCTTGACATCACGGTGGACGATACCCAGGCCATGAGCATAACTCAGCGCATCGGCCACCTGGCTGAGATAACTTGCCACCGTTTTAAGGTCAAAGTAGGAGCCGGTGCGCCGCATCTCATCCAGGCGCTCGCGCAGCGTACCTCCACGAATGTAGGGCATCACCAGGTAAGCCAGTTGCTCCTGGTCAACAACAGCTTCGTCATATTCATAGACAGGCAGAATATTCCTGTGATCGAGCTTGGCTATCGTATCGGCTTCGCGGCGAAAGCGGGCCAGGAAAATGCGCTGCTGGTCGGGGTCAAAGGTATTGGAGGGGATAAGCACTTTCACCGCGACGGTACGAAGCGGGCGCGACTGCTGTGCCAGGAAGACGGCTCCCATGCCCCCGCGCCCGATCACGCGCTCAAGCGTACAGGTACCGAGCGTAATACCTATCAGTTCATTTGCATCCATAGACTTTTTAACCTTCATCCCATAATAATCCCTGTGATTCCTCCCTCACCACCCGTTTTTTCTGCGCTGTTCGTTTCTCCCGCACTGTTTTCCTTGCCGGAGCGGACTCTGCACCATATTTACTGCCAGTTGTACCAGGCACAGGCTCAGTACCAGTATTCTGCTCTTCCGTTCCAGCTCCAGCATATTCTACCACAGCATCGAAAATCGAACTGCGCTTGATCCGAACCTCTGGCCACAGGCCAAGTATAGCCTCGATGCAGGCATCTGCACATGCAGCGAGCACTGGCCAGCGCTCTCTACTCTCTCGCAAGACATCCACCAGCGGCAAGCGCCGGGCGCTCCCTAACCATTCTAGGAACGAGACTCGCAGTTGTTCCATCCACTCAGCCTGGTACAGCCCGATACCTGGGGTGAACTCTATCCTCTTCTCGCTTACAAGCTCCGCTGCCTGCACAAGCTCCGAACGCCGGTAGCAATGCAGCAATTCGTAACACAATGATTCCGGCAGCAGGCCCTCGCTCTCCACGCGCCTGCGAACCGCCTCGATGTCGATGGCTGCCAGCCGCTCCGCAAAGTCATCATAATGGCTACGCAATAGATTCAACAGGTCTATTGCGGATAATTGTCCCTCATACCAGACCACAGGAAATTTTGTGCTGATCTCGTTAAATGCTTCCTTTGCCTCAAGCGGGATAGCCAGCATAATGTCGTCACGTCCTTGCAACTGCTGCAGTTTCTGTATCTTCCGCTCGCGATAGGCAGGAGTCCAGAAACCAAGTATTTCTACATAGATACGACGATGATCGCGCGTGAAAGCAAAATCGGGAATAAAGACTCCCTGGCCGAGCAATAACGGCTCCGGTTCGCGCACAAGCATCCAGCCATCAACGGCGCTGTTCTTCTCCAGGGCCGCGAACATCTCGGCAAAAGACTGCTCAATGCTGCTATCAAAGATGGTCGAAGTGCCAGGGCAACCGCCAGGATTGCCCCTACCATACACGGATCGGCCTGTGCAGGCGTCGTAGGGTAGGGGCAGGGCTTGCCCCTGCCCTCGCTCTTCTCGAGCCACCTCTGCCTGTCCGTTTGCTGCTGCCTGGTTTGTCTCACTGAGGGCAGGCAGCAATGAGAGCACATCTCTATCAATGGCGAAGCGATACGAGCGCTGTAAAAAATGCACTATAGCCTCGACCTCCACGATGGCATCTGCTGAAATCCTGGTAGCGTTACCCCTTCCTGCCTGCTTTTGCTCACTATGCCTATGCGCCTGCTTGCCCGGCTGGCGCTGTGTGATGCCGTAATCGAGTAACATGCGGCAGAGCTGGACAAGGCGTATGCCGTACTGTTGGGGAGCGCCCGTCACCTCCTGCGGGCCGTAGAGCATGAGGTGTATGTAGCGCGCTGATGTATTAGCATGTGGGCGAGAATGATCCCATTCTTTGTCATAAGCAAGATCATAATAAACGCCCAGGCGGCGCGCCAGATAACAGAGGCGCTTGATCGCGGCACCAATGCCTGTCCCAATCGTCCTGGATGCGATTGATGCTGTCTTCATGGCGGCCGTTTGCTCAAACGCCTCGCAATCGATGACGAAATGCACGCTGGAGGCATTGAAGAGCGCTGCTTCAAAAGCCCATTGGTTGTAGAGAGTAGCTACATCTTGCGCCGGGGGTGGACGAGAGGAGCTGCGCACCAGAATCTTCTCGTCATCGCTATCGAGCGCGAGCAGGTATTCCAGGACTGAGACGCTCAACTGGTGTGGTTCAGCGAACTGCCTGAGCGCCTCTGCTCGCATCCCTGCATCCAGAAAGCCATGATAGCGTTCATTGGCGTAATCGAAGAGCGCCAACCGCAGGTGCATGGGAGACATTATCCCGTCCTCCTTGAGCTTCTCATATGCTTTGTCCTCCATGCGATCCAGCGCTTCGCGCCAATCGCGCTGCTGCCAGGTGTACCAGGCGCTCAATGTGCTGATCAGGCAATGAGCAAGACGATAATCTGCAATATACGCGCTGGCATCATCGAGCGAGAACAGGCGCTGCGGCTGCCCAAGTAGCTGTTCGTGATAGGTGATCAGGCGCTCTATTTCTGAGCGCAGCTCTCCAGGGTGAAGAAAGTGTAGCGAAACATACAGCTCACCGGCTCGCCTATGTACCTGTTTTTTAACGTCTTGTAAGCTGAAACGCACAACGCTCTCCTGAACTAGATATCTTTCCTGCGCCTGGCCATCTCTTCTTCCGTCGTGCCGGTTGTCACCAGCTCGTACAGAAGAGCCTGGCCCTCTTTAGGACGCAAGACGCGCCCCAGGCGTTGAATATACTCGCGCCTGGTGCTATTCCCGCTAACGATAATTGCCACGCGGCAATCCGGCACGTCAACGCCTTCATTGAGCACCCTTCCTGTCACCAGCTTGGTGTACTGGCCCGCGCGAAAGCGCTCCAGGATGGCGCGGCGTTCCTCGGCTGGCGTCTTATACGTAATGCTGGGCAGGCAGAAACGGCGGCTGATTTCATCAACGACGGGGTTATATTCCGAAAAGAGCAGCACCTGGTCACCAGCATGTTTATGCAAGAGGCGTTCGATCTCGGCATACTTGGCCGGAGCATTCATGGCGATATTGCGTGCTTCGCGCCATGCCAGCATAGCGGCTCGCGCTTCAGGATCGCGCGCACTGAGGAAAATCAGCTTTTGTTGAAATTCCTCCGGCGAGCGAATGCTGATACGGCGTCGCCGCAAGAACGCATTGTACATGCGCCTTCGCTCGGCATAGCGTACTTCGTCCTCGCTCGACAGCGCAACGTCGATACGCACCTCCTGGTATTGCGCAAGGTAACGCTCCTCCGTCAGTTCTGCCGGAGAGCGGCGGTAGACCTCCGGCCCGACCAGTTCATCCAGCTCTGTATGTGCCATGTCGCTGCGCTCAGGTGTGGCGCTCAGGCCGAGGCGCAGGGGTGTAAAGGCGCTCTCCGCGATGAGACGATAGGTCGGCGCGGGCAGGTGGTGGCATTCATCGAAGATCAGCAAGCCGAAGCGGCGCAGTTCACGAGGATAGATAGCAGCAGAATCGTAGGTAATGATAGTAATGGGCTTGATGTCTTTCTCACCGCCGCCAAACATGCCGATATCCCCCGCGCTCAATGATAATGCCCCGGCCAGGGCTGTACGCCATTGCTGCAAAAGATCAAGCGTCGGCACGACTGCCAGCGTCCACAAGCGGGTCTCGGCAATCGCCATTGCCGCCACGAACGTCTTGCCCGCGCCGGTTGGCAAAACAACCACTCCGGCGCTGCCGGCAGCCAGCCAGGCAGTCAGCGCCTCTTCCTGGTATGGGCGCGATTCTATGCTCAGCGATATGGGAACCGGCAGTGCAGGTCGCTCATCGAAGGCGACGGTAAAGGGGGTGCGCTGCTGCTGGAGGGCCTGTTTGACAGCCGTGAAATGCATAGGCTGCGTGCGCAGGGAGCGGGTGCGCCTGTCCCAGACTAAGCTAGCACGTACCGCCGCCGGGAGATGCATCCCAAAAAGCGTATTCAGCAGTTCGTGCGCCGGCAGCGTCAACAAATGCTGCGGTGACGTAATCATGAGATCGCGCCCCCGCAATTCGAGGATGGTTATAGACTGGGACATGGTTTACTCTTCTGGAATGGGAAGGAGCGACAACTGGCTTGCGGGAGGTGGCAAATTTAGTTGTTTCTCCAGGATTTCGCCGCTCTCTTGCAGTATCCTTGAAAAAGCATTATCCAGATCATCCACGGGCCAGGATAATGGCAAGCCGCCTTTCTCAAGCAAGAGCTTATTGCCAGGGAGCAACTCGTTGGTTCCAGGTTGGCGAACATACAATCGCCTTCCTTGTTTCTCCCGTTTCTCCTGTTTGAGCGCTCCATTGGCTCCCTCCCATGTTCCGCCCTTTGTATCAGATTCCGCCACAATGACCACTTGTGCCAGGCCGGTTACCACGTTATTTCGCTCCATAGCGCGACCGACCGTCCAGGGAGCATCGGGATGAAATTGGCTCAACAAGAGCACATTTCCATTCTCAATTTTCGGTTGCAAGTCACGCACCTGCACCTTGCTTAATTTGCGGATACCGTGCGGCAAGACAACCGTCGTATGCCCCGCGTCACAGCTCATCGCACCTTCAAAGGCTGCACGATCAACCCCGCGAGCATGCCCACTGATCACATTCGCACCTTGCTCTGACAGGTAGCCTGCAACCTCGTGGGTAAAGGTGAGACTCGTATCATTGGCGTTACGCGAACCAATGATCGCGATGGTTTGACGATCAAGGATGGACAGATCGCCCACGTAGAAAAGAAGGGATGGAATTTGACTACGGGTGAGCGCTTTCTTGAGCAGCACGGGATACTCCGGCTCAAGCACGGTCATCAACTGAATTTGATCGTGCTCCAATTGCTCAGCCAGGAATGTCTGTCCCACAAGCTTCTCCCTTGCTGCTTCGAGCTTCTGGATCATCTCCAGGCTCAAATGGCATATCTCGCTCCATTCTTGTGCGCCGGCTTCAAAGAAGTCTTGCAACGTTCGCCCAAGCTGCTTGCACCATATCACGAGAATATCATTGACGATACGGGTAGACAGCCCGCTCTCAAATACCAGCAGGAGCCAGCATGCCTGCTCTCGTAAATCCATCCTATATCTTCTCCTCATATGCTATCACTGGTCATCCGAGTGGGCAGTCTTGGTGATCGCAAACGGATAAACCGCCTGCGCCCCTGCCTGCATCAAGGTCTGGCCAATTTCACGCAGCATCCATCCCGAATCGTAAATATCATCAATCAGTAGCAGTGTACGACCTGCAACCCGCCCAGGCGAGCGGACACAAAACGCGCCTTTGACATTCTCAGCTTTTTGTCGCCAGTTTGTGTATTCCTTCTGCTCGCGCGTTGTGCGCACCTTTGCTACCACAGGCAAATACTCAATGCCGAGCTGATTTGCAACCTGGCGAGCAAAGTTCTCCACCAGCACGCCGCTTTTTGTCGGCGGTACGCTTACTATACCATTGATCCTGTCTATTGGGTAGCGGTTTTGAATGACCTCAACCGCTCGATTGACAAGTTGCAGGGCAAACGGCCCGGCATCTTCATACTTGCTTGCCCGTACCAGTTTTCCGGTACTGCTCTTGCCATGATATGCCAGCGCCCAGCCGGCCTCATGCGCCGGCTGGGTCTTTGTCCCTCGCTTCTCGATGTGAGGCAGGAAATCTTCTTCCAGAAAACGAGCTGCCGCTACTTGTATTCTTTCTGATGGCCTCACATGCGGAAAGTTTGAGGCCCGGCAATTACCGCATACCCTGCACTTGTAGCCAGGCTCATCGCCAAGATAGGCCGTAAGGTACTCTGAATAGCATCCATCCGTTTGAGCATATTGTTGTATATTGCTCAACTCCTGTTGTTTTTGCGTGCGAAGCAAATCAAATGAAGAAAAGTCTATCGATCCCAGGCGACCTAGCGCCCTGTATAGGCCTGTTTTTGCGTTCCTTTCAATAAAGCCCTGTTCTTGCAGATCGGCCAGGATATTGCGCAATGGCGTCTGCGCTAATCCTGTCGCCAGCATCATATCCTTCTCGCCCAGTCCATTAGGGAAGGCACGCAGCAGCGACAGGATCATTTCATAGTGCTTGTTCTCAGGTTTGGCGCTGCGAATAAAGTACTCTTGTATCTCAATATCAGCCGGATCATAGAGGAGAATACACCATGAAACTTTTCCATCACGTCCTGCCCTGCCGATTTCTTGATAATAATGAATAGGTGATGCCGGGATATGATAGTGAATCACGAAACGCAGATCGGGCTTATCGATACCCATACCTAGAGCGTTTGTTGCACAGATCACCTTATACTGATTTGTCATCAAGCCCTGTTCAATCTCCTGGCGGCCAGCATCTTCCTTGCCGGCATGATAGTATTCGGCATTAATGCCCTGCTGGCGTAGAAACATCGCCACCATTTCGGCATCATGTTTCGTCGCTGTATAAACAATGCCTGTTCCAGGGCAGTACGGCAGGATTTCCGCCAGGTAACTCAGCTTCTCCCGGTCACCATACGTTCTGACGACGTTCAAATAGAGATTGGGGCGCTGCATGCTGCCTCGTATGACTTGCGCGACCCCTATTTGCTGCAAGATGTCCTCTTCTACACGCTTGTTGGCCGTCGCCGTCAAGCCTAGAATGGACATGTTTTTAGGGAAGGCATTTACGAGATGGACAATTCGGCGGTAATCAGGACGGAAATCATGGCCCCAGGTGGAAATACAATGGGCCTCGTCAATCACGATCATACTGATGCGCATTTTGGGAACATATGCTTGCCACAATGCATTGCTCAGGCGTTCGGGTGCGATGAAGAGTATTTTGAAGTTCCCGGCTACGGCCTGTTCTAAGGTTATTCTATTCTCGTCTCTGAAATCCGAGCTGACAATGGCGGCTGGGATATCATAGGCTGCATTGCAGCGCTGGCATTGATCGCGCATGAGAGCTTTGAGCGGAGAGAAGACGATGGTGAGGTGAGGGTAGTACAGGCTTGCCATCTGGTAGCAAAGAGATTTTCCCCAGCCTGTACGCTGGATGGCCAGGACTCGGTTTCCCTGCATGAGTTGTTCGATGATGTCACGTTGACCTGGATGAAAACCGGTGGAGATGTGAAAGCGTTCTCTAAGGAGCTGTTCTGGTGGGTGACTTTCTGGCGCTAATACTGACGACATACGAGGCCTCCTACAACACAAAAATTGCTGGGGTTGGATTCCCACTTGCTGCATTGTAGTGAGTGATACTATTCTTGTCAATCAATGCTTTTTTGGCCTATGAGGACTCTCGACAGGTTGCTTCCGCTATGGTACACTCCTGGAAGAAGAGATTAGCAGGAGGTCTTACCATCATGGCCTTCCTGGCTAGCTCTAATGGGTTCCTGCTCTAAGCAGGAGCAAGCAATAAACGTTATGAGGGATAGTATTAGTATGGTGACAACATCTTTATTTCAATCAGCATCAGACTTTGACCCCTTTCAAATCCTTGAGGATTATAGTGATAACGGCAAGATTATTCTTCATCACGGCGATTCGGAAACTTTTTTGAAGACTATACCTGATGGTGTAATATCGCTGGTAGTCACTTCCCCTCCCTATAATATAGGCAAAGTATACGAGCGCAAGCAGAATATTTCTCTCTATCTTGCTGAGCAAGAGAGGGTTATTTGCGAATTAGTCCGTATATTGACCAATCAGGGAAGTATTTGCTGGCAAACAGGAAATTATGTTGATGAGGGGGAAGTTTTTCCTCTTGATGTCTTTTACTATCACATTTTTAAGAAATATGGCCTCAGACTAAGAAACAGAATTATCTGGCATTTCGAGCATGGTTTGCACGCTTCCAAGAGATTTTCTGGACGCTACGAAACCATTCTCTGGTTTACAAAAAGTGATGAATATACTTTTAACCTTGATTCTGTTCGTATCCCAGCCAAGTATCCTGGAAAGCGGCATTTTAAGGGACCCAACAAGGGACGACCATCTGGCAATCCCCTAGGTAAAAACCCCTCTGATATATGGGAGTTTCTCCAGGAAGAATGGGAAACGTGTATTTGGGAGATTCCAAATGTTAAGGCAAATCATATAGAAAAAACGGTGCATCCCTGCCAATTTCCTGTAGAGCTTGTTGAGCGTTGCGTGCTGGCCCTTACGAATGAGCATGAGTGTGTTCTTGATCCCTATTGTGGTGTGGGATCAACGCTTCTAGCAGCTTTAATGCACGATCGCAGAGCTATCGGCGTAGATCGGGAAGCAGAGTACATCTCTATCACTAAAGAAAGAATATATCAGCTCTACAATGGAACCCTAAAAACTCGGCCTTTAGGGAGGCCTGTTCATAAACCGTCGGGACGTGAAAAAGTCTCGCAAGTTCCCCTCGAATGGACGAATCGTAATAACGGAGCGAAAGAGTAATGCGTATTGCGGGGATATATTCATTTAAAGGCGGTAAGGAAGCTATTTCAAAACAGCATCGTCCCGAACTGGAAGAGGTGCTACAAGTCATTGAAGCAGTGGATGCTGAACAGTGCAAGACGAAAATAAGCTACGAGAAGACCATGAGAAATCGAGTTTTGTACAGCCCGCCAGCATTAAATGAAGCGTTCAAAGAGCAATTTAAAATTAGAGGCTGGCTCAATCACAAGGTTACCGCAGAGTATTCAAAAGATTTCTATGTCCCTGACTATGTTCCACCTGTTCGTAGCAGTAAAGAGCAAGTAGCATATAGGGATATGGACTTTGTGAAAAATAAGCTGGGCGTGGAGGTTCAATTTGGTAAGTATTCTTTTATGGTTTATAACGTATGTGCCAAAATGACCATTTTTGCTAAGATGGGTGTGATTGATTGCGGTATAGAAATTGTGCCCGTCAAAGGACTCGCGGAGGAAATGTCTACAGGCGTCTCATATTTTGAACAATTTGTTTGGGATCTAGAACATAGAGGCGTAGCAGATATCGACATCCCGGTAATCATACTTGGTATAGATACGGATGGGATCAGACCCAAAGATTTAAAAATAGCAGAATCAAGGCAACAATATTTTTCCCCAAACGAGCAGAGCGGCATCAATGGATGAGCGCAGTAATCAGCTTTCTTATGGTTGCAGTCCTATCCTCTCCTGCAGTTCGTTCGCCACGCTATACGGGTCGCGCTCCCTTTTCCTGATGTCATCGACCATTTGCAGCCACTCTTCCTCGGTTGTGGTCTCTTTGAGGGCATTGACCACAGAGTGCAGGACCAGCGCCTCGACCTCGCTGCGTACCTGGCGTTCCGCTCGCTGGGCCAGCATTCCGCTCTCGATCAGATACTCACGATGCTTCTGGATCGTATCGACCAGTTGCGTAATGCCTTGATCCTTGATAGCCGCAGTTCTCACGATAGGAATGCGCCAGGCAGTAGACTCGTGCGAGCGGCGGGCCGGGTCCAGGCTGAGCAGCATCGCCAGTTCTGCAGCCGTTTGCTCGGCTCCTGGCTTGTCGGATTTGCTAACGACGAGAATGTCGGCAATTTCCAGGATACCGGCCTTGAGCGCCTGGATATCATCTCCCATGCCGGGAGCGACCACCACCACTACCGTCTGTGCTGTGCGCATCACCTCGACCTCCGCCTGGCCAGTACCGACCGTCTCGACAAGGATCGGGTCATATCCGGCGGCATCCATCGCTCGCACAACATCGCGGGTAGAGGCTGCAAGACCCCCCAGGTGGCCCCGGTTCGCCATGCTGCGGATAAATACCTGGGGATCGCCTGAAAGCTCCATCATGCGGATGCGGTCGCCGAGAATGGCGCCGCCGGTAAACGGGCTGGTCGGGTCAACGGCAACCACGCCCACCTTGTGATCACGGCGGCGCAGCTCTCGTACCATGCGGGTCACCAGCGTGCTTTTGCCTGCGCCGGGAGCGCCAGTCACGCCAACAATGTGGGCACGACCGGCATACTGGTGGAGTTGCGCCAGGTAGCGGCGAGCGGCCGGTATCTCGTTCTCAATCAGCGTCACCATGCGAGCCAGCGCGCGCCGATCACCCTCGAGGACGCGCTCAACAATGTTTTCCACAGGCACACCTATGCTTCGACCTTCAAACGATTGGGGTCAATATTGGAACGAACAAATTCAATAATTTCATCGGTTGAGGTACCTGGGCCAAAGCAGCCCTTGATCCCCATGGCCTTGATGGCCGGAATATCTTCATCGGGCAGGATGCCTCCTGCAGCGACCAGCACATCGTCAACGCCATTCTCCTTCAAGAGTTCCATCACCCTGGGGAACAGCGCCATGTGAGCGCCAGAGAGGATGCTCATCAGGATAGCATCCACATCTTCCTGGATAGCTGCCTCCACGATCATCTCGGGCGTCTGGCGGATGCCGGTGTAGATCACCTCCATTCCGGCATCGCGCAAAGCGCGAGCTATGACCTTGGCTCCCCGATCATGCCCATCCAGGCCCGGCTTGGCGACCAGTACACGAATTGGGCGAGTATCAGCCATACGCCTTGACTCCTTCGCTTCGCTCGGCCCCCGATCAATCAGGGGCCTACCTTTGTCGATAGCACTGTCACGATGATAGCAATGCGGAATGATAGAGCGCACATATAACACGCTCCAGTTCCTCGTACATAGATTGCATGTGTTCATTCCATTCTACAACGGCGTTCGCTCCGCTGCAACTGCACGCCCGTGCCAACTGCTTTGAACGCTCGATGATCGCTTGCTTTTGCTCTACTGAAGCAAGCGGGACAGGTAGATGCGCCAGGACATCCTGCTCGATCTGCGGCTGCACCCATTTATATGCCGTATGCAGCACATAGACGTACTCGCGCAGCAAGCGAGAATTGAGCAGCGCAAGGAAAAAATAGAGTTCATCTTCCTCCTCATCCCTCTTGCGAAAATGCAACAAATAAAGTGTCTGCAATGCTACATGGCTCTGCACATCTAATGCTGCCTGCAAACGATCTGTGCTCTTTACCACCAGCAATTTGGGAGAGAGATAGCGGTCTAAAGGCTTCTTGATGTGCTTTTGAGCGATCCAATAATTTGCAGATGGCGCTTTATATGGACGAATATCGCTTCCACCAAGCAAGACAGGATACAGTCGCCCGTCCGCTTCCTCATCCACCTGGGGCACGAATCCTCGCACAAGATATGGACTTTTTCGCCCCAATTCCTCGCCACGATGGATCGTCAAAAACGCTCCCAGTGGCAGAAAACGAGGAGAGGGTGCGTGCATCTCTTCTTCGAGTTGCATGCGCAAGTGGTCAAGCATGGAACCGTGTACACTATGCAGCAGGTAGCGAAATTCCGCACGCGGCTGCCTGGCGAAAAGGGATTGGAGAACCAGAGGGTTGCAATTCATTACAGGGCGCGTGCCATCATGGGCAGAGGGCCGATCAATCGGCGGTGGGCACGATAAATCGGCCCCTACATTGGATGGGGCTGGGCACGATAAATCGGGTTTCACGATAAATCGGGAACCTACATTCCATTTTTCGCGTACCCATGATATATGATGCGTACTTTTGGGAGCGCACTTCTGAGCAATGATTACAACGGCCCCTACCTGGGCGGGGAACACGCCGGAAAGATGCCAGAGATGGTGGATTGTGCAGTCCTTCAGTAAATGAAGGCGTTCGGGGGCAGCGTTGGCGCGTGCCAATAGCGGGTCAGGCAGCACAAGGCCCAGCCAGCCATGAGGGCGCACGATATGCAGCCCCAGACTTAAAAAAAGCAGGTAGCTATCGATCTGGCCGCGCCTGCGCGCTGGCAGGTAGCCTGTGAGATCCATATTCTTCGCAGCCAGGTAAGGTGGATTGGCCAGAAAAAGGTCAACACAAGGCTCCCATGACAGGGCAAGAGCATCTGACTGGTGAACGTGAAACCTGACTGAGGTAGGAGGAGCAACATATTGAGCTGTTACAGCGCGGAGACGCATCTCGGTGAGGAAGCAGGAGACTGGGTCGGGATCAAAGCCCCATATATTGTGTTGGATGAGTGAAACCAGTCCATCCTGAGCATAATTGGCGCCCTGCCCAGAACAGAGAAGGCGCTGGGCCGCAGCCGCCAGAAAATTGCCGCTACCGCAGGCGGGATCGAGGACACGTATTGCGGAGAGATCGTTAGCAATAGTATACTCGCACGCATCGAGGATCTGTTCGACCAGGAGCGGGGGCGTTGAGAAGTGACCCAGGCGTTTGCGCTCCTGCTCTGGCAAGGAGGCTTCATACCATCCTGGAGCGGTATCAGGAAGCGCCTTTCCCATGTAGCAACTCCAGGGCTTCACGTGCAGCCAGGCGGCCAGCCTCCTTGATGCTGGAAGCTCTTCCTACACCCAGCAAAAAGTCTTGCTCGAACACGCCCACCGTAAAGATGCGATCGTTGTTTTGCCCGCTCTGCTCTAAAACACGGTAACGGGGTAAATTGCCTGAACGCTGCAGGATAATTTTCTGCAAGCGACCCTTCGGATTGGTATCGAGCGTTTCCTGGCTTAATTGGGCGACCGCCGGCAGGATGATGCGTGCGACAAACTCCCGTGCTACCTCTGATCCCTGGTCAATCTGGATGGCACCCACGATGGCCTCCAGCACATCAGCACAGAGGGAATCGCGAGAGCGTTCATTAAACGTGCGCAAGTTTGCGATATCGACACGTATAAAGGAAAATAGCCCAAGTTCCTGCCCGATCCTGGCCAGGACACGACGGCTGACAACCTCGGATTTGAGCGCGGTCATTTCTCCTTCTGTTGCAGTGGGAAAGGAGCGATAGATATGTTCTACGACGTGAGCGCTAATAATGGCATCGCCCAGGAACTCGAGCGTATCATAAGAATCGCGAACCGCTGTGTCTGGGCAGCATGAATGATGCGTTACAGCTCGTGATAACAAGGAGCGGTCATGAAATGTAACCTGCAGTATTGTTTCTAACTCGCTAAGCTTGTCTACTCTGTCCATACACGTCTATTATATCCCAGAATAGAAGCGTCACTTTGGCTTTCTACCCCAGGCCCTGAGGTAGTACCAGATGCCACGAAAATCTTCCATCATCATTTCTGCCAGCGCAAGTTGTTGGAGGTACTCGACTTCCTCCGCCGTCGCCATACCCGTTTTGATGAGGAAAGGCTGTCCCTGGTTCAGCATGATCATGAAGTCCTGATAGAAACCATAGTGGGCTTCCGTCCCTGCTGAAAAGTCAATGACATAAGCTTTCAACTGTACGTCCCGGAAGCCAGCATCTCGCAAAAAGCTGCTTAACATTGGCGTGATGCCAAAATTACGCCCATCGGGAGAAAAACTCTGTCCAACTTTCTTCATTGCCTGCGTGCCCAGGCTTTGCAGTCGTTCAAGCGCCGGGCTGGTCGTAATAGCAGCCTCGCAATCGGTCAGGATGGTGGTTCCACCAGGGCGGGTAATACGCCAGCATTCTTGCATGAGCCTGGGCCAGGCTTCCGGGAGCATGAAAGCGGCCAGGAAGCGAGCATTCACCATATCAAAGGAGCTATCAGCGAAAGCAAGTGGTTTCATCACATCCATGACCCTGAAGCTGGCATTTTCCAGCCTCCTTGCCCATGCTGTAGCCTGCGCATATTCAACAACCAGCTCACTAAGATCAACACCCACAACATTGATTTTAGGATACATATACGCGATATCAAGAACCCAACTACCCGGGCCGCTGGCAAGATCGAGAACATCGCGAACACGCGACATATTGATCTCTTCAGGAAATGACCCCAGGTGCTTTGTAATAAGCTCCGCTTGATTGATCAGGCGAGCCATTTCAACTACACTCTCCGCATCAAACGGATAGGTATGCTGTCGCTCGCTGCCTTGAGGTGGGAACGTCTTCATGATCACAACTCCTTCTCCATTCGCCCATCTACATAGCCACTCAATGACGTGGTTCTATTATACGGTGGAGATGGTGATAAAGCAACGTGCATTTTCTCTACCAGCCAGGGTGATGGCCAGCATGGCCCTGGTTCCTCGTTTGCCAGGGCAGAGGTAGCTAGAGCGATAGCCAGCATCGCCCCTACCCTCATCGTTACTGCTTGGCTTCTGCCACGTAATATTTATGGATGCATATGCATCCATGATATGCTCTGCTATGCTAGCAGCAGGAAAGGCGTATCTTATGTGGGAGAACAAGCAAGCAGCTCAGTTTCATCTGAAGCTAAGCTATATCTGCTCTGCTCTCGCTCTGTGCTGCTTTGTTGCCCTGCTATCTGCCTGTGGCAGTTTTATGACCAGCACCGCCAGCAGCCTTCCCTCGACACCTGTCCCCACAGCGTCTCCAGTATCCTTCACTGCTCCTCCCAAATCCGATAGGAATGGTATGCCGACAGAAGCGTTCAGCCGCGCCGAGCTGGCGAAAGTCACGCAGATTATGGCGGGCATGTCACTTGACCAGAAGCTCGGGCAACTCATTCTGGTCGAGTATCTTGGGACGGACTATAGCGCTTCTGGCCTCCAGCAGATGATTGCAGACCAGTTTGCCGGCGGCTTCATGTATCAGGCCAGCAATCACAATTTCGACCCTCCCGACAACGTTGCTGGCAATGTGTATGCGCTTTCGCAGCAAGCCATGCACGATGCGCCCATCCCTTTGCTCATCGCGACCGACCAGGAGGGTGGGCTGGTCAATCGCCTCTACACCTTCCACGGCTACCTGCCCTCAGCCGCAGAAATAGCCGCCACCGGCAATCCCAACTTTGCTTACACCCAGGGAGTACAGGATGCACAATGGATGCGCGAATTGGGCATGAATGCCGATCTGGCTCCGGTGGTCGATGTGCAGACGGTTGATCCGCCCGTGTTGGAGACGCGCATGTTTGGCAGCACGCCTCAGGCTGTAGCAACATATGCAGGCGCATTTCTCAACGGCCTGCAGAGCAATGGAGTGGCTGGCTGTCTCAAGCACTTCCCCGGCTTAGGGGCGATCACCTCGGATCCTCATTTTGGCTTACCGGTCGTCGACCGGAGCTTGACCGAGCTCGAGAACATTGATCTTGCCCCCTATAGATTGATGATCCAGAAGGATCAACCAGCCATGATCATGTCCACCGATGTGCTGATGCCGGCAATTGACCCCTCACTGCCCGCCGAACTTTCCTATAAAACTATTAGCGGCATTTTGCGCGGCCAGCTCGGCTACAACGGTGTGGTGATTACCGATGGCCTCTACATGGAGGGCATCAGCCAGACCTGGACGCTGGGCCAGGCAGCCGTGATATCAATTGCCGCAGGCGATGATATGATCGAAGGCCCCTATACTCCCTCTCTTGTCGCTCAGGTGATCAGCGCCCTCAAACAGGCCCTCCAGCAAGGCATCCTGACAATGCAGCGCATTGACCAGTCCGTCGAGCGCATCCTGCTCATGAAGATCCAATATGGCATTATCAAGCTGTAGGTTCCATATTCTGCAAGGTCTCCATCCTTTGGGCTGATTGACGAGGGGCGAGCCAATAAATCGGGCCGTACATTTCACCTAAGGATGAAGAGCCGGAGAGTTGTTCCCGCACTTGACAATCCGCCTGGTAAAATCTACTATTGTGCTATAGGCGTTAGGTTGCTAACTATTTTTTTCTCGAACCCTGTTATGATACGAAAGGAGCGCACCACGTATGCCAGATAATAAGTACACCAAGTATCTCCTCAGCGAAGACGAGGTACCGCGTGCCTGGTACAACATCATGCCCGATCTTCCCAGGATGCCCGATCCGATAATTCATCCCGGCACTAAGCAGCCGGTCACGCCCGATGACATGGCTCCGTTGTTCCCCATGTCATTGATCATGCAGGAAGTGAGCATGGAGCCATATATTGAGATACCGGAGCCGGTGCGTGATGTGTACAAGCAGTGGCGGCCAACGCCGCTCTTCCGTGCGAGACGACTGGAAAAGGCGCTGGACACGCCCGCGCGTATTTATTACAAGTATGAGGGCGTTAGCCCGGTAGGCAGTCACAAGCCCAATACGGCTGTCGCCCAGGTCTACTATAACAAAGAGGCCGGTACCAGGAAGATCACAACCGAAACCGGGGCGGGGCAGTGGGGATCAGCGCTGGCAATGGCCGGCGCGTTCTTCGGCGTGGAGATCGAGGTCTTCATGGTGAAGATCAGTTACCTGCAGAAGCCTTATCGCCGCAATGTGATGGAGGCTTACGGGGCTACGGTTCATGCCAGCCCAACCGATTTGACCGATGCCGGTCGCAGTATCCTGGAGAAAGACCCTGAGAACATGGGTAGCCTGGGCATTGCTATCAGCGAGGCGGTAGAGGTCGCTGCCAAGAGTGGAGGCACCATCAAGTATTCGCTGGGCAGTGTGCTTAACCATGTCTTGCTCCACCAGACCGTTGTTGGGCAGGAGGCGCTGCTCCAGATGGAGAAGGCTGACGACTATCCTGACGTGGTGATCGGCTGCGTGGGCGGCGGCAGTAATATGGCCGGTCTCGTCTTCCCCTTTATCGGTAAAGCGCTCAGGGAGGGCCTGAAGACGCGCTTCCTGGCAGCAGAACCTATGGCCTGCCCCAGCCTGACCAAAGGCATCTATGCCTATGACTTTGGCGATACTGTTGGCATGACCCCGCTTGTCAAGATGCACACGCTCGGCCATGATTTCATCCCGCCAGGTATCCATGCCGGCGGCCTGCGCTATCACGGTATGGCCCCATTGATCTCGCTCTTGCATGAAGAGGGCATTATCGAGGCCGAGGCATATCACCAGAACGCCGTGTTCGAGTCCTCCGTGCTCTTCGCTCGCCACGAAGGGATCATCCCCGCGCCGGAATCTGGGCACGCCGTTCTCGCTGCCGTGAACGAGGCGAAGAGAGCGAAAGAGGCCGGGCAAGAGCGCGTGATCCTCTTTAACCTGTCCGGTCACGGACACTTCGACATGGCCGCTTACGACGCTTACTTTAGTGGCAAGCTGCAAGACTACGAGTACCCTGCGGAGGCGGTTGCTGCTGCCCAGCAGAAGCTTCCCCAGGTTGTGTGAAAAAACATTCTCCACCCCTGTCCCTACGGGGACGACCCAGGTCGTCATTCCCTCACGAATGGGAAACATGCTGTAGGGACAAGGGGTGGAGGCGAGGATGGGAGGGGGCCTTGTGCTTGTCCGGCTGGCCAGGACGGGAATAGGCACCAGGCCCCCTCCCTTCTTCTCATCTACCCTCTGTCCTTACTGGGGCGGCGTTTATCGTGGGTACCCGATTTGATGGTCATAGATCATCAGGCCGCGATCCGCTTCCCGGGCGGGTTCATGCGAACAGTTGACGGGCATCCCTCCGGCACGCCGGTTCATGCTGGCACGCTAACATCAGAACCGGCAGCCACCACCAGTGCAGGGGCCTGGACGCGCTCGCTCAGCAGGCCGAAGCCGAACCAGGCCAGCGCCAGGTAGAAGAGGACACCACCGGCAGCACTGAGTATGACGCCGAGCAGCCCCGGGAGCGGTGCGAAGTCTACCAGATTTACCACCATCGCGACCAGCAGCACAATGGCGGCCATGCGTGGCAGGACTCTGGCGCGTAGGGTGGCGATGCTGAAGAGAATAGCGCCTACCGTTGTGAACAGGGCCCACGCGATGAAGAAGACGAACAGCGCCGGCGGTCCGCTATTGCTTCCTAGCAGCTTCGGCGCAGCGGTGGCAAGGTAGGGGATGATGAGCAGGACAGTCATCTCGAAGATGACACCCACCATTAACACCGCGAGGTACAGCAGGATAAAGCCGATCAGCCCCAGCACCCTTGTTTCCTTGGCCTGCCGCACGTAGGCTGCTGGGAAGCCAAGCAGGATGAGCACTCCCCCAATAACCGTGAGCAGAGTGACGATCTGCCAGGGAGCGCCGGTCACGACTTTGGCATCGAAGCCGTTTGGGCTCGGAAAGGCCACCGTGCTGATAACGCTAAACACGGCAGAAATCGCTCCGCCCACTACCAGGGCTATCCCACTCAGGCGATACAATGTTGAAGACAACATGTTGCAAGTCCTCCTTTCACTTTTGTTGAAAACAATAGACTTCGGAACTATCCCATTTCCTTCTTGTTATCGGGCCACTGAATGTCTTCTGACCCTATTGTAGAGACTAACCGTCGCCTAAACGTTACGAAAAGCGCTACGAAACATCGGCCAATCATTACTGAAGACGATGAGAAAAAGATTTTTTGGCTACGAATTTCTAGACCTGCTGGGAGCCAGGGCGATGGTGGCCGGTGGCGAAGCAGCGCCCCTACCCTCGACGGTTTACAGGGGCAGGTTTGTTGGGACCCGCCCGAGCAAGTAGCCCAAACGGTCGCTGTTGCGCCGGAGCCGTTCCAGGATGTTGTGGGTCAGGCTGTAGATATCTTTCACATCGGCAAATTCCTGTGAGCACACCCTGGCGATATCTCTGGGCTTGAGGCCACAGTAATAGAGCAGGTAGGCCAGCCGTCTCTGCCGCTCGTCTACTAACAGCGCCTGCACGCTTCTCCAGAGGTGCTGGCTATCGTAGATGTCTTCAGTAGAGAGTTCGATCGAGCATTCTGGCTCTGGCAAGCTATCTTCCCGCGATCGTAACCGCAGGTGGTCACGCACGGTATCGATGAGCACGCCATTCAGGGTGGCGTGCAGGTAGCTCAAGGCGGCAGACAGGGTGGCGAACTCGACGTGCCGGTCGCGCATGCTGAGCCAGAAGCGCGAGAAGGTCATGGCAATGTAGTTCTCCTCGGAATCCCAGAGCAGAGCCACATCCCGGCTATGATGGCTACGGAACCAGCTCCGGACGGTTGGGCTGAAGCAGTCCTGGAATAGCGACCAGGCCTCATCCGTCTGTTCAGCAATAGCGCGATGCACAACTGCCAGCAAGTAGCGCCCATCGAATGGCTCGTTGTGGTCGTAGCAGGCTCGTGGCAGTTCCTGGCTATCCTGTTCAGCCAGGGTTCTCCATTCCACCGGGCTAAGTGCTTCATCTATTGCGATACTCATGGCCTTTGGTTTCCTTCCCTTTTGCAAAAATGATGAGGGCGGCGCAAGGTGACGAGGGCAAGCACAAGGCCCCCACACCGCAACCCTGCCTCTCCTTGCCCCTACAGGCTACGTTTCTGCCTTTCCCATCACCAGGATTACCTCGTTTTCCATGCGGATAATGTCTTCCGGCGTCAGGTATTGCCCGGTAGCCCTGGCAATCGCACGCCAGACCTTGATCTGTCGCTCAATGGAATATTTCGCCAGCAGAGCGTCCAGCGGCATTAAGATTTCCTGGTGAGACGAATCTAGCCCTACTACTCATGTACTGGGGCCGCAGCGATGAAGCGGAGCGCGTTTTGGGGGAGGCGATAGAACACGAAGAGCGTTCGGGGACGCTGCCCCCGTCATTTGTCTTCGGCCTGCACTATTTTTTCTCAGGCAAAGAATGGGAGCAGGCAATTGCGCTACTGCACTCGCACATCGAGCGGCTGGACCGGCTGCACGTGGCCTACCTGGCTGCCGCAGCGCGCGTTTCCCTGGCGCATATCTTGCTGGCGCGGGGCGAACTGAGTGAAGCTGAAATGCTCCTGCAAGCTGCTCAGCCAGCGCATGAATCGAATAATGAGTACTACTACATCGCGCTGCTCTGGTGGGGATTCGCGAAGCTGTATACGGCACAGGGGAATTTACAGCAGGCGCAGCGAGAGTACGAACGTATCCTGGCCCGCTGGAAAATGTCTGAAGATACATTGACCATTTTTCATTACTTGCTGGATGGGATCAACTTTTATGCTGAGATGGGCGACCTGGCGAACGCACGACGCTGGCTGGGTGAACTGGAAGGCGTGATGCAGGTGACGGATAATCCGGTAGGGATGGCAGCTTTGCAGGAAGTGCGTGGCATTGTGGCGGAGACGGAAGGCAACCTGGAGGAAGCTGTGAAGTTCCTGCGGCAGGCGGTAGAGGCATGGGATAAGCTAAAGTGGCGCTACTGGCACACCCTGGCATCCCAGCGGTTAGCAAGCATGCTGCTGGCGTTGGCGAGCAGGCCGTCTATCACTCGCTTGCAGGCACAAGCAGCTCGGCAAGAAGCTGCCAGGCTCTTAGACCAGGCGGAGGCTGTCTACTCGGAACTGCATGTGCCCGCAGGCATGGCTGCGGTACAGGCGTTGCGCAGTGAGACGCGATTGGAAGCGCAGGAGAAGCGGCGGCATACGCTCGTGAACCGTTACGACCGGCAAGGGCTAACGGCGCGCGAGATGGAGGTTCTCACGCAACTGGCAGCCGGCAAAACCAACAAGGAGATCGCCTCCGCCCTGTCCATCACTATGGGTACGGTCGAATTGCATGTCTCGCATATCCTGAGCAAATTAGGCTGCGAGACGCGCACGCAGGCCGCCGCCATCGCCCTCGAACGCGGCTGGATGAAGAAATAATTAGTCACAGAACGCCGGGAAGCTGGGCGAGGACAAGCCTCGCCCCTACCATGATACGGCTGCGCAGGTCAATTCGTGTCTAGGAAGGGAATTGTATCCGTAGGGGCAAGGAGCGGAGAGGACGCGGTGGGGAGGCCTTGCGCTTGCCCTCACGCTCTCCCCTCCATGCGATTACCCGATCCGCTTGGAAAAAATTCAATAGGGCTTTATCATGAGCCGGGGGGCACCGGCAAACCCTCCATCTGCATAATCTTCAGCGCGTTGGTCGTTGGGCAGGGGCCGGGGCGCAGGATGTAGTCAAAGACCATGCGCCCATCGATCACATCCTCCCTGAAGTGGTAGTTTTTCACCTGGGGTAGCGTTTCGGCCAACCTGACCAGTTCCAGGTCGTGCGTCGAAATCACACCAGCGCAGTTCTGTCCCACCAGCGCTTGAATATATGCCCGGCTGCCGATCAGCCGCTCGCGGTTATTCGTTCCCTTGAAGATCTCGTCAATAAGAAAGAACACCGGTATGTCTTTGCTCTGCTCCACCGCCACGAGCAGAGCCTTGAGGCGCCTCACTTCCGCATAGAAGGTCGAATAGCCTTCGGTGAGGGAATCGTTGACACGCATAGAAGTATAGATATGGAAGAGTGATGCCCGCAAGCCGTTTGCATTGACCGGCCCGCCCGCGTATGCGAGACAGAGATTGACGCCCAACGTGCGCAGGAAGGTACTCTTGCCCGACATATTTGAGCCTGTGATAATCACTACTTCGCCCTGTTCGTTCATGGCAAAATCGTTGACTACCTTTTGCTCAAAAGGAATGAGCGGATGCCCCAGGCCGCTCGCCTGAAACGTGATGTCCGATTGCCCTGCCTCATTGGCGACCACTTCAGGGAAGTTATATTCCGGGTTGAGGTAGGCGAACGTGGCGAAAGAGCTGAGGGCCTCAAGCTCAAACCACGTAGCCAGCCATGCAGGTAGCAGCCCGGCTATGAGCGCTTTGTAGCGATGCAAGCGGTAAGCCAGGTAGGCATCCCAGGGGAGCAGGACGTTGATGATCAACCAGAACAGGCGATTCCTGCTCAACGTGGTTGCCGATGCGATACGCGAGATTCTCCTGGCCAGCATTGACGGTCGCTTCCCGTGATTGGCAAAAAATGGCTCGCACAGCTTTTTCAGCCGCGCGTGCTTGCCATAAGGATAGGTTTCCAGGTACTCGAAGATGCTGCTGAGCTGCGCAAAAGCATCCCTCAGAAAAAAGGTATCCTCGAACAGGTCTCCGCGCTCCTTATTCCTGGCAAAAAACCAGACTAGCGAGAGCACTACGGCAATAACCCAGTACTGGAGCGGGAGCAAGGCCAGGATATTGAGGACTATAAGAAAGATGGTGGCAATCGACAAGACTGTGGATATAGCCAGCGTTGTACCCAGCGTCTTAGGCGAAACGTTCGTGTGTTGATCAAGCCAGGCGAGCAGGCGTTTGCCTTCCCATTGCTCGGTTATGTTTCTTGCGACAAGCATAGACTTGAGGGTGAGCTTATCCCGGAAGCGGGACAGGGGGGCCAGCTCCTGCACAAGCGCCTGCCTTTGCTGAATGGTTTGCAGGTCAGGGGATGTGCTCAAGAGCCAGTCCCGCAATCGCCTGCTGCCTTCAGACGAGACGGCAGTATTGATCAATTGATGCAGCGAGCGCTCACCGGTAATATCCAGATCGGTTGCAAAGGGATGATTCACCTCGGCCCCTGAATCGCTCACCGCTGGAATATGCGCCCAGCCTAGCTCTATGCGAGCAATCTCGCTGGATTTGATGCGCAGCCAGATACTGTGCCGGGTAATGCTGCGCTCTATCTCGCGGTGAAAGTAGGCAACGATACTGAAGGCGACCAGCGTCACAACAGCAATAACAACCGCCCATATCCAGCCTAGCACGAAAACCGATGCGATACACAAAGCGGCTCCCCCCAGGAAAATGGCCAGCCGCACCCACGAATATCTATTGCTGCGCTCGTCCAGCCTATCCAGGTGTCGTTTCAGTCGCCTCACCTGGTTTTCGAGCGCGTGTAATCGTTCTTGTTTTGTAATCACGCCTATGCCCTTTAATAAAGTTGCCTATTATGAAATGCCAGCCATGGCTGGTACGGCCACATCCAGCGTGTTCTTGGCGGCGCGCCCACCCTTGAGCACGAGCTTTACGTTAGCAGGGTCAGCAATTGTGCTGATATCCGCCAGCACATCCCCATCGACGATGATCACATCCGCCAGCTTGCCCTCTTCCAGCATGCCAAGCTGCTGATCGAGATGCAGGAGACGGGCGGCAGAAGATGTGCTGGCGACGATGGCCTGCATGGGCGTCATGCCGTTTTCGACCATCAACTGTAGCTCGCGAGCATTTCCACCGTGACGCCCAACCCCTGAATCGGTACCCATAGCGATCTTTACCCCGGCTTCGACGGCCATGCGGAAACTCTGTTTGTGAGACTCTACAACGCTGCGGGCTTTGGCGGCCATCATGGGAGGAAGCAGGTCGGGATGTTGTTCTGCAAAGTCAATCACATCCAGCGGCGCGACCAGCGTTGGCACAAGATACACATCCTGCTTGAGCATCATGTCGATCAGTTCATCCGTCAGGTAGACGCCATGTTCAATGGAAGCAACGCCTGCCTCCAGCGCATTTTTAATGCCCTGCGTGCCCTGGGCATGTGCCATGCAGCGCTTCTCCTGGGCTGCGGCTTCGTAAACTGCCGTCGCGATCTCCTCGACGGTCAATTGTGAAGATGTGGGTGTGTCGGCGGTGGAAAGCACGCCACCGGTAGTCGCCAGCTTGATCCAATCGGCTCCGGCGCGCAGTATCTCGCGCACGACTTTGCGTACCTCGTCCACACCATCGACAACAGAACGGGGAATATCGGGAAAAGTAATACCGAAAAGGCCAATATCGACACAGCAGGGGTAGTAGCCATCACCGTGTCCGCCTGTCTGGGTAATGATAGAAACAGCCACCTGCATGCGTGGCCCGGCAACTACGCCCTGCTGCACAGCCATCTTCAGCCCGGCGGGCGAGCCTCCAGCATCACGTATAGTCGTGACACCCGCTTCCAGCGTCGCCTTCATGCGTGGGATGGCCTGGAGCAGCCGCAGTGAAGGCGGCGTGAGCAGGCCGCGCAGGACATCAGGATATTCCAGTAGAAAGTGAACGTGGGTATCGATGAGACCGGGCAAGATGCTGCCACCTCTCGCATCGATCACCGTCGTCCCTCGCGGAAGCGAGATCTCCTTATCTCTTCCTATGGCCGAGATATATTCATCCTCAATAAGGACTATCATGCCGGTTTGTGGGTCCTTGCCGCTTCCATCAATTAACGTGCCGTTTGTGATTGCCAGCGTCATGATGAAAAATAACCTCCTCGTGTGGGATAGTCTGATTTGGAGTGTTGTACTTCTATCTGGTATGATTATATCGTATTCGCTGGACGAAGATGTTCCCAGCATATTTCATTGAAAGGAACGAGCAGCATATGCAACTGGAAAACAAGGGTGTTCTCGTAACCGGCGGAGCCTCTGGCCTCGGCGCAGCCTGCGTGCGACTGTTGAGCCAGTCAGGTGCCAAAGTAGCGATCATCGATTTGAATAGCGAGGGCGGCGAGGCCCTGGCAAAGGAAGTGGGCGGCTCAACCTTATTTGTCAAGGCCAACGTCGTAGAGGAAGAATCGATGCAATCGGCAATACAAAAGGCTGTAGATGCCTTTGGCAGCCTGTACGTAGTCATTAACTGCGCCGGTATCGGGCCGCCAGAAAGGGTGGTGAGCAAGGAAGGGCCGCACAGCCTGGCTTCGTTCAACAAAGTTATCCAGGTCAACCTGGTTGGCACATTTAACACGATCCGCCTCGCGGCAGCCGCTATGACGAACAACCAGCCGGACGAGGAAGGTGAACGCGGCGTGATCATCAATACGGCATCGGTAGCCGCTTTTGAGGGACAGATCGGGCAGGCGGCCTACTCGGCCTCCAAAGGTGGTATCGTCGCTATGACCTTACCTATTGCACGCGAGCTGGCCCGCTTCGGCATCCGCGTCATGACGATTGCTCCTGGCATTTTCGATACGCCGCTGCTGGCCGCTTTGCCGGAGCCTGCTCGCGTCTCGCTCGGCCAGCAGGTGCCGTTCCCGCCGCGCCTCGGTCGCCCCAGCGAATATGCCGCGCTGGCGAAACACATCATCGAGAACCCCATGCTGAACGGCGAGGTGATCAGATTGGATGGGGCGATCAGGATGCAGCCCAAGTAGGCCCTATGAAATAGAGGGGAGAAGATGAGCGCATTAACCAGCTTTTTGATGAAATGACACAGCTTCTCGACATCAAGCGTGTCGTGCGAGGAGAGTTTGCGCGCGTTGTCTAACCACATAACACCAACCTGTGGTATAATGAGGTTCATCGAGAGGTGGGTATTCGACTATCACGCATTATAGGGAAGAAAAACCGATGGCAGTATGGCAGAACGAACGCAGTCAACGAAAAAGCCGTGAAGAATACTTTGCTATCCTGGAGAACGATCCTGACCATCGCTATGAATACCTCGATGGCGAAATCTACATGATGACAGGCGGCAGCCCTGACCATGCGATTATTGGGAGCAATATCGGAAGAATCCTCGGCAATTTACTGCAAGGCCGCCGCTGCATTGTCTATAATTCGGATCTGTACGTAGAACTATCGGATAACTACCGGGTCTGTCCTGATGCAACCGTCAGTTGTGACCAACGAGATAGAGGATCACGGGATGCAATCCGCTACCCCTGCCTGGTTGTAGAAGTGCTCTCCCCTGCAACGGAGGCTCGTGACCGAGGAAAGAAGGCCTTGCAATACCGTTCTTGTCCAACCATCCAGGAATACTTGCTCATAAATTCTGATGCGCCAATCATTGAGGTATTCCGGCGCGAAAAAAAAGGCTTCTGGACGCTCTATACACTCGGACAAGATGACACGGTAGAGTTACCCAATCTCGGAATCCAGTTCTCTGTAGCAGAGGTTTATCAGAATACCTCCCTTGAAGTGGAATGAAGGCTACTTGCTTACTCTTCTCATGATATCCTCCTCCATTTAAGCTTACACAGCTCTCCAGGTGCAAAAGTGATCTAGTTCATTGAAAATGCCGGGGTTTTCTGTTATTCTCTTCTCAGACAATCCTGCCCACAGGGCCTCTTTCCTTTGAGGTGATTGGTCGAGGAAGTGCCGATCAATCGGCGCTGGGCACGATAAATCGGCCCCTACGGTTCACTGGGAGGGAGAGAGCCTATCAACAGGGATCATTGACAAACACATAGTCCTGGCGAACACGCGCGAGGAGGGCAATACTACCTATGAATGATATGCATGAAGTGATCGTCGATCCAGACTTCCTGGCAGTGGGTATGGGCGGCACAAATATGATGGCCATGTTGTGGACCGTGGCCATGGGCCGCCGTGCCGTAGGCGTCGAGATGCGCGGCGATCCCTTTCTCGGCGTGCATTGGAACATTCGTGAGGACTTCTATCACCAGCTTGGCCTGATCGACCAGATGATGCTCGAACGCTATGGTGAGGAGCGGCTACCGCGCCGGGGAAATGGGCGCATATTTCGCCTTGCCGAGTGTTTCTACAGCTCAGAGACCGTCTCTGGCGACATCGTGGCTGATGAGATCATCGACGGCTTCGATGTAGACCAGCATATCGTGGGAACCATTCACGATGTCGAATTCATCGACGACCGCTGGCGCGACGGCCTGCCCAACCGGGTCATTACCGTGCTGGATCCGCCCACGCCGCCGGATCATCCTGATCCGAGCAAGATCCGCACCGACATGGTAGATGTGCTCGATGGCCCCTCCACATTCCAGGCGGAGGCCGCCTCCATCCAGAAATTGCTGCGCCGCTACCTGGAGCGGCTTGAGCAGCGGGATCGAGAGACCGGCAACAAACCCCGGGTCCAGTTGTTCACTCACCACCGCGTGGTCACGGCTGGTGGAGATGGTCTCATCGACTGTCCCGATGGTCGCAAGCGCATTCGCATCGAGGCCCTGCAGGAATTTGACTTCAAGGGGCAGTTCGTCCGCATTCGTGAACCGGGGACGGAGGTCATCGACCTGGGTGTACCCGAACTGTTCATGATCGCGGAGGGCTTCAACAGCACTGACGCGAGACGCCTGGGATTCGAGCAACATGATGTTGTGGTCGATCATGGAGACGGGCGCGGGCCGGTGGTGGCGCAAGCGGACTTCCTGGCCGGCCTGATCGAAGTGCTCATCGGCGGTCGCCTGCGACGGCGCATCTCCTCGGTGTTCGATCAGGATGGCAAGGAATACTGGGTGCGGCAGATCGCCGTGGGCCATGAGAACGATCCAGAGGTGGGTTGGGTGCTGGTGCAGGTGCCAGACTTCAAAACCTTCGATCCCATCGAGGCGGGACTTCTTCCAGCAGGGACTGACCCGGCTTCGCCCGAGTTCTTCGCCTCCTACCAGCATTTGATCTACGACTTCTACATCAAGCAGGCCTCAGAGATCCTTGATATTCCCAGGGACGAGCTGAGGAAGGTTCAGATGATCTATGGGCCGACGTTGTTCAGTCTTATCGAACGGGTGGGAGACGATGCCCTGGTCGCCGCCAACGGCGTGGTCGCGGGCGATTCGTTCGGCAATGGTCACTTCCTGACCAGCGGTGGCGCGATGACGGGGATGATCGGGCACAGCGCCCGCGTCCTCGAATACTGGCGGGCGCGGGACGCAGGCATTTCAGCGGCAGAGGCTATCCGGCGGCTCGCCGATGGCATCAAAGAAGATACGCATGCCTGGCTTCAGGTGAGCGCGAAGGAATACAGCCAGGCGGTGCCGATCAACTTCGGCGCGGAACGCATCGAACAGATCAATAAGGCGAGCGGTATTGAAACAGGCGCTCGCGCCCACGCCATCGATGCCGCCCGGCGCCAGCGCCATGCGCTCATTCCCCTCGATCCATCCAACTGGAGAAGATTATTCGTGCGCAATGGCAGGGTGCTCTCTGCCCTGCCGGAGCTTGAAGCTGAGCACCCGCTGATGCGCCCTGAGCGCGCGGCTAGCCTGCTCGCGGTTATGAGATCTTTCCCGGCTGTGCCCGCCCAGGTAGCCTCAGAGCTTGGCACAGAGCAGGCAGTGGCAGAATTTGAGCAGACTATCCTGAGGCCCAGGCCCAGCAGCGAGGAGGCGCTGGCAGAAGAGGAGCAGACCATACTCAGGCCCAAACTCCATATCGGACCTGTGGCGCCGGAGAGCGCAAAGACCTACGCATTTCTGGAGGTCCAGCAGGACGGGCAGGCTGTGCAGCGTATCTCCATCAAGGAGAACCAGGTGATGATCGGGCGGCGTGATCCCAGGCGCGGGATCACACCAGAGATCGACCTCACGCCGTTCGACCCCTTGAGCACCGTCTCGCGCCAGCACGCCCGGATTCGCCTTGAGAAAGACCTCTTCTATATCGAGGATCTCAACAGTCGCAATAAGACGCGGCTGGGCGAGTTGACGTTAGCCCCACATGAACCGGAGCTACTCCAGAATGGTGATGTGGTAAGCTTTGGATCGGTCAAGGCCACCTTTCGCCTGCTTGGAACGAGCCGCTTACCCGAGGCCTGGTCGCAGTCGTAGCTGCCCTTTATTGGCCGGACTTGTATATTAAGGCATGGTTCAAAGGAAGCTGATAGTTCTTCAATCAGCAGAACAGCCCGGATATGTCATGCTGAGCCCATTCGCTTCGCTCAGGGGAAACTCCGCGAAGCATCTCTGTCAATGGGCATCGGATGCTTCCCCTTCACTGCGTTAGGTCCTTCGCTGCGTTCAGGATGACATTGCTTCGGCTCACTCGCTCAGCATGACATGTGTTGACGTGCTCACTGTTCCACAGGAAGCGCTGCCCATGCTTATCTCCAAATGCCTACGGTTACGCTGCGAGGCTTGACAACCTTGATCAATGGTGCGTATGGTTTACTCGTATGAAGAACGTGCAAGAACTCTTCAATATACATGGGCAAACGGCTGTGATCACCGGAGGCAGCGGAGAGCTTGGCAGGGCTATGGCTGAAGCGCTTGCCAGGGCAGGTGCGCTTGTGGCTGTGCTTGGCCAGCACGCCGAGAAAGCTGGCAAAGTCGCCGAGGCGATCAAGTCAAATGGTGGGCAGGCTATCGGCATTGCCTGCGATGTGCGCGATCGTGCTGCTCTGGAGCGAACACGCGAGCAGGTTACGCAGGCCTTTGGCCCTGTGGATGTTCTGGTCAACGCGGCGGGAGGAAATCACCCGCTTGCGACCACTTCTGGAGGGCGCTCTTTCTTTGATCTGGATATGCAGGCGGCGGAAGCAGTCTTTGACCTGAATTTTACAGGAACCTTCTTGAGCTGCCAGGTCTTTGGGCGGGACATGGCAGAGCGAGGACAAGGCTGCATCGTCAATATTGCCTCAATGAACGCGCTGCGTCCTTTGACTCGCATCCCTATCTACAGCGCGGCAAAAGCTGCTGTAGCCAACTTTACCCAGTGGCTGGCCGTGCATATGGCCCAGGAGTATAGCCCGGGCATTCGCGTCAACGCCATTGCCCCTGGTTTTTTCATGACAGAACAGAATCGCTATTTGCTCACCGATGCTGAGAGTGGAGGATTGACTCCGCGCGGCCAGGCTATTTTGAGTCATACGCCTGCAAGTCGTCTGGGCCAGCCGGAGGACCTGGTAGGGACACTGCTCTGGCTGGTCAGTCCAGCTTCCGCCTTTGTAACAGGTGTGGTCGTCCCGGTTGATGGAGGATTTTCGGCATTTAGTGGCGTGTAAGGGTTGATATTGCATGTTCCTGGGAAAAGGCTCAACAACAAACATACTATCATCAGAAGACGTGCGACAACTGGTTGCGCAGGCGTGTGATCAGTTGTCAGTCGATGGCAAGCGCGTGCTGGTCATTATCCCGGATGGGACGCGTACTGCACCGATCCCGCTCTTCTTTCGCCTGCTGTACGAACAACTTGGAAGGCGCGTGACCCGCCTGGATTACCTGATCGCTCTCGGCACGCATCCACCCATGCCTGAAGAGTCGATTGACGGGCTGGTAGGCGTGCCTGCCCCGGAGCGAGCTGCTAGCTATCCCAATGTGCAGATCTTCAATCACCACTGGTCGCAGCCTGGTGCGCTTCAAACGATAGGCGTCATATCGCGTAACGAAGCTGCTCACCTCACCGGTGGCCTCCTGGCCGGTGATGTGCCTGTCACGCTTAATCGCATGATCTTTGACTATGATCACTTGATCATTGTGGGGCCGGTCTTTCCGCACGAAGTGGCCGGCTTTTCTGGCGGAGCCAAGTATCTCTTCCCTGGCATTGCAGGTTCCGATATCATCAATTTTACGCACTGGTTGGGTGCGCTCGTCACCAGTATGCACACCGTTGGCATCAAAGATACGCCGGTGCGCCGCATTATTCACCGGGCCGCGCAGTTTGTCAATGTTCCGATCCTCTGCATGGCCCTGGTACACAAAGGCCACAACCTGCACGGTCTCTATATCGGGTCATACGAGGAGGCGTGGAGCAAGGCTGCCGATCTCTCCGCGCAGCTTGATATTGTATTCGTTGAGCGCCCCTACCGCCGCGTGCTCTCTATGGCCTCGCCTATCTACGATGACCTATGGACTGGGGCCAAGGCCATGTACAAGACGGAGCCGGCTATCGCTGACGGCGGAGAGGTGATCATCTACGCGCCTCATATCAGCGAGATATCGTATACGCATGGTAAGCTCATAGACCAGGTTGGCTATCACGTGCGCGATTACTTCCTCAAGCAGTGGGATCGTTTCAAAAATGTGCCGGGCACTATCCTGGCCCACAGCACACATGTCAAAGGCATGGGCACCTATGACGCCGCTAGCGGTATCGAATCTCCTCGCATCCAGGTAACGCTGGCTACCCGCATTCCGGAGGAGCGCTGCCGCCGCGTCAACCTGGGCTATGCTGACTACCGAGATATCGATCTGCGAGCATGGGAGGGACGCGAGCAGGATGGGATATTGCTGGCACGCGACGCAGGAGAGATGCTGTATCGTGCTAAAGACATAGGAGGGTAACCAGCCAGGGCAAGCGCAAGTCCAGGGATGGGGGAAACGGACGGGCGACCATAAAGGCCCACCTCGCAACCGCCCAACCCCGCTCGCCCCTACGATATACGCCATGCCGCTCCATATGTACAGTGTAGAAGGCCTTCCTCATGGAGGAACAACTATTTGTGGGCATATTCCAATCGTTTCCAGAGACGCACCATGCTTAGGGATGAATCGTATATAGTAGGGGCAAGGGTGGATGCGGAGCGGGGTGGTGGGCCTTTATGGTCGCCCGTCAGGCTTTCGAGTATTGCTGATCTTGATCGTCAAATTTCATCACCGGCACGGGACGCGATCAATAGGGTTCCAGGATCAATCGGGAACCTACGGCTGGCCAGATGATGTTGCTCATCTGCATAGGTAATTTACATTGAGAGGAAGAATGTTTGATCATGCAAAGAGAAAATTCCCCAGCCCTTCAAAAATTGATTAACGAAGACGCCATCGGCCAACTACGCCGTCGAGATGGGTTGATGGCTGTCCTCGGCAGCGAGGATGGCCTCCCTAAGCTGGACTGGGTTGAGGGCGTAGCGCGGCTGCTTGCAGATGATGCGAGGCTGGAAGCAGTGGAAGAGGAGGCGCGGGATATCTGGGATCGCGGCATACGACACATCATCTGGGCGGGTATGGGCGGCTCGGTTATGGCTGCGCGCGTCTTTACCGGGCTGGGTTTTTGCAACGAGTACGAGAACGGGCATATGGCTATTTATCCCCTGGACAGCACCGATCCTGCTGCTCTCAATCGGATTGTGCGCAGGCTAGTCCAGGTTAAGCAGATACCGCTGCCAGGTGAAGGCGAACTCACAGAATCTGCGTTCTTGCGTGCCCTATTCAACGATGTGATGATGATCGGCGTAGCCATGGGCATGACTTCTGAGGAGCCGATCACCCACCTGCAATGGTGTACTGAGTTGCTCGAAGCGGCCGGGCTGCGACCGGCAGAGCATTTACTCGTCATGGCCCTTCCCGGCTCCTATCTCGATGCATTTGCGCAGGAGCACCAGATACCGGGCCGCCCATTGCAGTTAGATGGTGGCATAGGTACTGGTGGCCGCATGAGCGCTCCTACAACGCGCGTCTTCCTGCTTCCCGCCGCTCTCTATCTCACACATCTATCTGGCAAGCCCGGGCTATTGCGTGCTCTGCTGCAACAGGCATGGCAAACATACAACCTCGCACTGGCAAACGAGCATCCTGCAGAGCACCCATTTGTGCAACTGGCTGCCGCCTTAAGCGATGCCAGTACAGATGGCTCCTGCTGTTTGCTATTAGAGATGCCCGAGGGCTGGTCGTCACTGGTGCAGTGGATCGAGCAACTGATGGAGGAGAGCCTGGGCAAAGGCGGCAAGGGCATCGTGGTCTTTGACGAACAGCCGCTCAACTCGCTCGCCCCCGCCTACTCTGAAAGTGGCACTCTGCACGTGCGCGTCGCCACTACTCTTGAGGGAGGGCAGGCGGAAAAGGTCAATGCTGCTCCGCAAGCAGAGCACTATTATCTGCTGCACCAGCCCTACCTGGCAAGCCAGAACCCCTTCGACAGGCTGGCCGCGCTGGCGACCAGTTTCCTCGGCTGGCAATTGAGCATGGCCCTCTATGGCTACCTGCACGGCATCACCTTTGCCGGCCAGCCCGCCGTCGAGAACTACAAGGCGCGAGCGCGTATCCTGCGGCTGCAATCCGATCCCTTAGATGTCGTGGAGCGCTGGACAGCGAGTGCAAGGGAAAACGGTTTAACGCTGCTTGCTCCACAGGCTGTGGACGTGCAGGCGTCGCCGGCCATCGTCTTCGCAAAGGAATTACAGCGCTTCGCCTCGCCAGGAAATGAGCAGCTCAAAACTCCTTATCTTGATATCACGCTCAATGGTGAGTTTGCCACCAGCACGGCATCGATGATACAGGGATTTGCGCATACACTAGGGAATGAACTGCTCGGCATCCCGGTGAAGCTGCGCCACGCTCCCGCCGCCTACCACTCGACAGAGCAAAGCGAGATGGATGGGCCAGCCAACCTTGTGAGCCTGCGTCTTCTCGCTCGCGTGCACGAAGAGAGCATCATTGGTACCTACACCGATACCTTTCTGTGTGCCCAGGCTGTGAGCACGTGGCAGACTATGCTCGAGCAGGGGCGGCCCTGCTTTCTGCTGATCGTGGATGGGCCTTTCCAAGAGGTTGAAGAGAGATTAAGGCATTTTTATCACGAGGCCTACGAATATTTAAGCAAGGTTTAAATATGAAAAATATGCCCGAAAAAGTACGTTTTGCCATAGTTGGCTGTGGCGTTATCGGCCCTATGCATGCCGAGGCTATTGAGAGCGTGCCTGATGCGCAGCTTGTGGCAGTAGTCGATATCGATCTTGAGAGGGCGCAGAAGCTTGCCAGCCAGTACGACGCCAGGGCATATAGCGATCTGCAGGACATGCTGGCGCGTGAGCAAGTGGATGTGGTCAACATTTGTGCCCCTAGCGGCCTGCACGGGGAGCTGGCGTGCCAGGCCATGCGTGCAGGCAAGCATGTGATCGTGGAGAAGCCTATGGAGATCACCCACGATGCGATTGAAGAGATGCTGCGCGTGCAGCAGGAAACAGGCGTGAAGCTGGCCGTGATCAGCCAGCATCGCTTTGATCCTGCCTCTCAAGAGGTTCACAAGCTGGTGGAAGAGGGAGCTTTTGGCAGGCTGGTGCTCGGCAATGCCATAATCCCCTGGTGGCGCTCGCAGGCCTACTATGACAGCGGGGCGTGGCGCGGCACCTGGAAGCTCGACGGCGGAGGCGTGCTGATGAACCAATCTATCCACTCCATCGACCTGCTGCAATGGATGATGGGGCCGGTCAAGAGCGTCTATGCCTACACTGATACGCTCGTTCATCGTATGGAGACGGAAGACGTAGCCGTCGCTGTGTTGCGCTTCGCTAATGGCGCGCTGGGGACAATTTCCGCCACAACGGGGGCCTATCCAGGTGTGACGACGCGCATCGAGATCTACGGCGATCAAGGCTCGGCAATCATCGAGAACGACAGCCTGAGCTATCTCTATCTCAAACGGGATGAGCGTGGAGAGGTGGGAGATTACGGCGCCAGCGGCAAAACACAAATGCGAGCAGCCGAGAAAATTGAGAGCGGTGGGGCCGCAGCGCAGAATCCGGCGGCTGTTCCCATTCATGGCCACGCTGTGCAAATCGCCGATATGATTCGTGCTATCAGAGAGGATGGCACGCCCATTATCGACGGTTACGCCGCCAAGCATCCCGTCGAGATCATTCTGGCTATCTATGAATCCGCGCACACGCACAAGGAGGTAACACTCTCATGATACACCTCTCCGCCTTTGCCGACGAAATTTCGCCCGACCTTGATGTACAAGTTGCGGTATTACAGAGAGAGCATATCCACTATCTTGATCTGCGTAGCATGTGGGATACCAATGTGCTTGACCTCAGCGATCGGCAAGTGAGACAGATCAAGCAAGCGCTGGACGAGCAGGGTATTGGCGTTGCCGCTATCGGTTCCCCCATCGGAAAAGTGCCTGTCGATAGCCCGTTCGATGAGCAGTTACAGCGCCTGGAGCGCGCTATTGTGCTGGCGCACACGTTTCAAACGCCATATATTCGCATGTTCTCTTTCTATCCTCCCACTGCTACAGGCGTTCAACCTGCCAGGCCCGATCCCGCGACGTGGCGCGATGAAGTGCTCACGAGGCTGCGTGAGATGACTGCGCGGGCGCGTGCTGCCGGCGTAACCCTGCTGCACGAGAATGAGAGGGATATCTATGGTGATACCATTGCTCGCTGCGTAGACCTGCTGCAAAGCATCGATGATGCGCATTTTCAGGCCGTGCTTGACCCCGCGAACTTCATCCAGTGCGAGCAAGTGCCCTACCCCGATGCCTACGAGCAGCTTCGTCCCTGGCTGCGTTATGTGCATGTGAAAGATGCTCTCCTTGATGGCAGGGTTGTGGCGGCTGGCGAGGGAGTTGCGCGCTGGCCCGAGCTCTTGCAGCGCCTGCGACAGGATGGCTACGATGGCTTTCTCTCGCTGGAGCCGCACCTTGCCGCTGCCGGGCAGTTCCGGGGCTTTAGCGGCCCTGACTTGTTCCACCACGCTTCTCAATCTCTTCAAAATATGCTAAAGATGATGGAATGGGAATACGCATAACCTGAGGGTAGGTTTTTTCGTGAAACCCCATGGGAAGCGGATCGTACCCGTAGGGACAAGGGGTGGAGGCGAGGATAGGAAGGGGCCTTGTGCTTGTCCCCGTGCCTCCTCGTTCCTCGCTCACCCAAAAAACCTACCCCCTGTAAACATCAGACTGCTTTGGGGAAGACGGTGCATGGTCAGATTCGCAGGCGCGTTGGCGCGAGCCTCGGCTCGCGAATCGCCGTGGCATCCAGCTTGCTCGCGCCGAGAAACCTGACGAAGCGCGCAAACCCACGAGCCAGGGCCTCCGCAAAGGCCTCATCGCTGCCAAGGATCTCATCTTCCAGCCAAAAGCCCAGGATGACGAACGTGCTGGTCGTCCGGTCGAGTTTGCTGTCGAACCGCGCGACGAGCCGGTCGCCCCACAACACCGGCAACGTGTAGTAGCCGAACCGCCGCTGGTGCTCTGGCTTGTAGACCTCCCAGACGTAGTCGAAGCCGAACAACACTTTGGCTCGCCCGCGCGCACTGACGGGATCGAGCGGTGCGAGGAAGACGACCTCTTCCGTCGTGGTCGTCTCTAACGGCGTCCAGGCCGCCGGCACGCGCCCCGCGCTCACATCGCGCAGCACCGTAGCGTCGCTGCCGAGCGCGTAGTGCACCTGTTTCCAGCCCTCCACCTGCACCTCAATGAGGTCCCCACCGGCCACCATCGCCTCGAGCAGCTTCTTTGTTGCGCGATCCGACTCGCCGTACCCGCGAAACGATTCGGCGATCCGGCTCGGTCGCGACAGGCCGGAGAAGCTGATATCCTTCTTGATCAAGAAGCGGTCCGCCTCGGCCTCGTCGCTTTCGCACACAAGATGTGCAGGCGCGATTGCTTCCGTGAGGGCATACACGCGCTCGAAGTTCTCGCGATGGTGCGTCATCACTTCACCGGTGCACCACAAATAATACAGGGCCAGCGCGCTGTCCTTGCGCCCGCGATAACTCTGGGTGCGTGTGCGGCTTGCCATCTCGAAGTCGCGGTTGCTCACGATGCCGCGCTCGCGCAGGATGGCCCGCATTTCGTCGATCGCCTTGGCGTGCTCAACAGCCATGCGGCGAATGCGTGAGTCGCCATAGGCGCCATCACGCTCGCGGCGCATGACCACGCGCCAGTACGGCAGCTCGTCCATTGGCCTGACAGCCAGCCAGCCACCCCAGTCAAAGAACTTGCGCTGCTGGTAGGCCAGGTCTTCCCACAGGCCAGGCGTGTAATCGAGGACGCGGCTATGCAGTTGAATGTCCTGGCTGCGCGCAATGATCTGCAGCGGGTCGAGTTGCAGGTACTCCATGGCGCGCATGGCCTGCTCGGCGCCCTCGCTGCCTCGCCAGCGCCGTCCGGGCCACAAACCCTGCTTGCCGAGAATGAAGCGGCGGGCGGTCTCGGTATTGATGGTGAGCATGATGACCTCCTGGTCAAAAAAGGGAGGGTTACAATGAACCGCACTCGCCTACTTCTCAGCATTAAATTTGCTGGCAAACTCCTTGAAGAACTCGATGCTCTGCGGATTGGCCATGGCATCAGCGCTGGCCGCTTTCTCCACGGGAATGCCCATCAGCAGTTTTTTAACGGGTACCTCCATCTTCTTACCGCTCAGCGTGCGCGGAACCTCGTGGATGGCGATGATCTCGTCCGGCACGTGGTGAGGTGAGACGTTGGTACGGATCTGCTGCTTGATCTTAGCTTTGAGCGCATCATCCAGCTCGATGCCCTCCCTGAGCACGACGAAGAGCGGCATGTAGTATTTGCCACCAGGCTGCTCAACGCCCACAACCAGGCTGTCCAGCACCTCTGGCAATGCCTCGACAACGCGATATATTTCGCTGCTACCCATCCTGATCCCCTGCTTATTGATGGTGGAGTCAGAACGGCCAAAGATGATAGCGCTGCCTCTCGGCGTGACCTTAATCCAGTCGCCATGCCGCCATACGCCTGGATACATGCTGAAGTAGCTCTCGTGATAGCGCTTGCCTTCTGGATCATTCCAGAAGAACAGGGGCATGGAGGGCAATGGCTCGGTAATCACCAGTTCACCTACCTCATCAATGAGCGGGTTGCCCTGCTCATCAAAGGCTTCAACTTTCGCTCCCAGCGAGCGGCACTGCAACTCTCCCGCATAGACGGGCAGGAGCACGCAGCCTCCCACGAAAGCGGAGCAGACATCTGTGCCGCCGCTGACCGATGCCAGCCAGATATCCGGTTTGACGTGCTCGTACACCCAGCGGAAGCCTTCCGGCGGCAAAGGCGAGCCTGTAGAACCCATCCCTTTGAGGTGGCTGAGGTCGTAGGTCTTGCCTGGGTCGATGCCAGCTTTCATGCATGCCGCAATATAGCCCGCGCTGGTGCCGAAGAAGGCCATGCCGGTATCCTGGGCAAATTTCCAGAGCACGCCCATGTCGGGGTAGCCCACGCTGCCATCATACATCAGCACCGTAGCGCCGAGCAGCAGGCCACCGATGAGCAGGTTCCACATCATCCAGCCTGTTGTGGTGTACCAGAAAAATCTGCCTCCAGGCTTGAGATCGAGATCGAGCGAGAGCTGCTTAAGGTGCTCCAGCAGGATAGCGCCCTGCCCCTGCACGATAGCTTTGGGTAGGCCTGTTGTGCCCGAAGAATAGAGCACCCATAGAGGCTGGTCAAACGGCAACTGCTCAAACGTTATTTCAGAATCGTGCTCCAGCAACTCCTGCCAGGTTATCGTATTGGGCAGGTTTTCTGCCTTCGCTTCCTTGTTGAGATAGGGGAGCAGCACGGTTTGTTGCAGCGTGGGCAGCGACTGCTGGATTTCAGCGACGATGGTGCGCCTGTCGAAGGGCTTGCCGTTATACTTGTAGCCATCGACGGCAAACAGCACTTTCGGCTCGATCTGCTTGAAGCGGTCAATGACGCTGTTGGTGCCAAAGTCTGGCGAGCAACTTGACCAGATCGCGCCAATGCTCGCGCAGGCGAGAAATGCCATCAGCGTTTCCGGGATGTTGGGCATGTATGAGACAACGCGGTCACCTCGCTGCACGCCCATGCTGCGCAAAGCATTGGCTATCGACCCTACCTTGCGGCGCAGCTCATTCCAGGATACCTCTCGCAACGGCTCTATCTCAGACTGGAAGAGCAGGGCCGGGTGTTCAGAGGTGGCATTTCTGAAGACATGTTGCGCATAGCTCAATTCGGCTCCGGCGAACCACTCGGCTCCCGGCATCTTGCGCTCTTTCAAGACCGTTGTGTACGGCTTTGAGGCCTCAATATGAAAATAATCCCACAGCGAGGCCCAGAAATCTTCGAGGTGATCGACCGACCATTGCCATAGCTCGTGGCGATCGTGAAACGTCAATCCTTTTTCGCGCTCAAGCCACTGCATATAGTGGGTGATGTTGGCCTGCTGCTTCAATTCTTCGGATGGCTCCCACAGGAGCGTCTCAGTTCCAAATGGCGCTGCCATACTCTGTTCTCCTTTGCCTCATGATGCGTATTAACAAAATGATCCGACACCAATAATGCCTGGATGAAGGCCGATCAATCGGCGGTGGGCGCGATAAATCGGCCCTTACAGTGCATCGGGGATTATTTTGTTCATCTGTATTGTCCTGCAATACAGTGTTGTATATGCTTAGATCATGTGACAAAGTTTAGTCGTTTGGCAAGCCCAGGAGACCGGCAACACAAATATCCTCAAGGAACGCCTGCAAGCAACGGTTTGGGAACGCTGCATATCCTATACTTCCAGCAGAATGAACAAAAATGTTATGGCTGCTTGCAGAACACACTGTTGCTCTGTGAGGAAGAAATGAGAGGAAGCGCATGAACAAGGATACAGCTTTCCAGGCCCCTCGTTCTCACCTGTTTACGATACGTGTGTGGAAGGAAGAGATAGGGCCAGGTCAGACTGAGTGGCGTGGCAAAGTGCAACTGGTGGCCAGCGGGGAGGTGCGCTACTTCCGTGACTGGGCAGGTCTTGTTCCGCTTCTTATCGCCATGTTGTCGGAGTTGGACAACGAATCGAAGCCGGGCATATAGAGGAGGCAAATCTATGTCCAGACGTCTATTCTATAGACTGACCGCGCTGTGTGGTATCCTCAGCGTCATCGCATTTATCGTTTCTTTTACCATCAATGCAGGCCCACCGCCAGGAGCGACGCTCGCCCAGGCCATGGCGTGGAGCAGGCAGAACAGCACTTCTGTGCTTCTAGGGGGCTGGCTCCAGGGCATTGCCTCGTTCCTAGCAGTGACCTTTGTGCTGGCGATTGTGAGGCTGGCTAATGCCATGCGCTGGCTTTCGGGCTGGCTCACGCTGCTTGCCAGCGCCATCGTTGTCGTCGTGAGCATGACGGAGATCATCTTCTACTTTACCGCCCTTAATGGGGGTCTAGCCAATAACCCAACGATCTTAACGATCGGTGAGATCCTCATCACCTCAGCTCAACATATGTACTTTATCGAGCCATCGCTTTTTCTCCCCCTGGGGATCATCATCCTGATCTCACCCGTACTTCCGCGCATGTTTGGCTATGGGGCGCTGATGGTTGGGATCATTTTTGCGGTCCTGGGACCGATATCACTTTTCGGCGGCCTCCTGTTCGCGACCATCTTGGGGCCAAGTCTTATGCTGCTTTGGCTTCTGGCTGCTGCGATCATGCTCTTCATCCGTGCAAGGAAGATATCGAGCATGGAGGTATTGTCCGAGCAGGGCACTGTCCTTACGGCTGCCAGCGGGGCGCTATAGCCCGCATAGAAGGAGGTTTTTCATGCAAACTACAACATCACAAGCTACATCATCTCATAGTGTCTCCACCAGGAGACCGCTATCGCCACTGCGCACTATCACTGCTATCATTCTCATGCTCCTGGCCGTTCAATTCCTGGTTGGGATGCTGGTCAACCTCTTCGTGCAGGTTCCTTCCGTCCATCCGGGTGTAAATGCGCCGGAGTACTTCTCAGGAGTTGCGCAAGGGGTAGCATGGGCATTAGTACATGCACCATTGTGGTTACAGCTACATGCTATCGTGGGGCTCCTGCTGTTCCTCTCGTCGTTGATCCTGCTCGGATTCGCAATTGCCGCCCGGCGGGGAGCCTGGATAACCATCTCAGTGATAGGGCTTATAGGGATCATGGGGGCAGGTTTTAATGGGGCCAGCTTTATGAACTATGGCCATGATTTCAGCTCGCTGTTGATGTCCATTGGCTTCCTGCTGGCCGCCATTGCGTATACGATTGGCATCTCTCTCGCACGTTAAGTAGGCTCGAAATTTATGTGATCATCGAGAAATTACTGGTGGATATGATACCTGATACATGTTAAAATAGGGCCGTTTGCTGAGGGTCCGGGATTGCAAACCTAGAAAAGGAAAGGAAGAGCGACATGCCTGTATACCAGGTAGCATCGAGGACGGCGCAGGTGGCCGCGCCACCAAAGAAGCGAGGCAGGCGTATTCCCCGCGAGTGGTCTGCTGTCATTCGCGTTGTCAGAAGTATAGCCATTTCCGCTCTCCTGTTTGTTGCGATTCTAGATATTACAGGCTCTCTATACACATTCATCCTGCTTCCCGTATTCCTGAGCCTCTTTATTATCGGTTCCCGGAACTATAGTATAAGTGGTCCCAGGGGCTTTAATTTCAACATTTTCGCCAACCGCACGCCGGCCTATCTCTTGCTCACCTTCTGCCTGGCGCTCGTCTACTATAGTTTTATCACCGGATTCATACTTCTCTCACATCCTACCTCTGCCCCTATCATCTTAGTCACCGTCGCGCTCGCCTGGGCGATCATCCTTGAGCCTGTGCGCGTCTATCTCCAGTCGTTCATCGAGAGGCGCTTCAATGTGTGCAATCGCGAGGCCACCAGAGCTGTCGCAGCCTTCACCTCGACACTGCGCGAAGAGATTGACCTGGATAAGGTGCGCAACGGTTTGCTTGCCGTTGTGGAGCAGACCATGCAGCCCTACTCTGTCTCATTCTGGACGCTCATGATGGCCCAACAGCAGGCAAAAACTGGCTCGGCGGAAGAGATCACGATTGCAGGAGATGATCCCATCATTGCCTACGCGCTGGCTCATCCTGGCGTAGTGGAAGTTGACAGACTGCAACTGGATTCGCCAACTATCAAGTACTTGAAAACGAATCTGGTGGAACTCGCACTGCTGCTGGTAAGCCAGGCAGAATTGATCGGGCTGCTTACTCTGGGGTCGCGCCGGGATGGGCAGGAATATTCTCACGAAGACCTTAGCTTGCTTAACTCGCTTGCTATTCAGGTTGCGCCTGCGCTGCGCGTCGCGCAGATGGTGCAGCAGCAACAGGAGCAGGTGCGCGAACGCGAGCGCATCGAACAAGAATTGCGCACCGCCCAGGCGATCCAGCACGCTTTCTTGCCCAAAGATGTGCCCGCGCTCCCCGGATGGCAGATCGTCCCTTACTACCAGCCTGCACGCGAAGTTGCGGCGATTTCTACGATTTCCTCATCTTTGATGATGGCCGGTTGGGTCTCGTCGTTGGGGATGTCACCGGCAAGGGCATACCGGCTGCACTGGTCATGGCAACTGTCCATACCATGCTGCGCACTGTTACGCAAGAAACGACTTCTCCGGGCGAGGTCTTAGCGCGGGTCAACGACCTCCTCGCTGCTGAAATTCCCGCTGGCATGTTCGTCACGTGTTTCTATGCGCTTCTTGATCCACAAAGTGGGCGATTGTGCTACGCGAATGCAGGGCACGAACCGCCTTTTCGTCAACATGATGGCAATGCTAGCGAACTATGGGCAACCGGTATGCCGCTGGGGATGCTGCCTGGCACACACTACGAGGAACATGAAGCCACGCTGTCACCAGGAGAAAACCTCCTGTTCTATAGCGACGGCCTGGTAGAGGCCCATAATGCGCAGCGTGAAATGTTCGGTTTCCCGCGCCTGCAGGCGCTCCTCCAGCAGCATACCAGTACACAGTCCCTTATCGACGCCTTACTCGCCGAACTCAAACGCTTTACCGGCGAAGAGCCGGAGCAAGAGGATGATGTAACGCTGGTGGCTGTGCAGAGAACAAATTTCGACCCTTAGAGATAGTTCATTGCGCGTGCAAGGGGCAGCGCCTCTTGCAGGAGCGCACGGGCAGTGTCTTGTTGCCCGGCATCCCATGCCTGTAAACAGGCTTCAAGCAAGGTCAGAAGTCTTTCAGGAGGGTATTGCTGGGAAGGGTCAAGCAGCATACGCACATAATTCATGGCTTCAGAGAAACGATCCTTAGCCAGGGCTACGCCAATCAAGGGCCAGAGCGCTGTCCACTGGAACGCATAAACGTGTCGCTGGCGTTGCCATGTCTCCAGCGCGGCCCGTCCATCCGCCTCGGCCTCTTCCATATGGCCATCGCGCCACGCTACCCACGAGCGATGGGCGATGAGCAGCTCATCATATCTCGTCTCTTGTGCCAGAGCATGAGCAACAGCATGCCGAACCGCTTCGACCTGCCCGCGATGCCTGTGTACGAGCGGCAGAAAAGCCAGGCTACGCGCATGGAGTTCAACATCCCCAATCTGCTCTGCTACTGCCACAGCGGCTTGCAACTGCTCCTCTGCCTGCTCAGGATGGCCGGCCCATAACAGGCAAACTCCAAGCCCAAAGCGCACAAGCCCGATCAGCTCGAGGCGCCCTGATTCCAGGCTTGCCTCTAACGCCTTGCGAGAGTGAGAGACTGCTGCTTCCGAGAGCACATAGTGATTCTGGATGGCCTCCTCATAAGCCACATACTGAAAGAAAGCGGCACGCTGAGCTGCTGTCCCATATTGTTCTACCAGTGGCCTTGCTTTTTCGATCGCCTGTGCCATCTCTTGCGCTCGTGCCCCCATGAAGAGCGGATGAAGTTGCTCAATTTGCACCTGTATCCACTCCTGCCGCCAGCCTGCTTCCGATTTTGCCGCTGCTTGCTCCAGGATGCGTTCCGCTTCCCTACAAGAGCGGAGGACTTCTTCAGGATTGGGAGGAAAATTCCAGGTTTTCGCTGTTTTCCGGTGCATGCGTGCCAGCCAGATGCAGTCTTGCGCCGGAACATGAGCCATAGCTTGCTGGTAGGCTCGTCGTGCTTCGCTATGCTGCCCACTTGCTTCGCATGCATCACCCAGTTGCTCATACAGTGAAGCAGCCTCCTCACCATTGTGCCGGGAGAAGCTTGCTGGAAGGCTCTCGAGGAGGGCAATGGCGCGCTGGAATGCTGCAATGGCTTCCACGTTGGCATAGACCCGGCTCGCGACCTCACCTGCGTGATGATAATAGGGGATAGCCTGTTCTGGAAGTCCTGCGCGCTCATAATGGGCAGCAATTTGCCCGCTCGCTGCATCCAGGTCTTGCGCGTATGTTGCCTCAAGCGCCCCGGCAATACGGCGATGGAGGAAGCGCCGGTGCGCAGGACTCAAGGATGTATATGCCTGTTCCCGCAGCTTGTCGTGGCTAAAGTCATACGCCTCAGCCGTTCCCGCGCCCTGCTCGCGCACAATGCGCCGCTGCCACAATTCATCCAGGCCCCGCATCACATCTTCTTCGCCCTTCCCGCTCGCTCGCGCCAGGATGCCAAAGGTAAACTCGCGCCCAATAACCGCAGCCACGTTCGCCACTTCGCGTGCCAGTGGAGAGAGCTGGGCGAGCCGTGTAGAGAGAACAGTTTGCACCGTTGGCGGAAGCGCCGAATCTGGAGGCGTGAGGAGAGGCAACGGGCTGCCGGCATCACGTTGCGCTTTTCCGGCAGGCTCAAATGTTCCTGCTCGCACCATTTCTACCACGAACAGCGGATTGCCTTCTGTCTCCTGGTAGAGCGCGTTGCTCAGAACTGGATCGAGCTGCTGGCCTGAGATGTGCTCAGCCAGCGAGGCTGTTTCAACTGTATTGAGCGGGCCGAGCGGGACTTCTGTGACCAGGCCTTCTCGCTGCAACGCGCTCAGGAACGTTACCAGAGGGTGTCCGGGCAGCGTTTCCTCCGAGCGCACCGTCCCAATGAAAAGCATGCGCGCTTTTGGAGCGAAGCGGAACAGGTAATGCAGCCATTCCAGCGTCTCCTTGTCGCACCACTGCATGTCATCGAGCAGGAGCAGCAGGGGTTGACGGGCACTTTGAAACGCACGTGCTATGGCCTCAAAGAAGCGCTGGCGTTGCCACCCCTCTGTCATGGGAGCAGGGCGAGGCAGCTCTGGGTATCTGGCCAGTACCTCTGGTACGAGCCGTGTAATCTCTGCCAGCCAGGAAGGATCAAGGGTTGATAGGCTTGCTTGTAGAGCATCTGTGCGAAGCCACATAGTGATGGGAGCATAGGTAAGTTGCCCTTCAGCAGCATAACAGCGGGCACTTGCAGTAGCCATGCCTTGCCGGCTGGCCCATGCCTCCATCTCCTCTGCCAGCCGTGTCTTACCGATGCCTGCCTCTCCTGAAAGGATCATGATGTGCGGGTGCCCGGCTGCCGCATGAAGCCATGCCTCCTGGAATTGCCGCCACTCGGCTTTGCGGCCTATAAGGGGCGACTCTGTTCCTCGTGACGTGAAGGGAGCAGTCGGAGTCTTCACGGAGGCATCGGCCTGTAGAAGAGATTCGTAAACATCTCGTGTGGCCTCGCCCGGCGCTATTCCTAGTTCGCGTTCCAGGAGCCTGGCGCATGTGTGGTAGACACGCAATGCGGAGGCGCGGTCTCCGCGCAGAGCATACAGGCGCATAAGCTGGCGGTAGGTCGCCTCGTGCAGCGGATCGTGACGAAGAAGCCGTTGCGCTGCTGTAATCGCGGTGGCATAGTCGCGCTCCTGCTCGAGCAGGGCTAGCAGGCGCTCAGCGGCCTGGAGAAACAACTGGTGTAAGCGATCGCGTTCAGGCAGAATCCACTCATCATAGCAGTTGGGCAGCAGGTCGCCACGGTACAGTCGCATTGCCTGCTTGAGCGCCAGCCGCGTCGCAGTTGTATTCTGGATGCGTTCCGCCTGTTCTGCCTGGGCCAGCGCCTGCTCAAAGTCCAGCACATCCAGCGCCCAGGAAGCGCCCGGAGGTGTTTGCCACAGCAAGCTGTGTTTATCGACCTGCAGGAAATGGTCAACGTCCGGCAATGCCTGTCGCAACTGGTACAGCAGTTTACGTAGATTGGTGTGTGCCTGGGCCTCACTCGAATCGGGCCACAAGAGAAAGGCCAGGTGAGAGCGATCCTGGGGAGCCTCCCGGTGTAGCACGAGATAAGCGAGAAAGGATTGTAAACGAGGGATAGCGACCGTCGTTATGGGTGTATCGCCTGAAACCAGCAGGAAATCGCCCAGCAAATGGATGTGGAGGGTTGGAGTCATCCGGAGCTTCGTTCCCATGTGCTTGCATACTTGAGTAGCGTTAGAGCCAAAATAACCTGGTGCCAGTATACCATATCCTCTAGATCTAGGTAAACCTGAGGGTGCCTATTATCGTGTAGTACGTATGGCATTCATCATAGCGTCCCAACAGAGGAGGAAAACCAATAATGGACCATACACCGCAGTCCAATGAGCCTGAGCATAAAGATAAGGAGCGAAGCTCTACCGCTCCACAGTCTGCACGTGCTTCAGACAGTGAAGGAGCAGCGGGGCAGCCCGCTCTCGGAAATCAAACAGACATGGGAGATCAAACTGCTACCAATGTTGCAGGGGATCAACCTGCTAAAACGCCTCCAGATCGTAAAGAGCGCCGGGACGAGGCAGCAGCTTATAGTAACAGTCCTTCGGATAAGACGAATCGTTCTCAATACGGTAGCAAGGCAGGCAGGATGGACAGCGGGGGGATTGCGAGCACGGGCAGGGATGAGAATGCTGCAAGGCCCAAGCGATCCGGCGTCGTCTCGCGCTCCCGATAAGTCCAACGAGCGAGGGAAATAAACTGAAGATCTCGTAACCCAAAAAGCTAATCTTTCATCGTCTTTCATGTAGAGTGCTTAACGGGATTGAGTAGACTTAATGTGAGAATGTTTGCAACTACATGAAGGAGATGAACGGATGCCTTTCAAAACCAAACGTTATGGGTGGATACCCGACCTGCCAGACCAGCGTGATTACCTGTATGCTGTGCCTGCTGAAGTAGCAACTACTCTGCCTGCCAGAGTGGACTTGCGTCCAGACTGTCCTCCGGTCTATGACCAGGGAGAGCTAGGGAGCTGTACGGCCAATGCGATTGCTGCGGCGATCGAGTTTGACCGCATGAAGGAGCACCGGACGCCAGACTTCATCCCTTCCCGGCTGTTCATTTACTACAATGAACGAGCAATGGAGGGGACGATCAATGCAGACAGTGGGGCGCAAATTCGTGATGGGATCAAGAGCGTAGGGGCGCAAGGGGTGTGCCCTGAAACTGAATGGCCATATAATATTGCGAATTTTCAGGAGAAGCCACCGGATAAATGCTATCAAGATGCTCTTCTCTGCAAGGCGATACTCTACCGGAGGGTGCTGCAGGACCTCAATCAGATGAAAGGATGCCTTGCCTCGGGATACCCATTTGTTTGCGGCATTGCAGTCTACGAGAGCTTTGAAAGCCAGGAGGTGGCGCAAAGCGGAGTGGTGCCGATGCCGGCAGCAAGTGAGCATCTCGTCGGCGGCCACGCTGTGCTCGCGGTTGGCTACGACGATAGCCAGAAAAATTTTATTATGCGGAACTCCTGGGGAACAGGATGGGGCCTGCAAGGCTACTTTATGCTGCCCTACGCTTACCTGACGCAGTCGAATCTGGCCGATGATTTCTGGACAGTAAGCATTGTGCAGTGAGATTCAAATTTTTACATGAGAGGAGCAGAAAACGATGGCACAACAGGGTCGGGAGCCGAATCTGTTTGAGCTTACTGATGGGGAAGATGTGCAGATCACCTACAACGCCACCCATTTTATCGATCAGCCCACGCGGCCCCAGTTGACCTACCAGGATGCAGAGCGCAACCTGACGTTCAATAGAGATGCGATTCGCACTCAGCAGAGCGAACTGGGGACGCTGGTCTCGGTGACACTGGAGTTGACGGTGGATGCAGGGGCAACTGTGCTGACGGTGCTGCTACCACCGATCAACCTGGCAGAAGCAGAGGATCAGCCTTTTGAAACATTTGGTATTGTGACACGGAGCTATGGCATGCTGCCACGAATGGGCGCGCGACTGACCTACGAGGATGTGGTAGAACTGGATGGAGTAGCTCGTGCCATGCCAATACTGTGAGTAGCCGTGAGCGGCTACCTATAGTTCTATAAAGTGGAGAGGCCAGCAAACCTCTCCACCTGCATCTTTTCTTTACCTTAAGGCAACGCGCTCACATTGACTTGAATGATGCCACTTGAAGGATATGTCCAGTAAGCCCAAGTATACCCTACCTTCAAACATCAAACATAGCTCATCGAGTGTTCTCAACCTAACCAGCTAGGTGCTCTCGTAGGGTGCTGGCAATGCGGGGAGCTATGGGAGGGTCGTAGTTGGCGAGAATCACAGCCGTATATCCCAGATCAAGATAGAGGTCAAACTGGGCGCTGATACCAGGTGCTCCGCCGCTGTGCCCGATAATACGATGTCCATTGACCATCACATACTGGAATCCGTAAGCATAGGTGATGCCGGGTTTGTCCGGCCTCTCTACTCTTCCGGTGAAAATGGTAGTAGTAGTTTCTGGCGAGAGCAAGCGATGCGAACGCAGCGCCAATGAGAACTTGAAGAGGTCCTCTACCGTGGAAAATCCGCCACCCGCAGGACCGCCTTTCACGACATTTATGAACAGATTATTTCTCCGTGGCCCTGCTTCAAGCTCACCCTTGTTGTTCAGGTGTGTGTAGCCAATGGCCAGGTTGGGAATAGAGCGATCCATCTCGTAGGTGTCGGTATTATGCATGCCTGCTGGCTCATAGATGTGTTCGCGAACGTAAGTAAAATAATCCTGCCCCGATACACGCTCGATAATGGCACCTAACACGATAAAACCGGCATTGCTGTACTGGAATCTTTCTCCCGGCTCAAAGGCTAAGGGATCATCACGAAAGAGAGGAAGGTAGTCATCAACCGTGCGCAGGTCTGCCCAGACAGCGAAAAAGCGCTCATTCCAGTAGGAGCCCATCCCGGAGGTATGGGTGAGCAAGTGATGAATGGTCACTTGCTCGGCAATCTCTCGTGGGTAATCTGGTAGATACTTGCTGATTGGATCGTTGAAAGCCAGTTTTCCTTGCTCAGCGAGTTGAGCAATCGCGACAGCCGTAAACATTTTGTTCATCGAGCCGAGATTAAATTTGGTATCGATCTGGTTCGGAACATGGTAGCTCTGGTTTGCCATACCATAGGCTTGCTGGAATAATATCGTCTGATCCTTCGCTACCAGGACGGCCCCGGAGAACTCATCAGCTTCGACAAACCGATCAAGCGTAGCTCGAAATTCCTCGATGACTTGCATCTCATCCATGATAATTCCGCGCCTCTTTCTTCATTTCACACATCGACAGCCGTATGGGCAAATGACACGATAAGTGCCAGGATCAGGTGAGTTCGTAGGTCGTCAGTTCAACGCGGTGACCATCAGGGTCAAAAAGGTAAATCGAGTGAGCAATTGTATGATCCTCAAAACTGAATGATATCTTCTGCTCAGCGAGTTCGACTTGTGCCCGCTCGAAATTTACACGGTCCAGGCGCAACGCGAAATGACGCATGGCAATTACATTATGATCTGGTGCAGGAAGAGGATCAGCCGTATCAGGCGGAAATAGTGCCAGGCAAGTATTTCCCGAGCATACCATAACTGGGTCGCCCGGCCCGCTCCATACGTCTTGATATCGTCGTTCCATCCCCAGTACCCGTTGATACCATTCTAATGAACGCTCTCGGTCTCTCACCGTCAAAGCGATATGGTCAAGCCCTATGGTATGAAACATAACACGCTCCTTTCCAGACTCAATCAACCGCTCCTTACGTAGGAAGGCAGGATTATTGTTGCATGCGCTCTGCATGTAGCTTTCCTTCTAAAGGATAGCATAATGTCGCCCGAATCACCTCGTACAAAAGGCCAGGAGTGAGCCTTTCTAAAAACTCTTGTGTACCCTCTAGATCCTTCAAGACATCCTAATATCCTCTTGCGCGCCTTCACATAGGTCTTCTGCTCATGCGCGCTGTAGTGGGCCTTCTTACATTGGGAGGATTGTCATAGGAAGAGCTGAAGGGAAATTTCCCCCCGTGTTCGGGTTCCCGATAATCCCTCTCAAAAAATCGCCAGATTTTGATTGTAGTGCGATTTTCTAGAGGCAACAAAAAGAATCGCCCTGGTTTTCTTGATCAGGGCGTTTTATTGATGCGGTCTGTTTTGCTCATTACTATCCTTGTGTTAGGCTGCTTGTGGTCTGTTTCCCAACAGCCACGCTACACGTATCGACCTCAGTTCCATTGCTCCCAGCAACATAAGCATAGAGCATGCTGAATGTGCCAGGGGTCACCGAATTGCCGCTATCCTCCTCGTAAAAGTCGCTTGCTGGCAGGCTATTGGCTAGTTCTTTGCTACTTCCAGCCTGGAAAAGGCCAACACTTGTACCTGATGCATCTTGCACATTGCTCGGCTGATCAAGTTTGCTATCATCTGGGATAAAGGCGATGCAAACAGAGAGCGTAGTTGTGGCATCCCACTCTTGCCCCGCGGGTGGGGCAAGGACAATACCATAGATGGTTTGCGAGTTTGAAAAAGTGATCACGTCTAGCGCTCCAATGTTGCTGGTGAGGTCCTGGTACTTGTAGGTTACCGATCCATTTTGATTTGTAGTTTGATTGACGGGGTTGCCATACTTCGCATTGAACACAGCAACGGTGTTACCGATCACGGCCTCGTTGCCAAGCGAGGAACTGGGTTTTGGGGTTGATGTTGCAGTTGGGACTGTGGTCGCTTGCGATGGTGCAGAGGTCGCAGCGGTCGTAGTAGTTGAGGGTGAATTGTTATTTGATGCATTTGTGACAATCGAAAACCCACCTATGCAAGCAGCAATGACTACAACAACTACAATAGCGGCAATAAGAAGGTTACGTCCAGTATGTTTCTTCTTTGGTGGCGGCGGTTGCTGCGGTGGCATCGGCCATCCTGGTGGTACTGGCGTATTTGGTGGAAACGGCTGTTGCGGAGGCGGATAAAATGGCTGTTGCTGTTGGGGTGGGTAGTATGTCGGTTGCTGGTACATTGGCTGCTGTGGATAGCCTTGTTGCGGCGGCGCTTGGAAGGGTTGTTGGAAATTGGGTGGGTATTGCTGCATAAAACGATCCTTTCCATGTAGAATAGGTGAAAAACTTTTTCAGAACGTTATCCTACTCTACTGTAGAAAGAATGCCGTTGTGAATTGGTTGCGATACAGTTGAGAATATAGAAAATGTGTGATAAATTTGTTACATACATTAGAAAGCAATCGAGCAGCCAGAATATTCTGACTGCTCTTTATCTTTGAGTTTCAAGCGTCAAGACACCGGGTATCAAAGAGAGGCATGCAAATAGTCGTGTGTATCTCAGAAGCCAGCTTCTTCCTCAATGCTAGAAAACTCAGGGATACGACGCTTTTCTTGGTCATTCATGGCTTGTTTCCTTTTACTTCATAATGGCTCACTCGCTCGCGCTCGCGGGTTTGTGAGTACACCGGCGTACACCATTGCTCGCGATATTCGGGGCGGCGCCCGCGCACGACATCGAAGTAGAGTTTCTGCATATCCCTGGAAAGCGGTCCAATCTGCCCATTGCCAACAGGGCGATGGTCTACTTCGATGACGGGGGCAATTTGCGCGCCGGTACCGCAAAGGAAGATTTCATCGGCGATGTATAGCTCGGTGCGATCTACCTGCCGCTCGCGCGTAATACGACTAAACTCGCGCAGGGCCAACTGCATCACAGTATCGCGAGTGATGCCGAGGAGGATGTTTTCGGTGGGGGCAGGTGTGACCAGCTCATTGTTCATGACCAGGAAAATGTTCTCGGCGCTGCCCTCTGAAACATGCCCATCGTGGGTCAGCATAATCGCCTCGTCAAAACCATTTTGTAGCGCTTCACTCTTGGCAAAAGCCGAATTGACATAGGAGCCGAGAATCTTGGCGCGGGCTGGAATAGCATTATCATCGATGCGCCGCCAGGATGAAACGCCGCAGCGCATGCCTGTAATATTTATATAGTTGCCCATTGGTTCAGCAGTGATAATAAAGTGATCTTGCAGGCCATGCAGGCGCACACCGATAACCTCGTCGGCTTTATAGGCGACGGGCCGCAGGTAGACATCCTGCCGCTGGTTGTTGCGCCTGATCAGTTCTATACTGATCTCTATCAAGTCATCGACAGAATAGGGCAGCGTTATTTGCATGATTTTACACGAGCGTAGCAAACGCTCATAATGTTCTCGTAGCCGGAAGAGATAGACCTGCTGGTTTTCTTCGTTCCAGTAGCCACGGATGCCTTCAAAGCAGCCGGTGCCATAGGAAAAAGCATGCGTGCGTACAGAAATGTAGCCACGTTCGGCGGGTACGAACTCGCCATTCATAAAGAGTTCTTTCGCATTCATCTTGTGTGCGGCGAGCAGCTTCGTTGCTACCCGCCTTTCCTCCTTTTCTTATGTTTCTAGCCTGAGACTCCTGATGGTATAACGAATGATCACTAGAAACCAGGTATGGAACGCCATTGCTCCTACAAGATTTTCTTTCCAAGAGCCGAAAGCACCAGTTCGACCGCGAGCTCGGCAGTTGCGTTTTCGCGATCAAGGATTGGGTTGACTTCGACAACATCCATAGAAATGAGCTTGCCGGAGTTTGCGAGAAGTTCCATCGCCAGATGGGCCTCCCGGTAGGTCAGGCCGCCACGCACAGGAGTGCCGACGCCGGGAGCCTCTTTTGGATCCAGGGCATCCATATCCAAGCTGAGATGGATGCCATCGTTGCGTCCCGCGATGACAAGGGCCTGCTGCATGACATCAGAGATACCGCGCTGGTCGATATCAAACATGGTGAAAACGTGAATAGCATTGGCGCGCAGGAGTTCTTGCTCACCGGGATCGAGGGCACGGGCGCCAACAATCACAATACTTTGCTTATTCACTTTCGGCCCCCAGCCTCCTAGATGGACCAGTTGGGGATTTCCCAGCCCTGCCAGCGCGGCCAGCGGCATGCCATGAATATTGCCGGAGGGAGTGGTCTTATCCGTGTTAAAATCCCCGTGCGCATCAACCCAGATCACTCCTACCTGCTTGTGAACGCTGGCAACGCCGGTGATCGAGCCAAGCGCGATAGCGTGATCGCCCCCAATCACCAGAGGGAATTCGCCTTCTCGTAGCGCGGCGCTGACAATGGCCGCCAGTTCTTCAGAGGCGCGCACAATCGGTTCAAGGTATTTTACGCTGGGGTGGCCGCTGGGCTGGCTTTCAGGTTGGGGAATAATAATATTGCCGATATCGTGAACGGTATGTCCAAGTTTACTTAAGCGATCATTGAGGCCGGCGTAGCGAACGGCGCTCGTTCCAATATCTACGCCTCGCCTGCCCGCGCCTAAATCCATAGGCGCGCCAATCACACGAATACGCATCACATTCCTCCTGTTCGCCGTTGAACAGTCGTAAAGGTTCTCCCTTAATTATAGCCACTCCTTTCCGTATTTGTCTATAGCATATGCAAGGCCAAATTGCTAACACCAGGCAAGCCAATTCTGCTTGTCTCTCCTGTGTTAGAAGTAGTACAATAATGGGCAGGGCACTTCCCCAGCAATGATTTTTCTCCAGGTAGTTCTGGAAAGTGAGGCGATTCGTGAGTAATCAAAGATGTTTCAATCCCTTCGAGCGGGCTGTAAAAGGACAGTGCTCCTGTCGCCCCTGGAGGGACGGTATACACACCAAACCCGAAAAGGTCAAGTATACATGCCATAGGCTTCTGCAGTTGAAGCATATGCCAGCAGCCTTGCTATTTCTCGCTCTATTCCTTATCCTGGCGGCATGCGGTTCAGGAGCAACCACGACGACGGGCACGACACTGGCATCCAAACAAGTGCTACGCTTCCCCAACGTTGGTATCGCCGATAGCGCCTCCCTCGACCCGGCCACAGGCCCGGATGCCAATACAGGTGAGATCGTGAGTATGATCTACAGCGGCCTGGTAAAAACAGATGTCAACTTAAACGTTGTGCCTGATCAGGCCACATGGGATGTCTCTTCTGATAACAAAGTGTACACCTTCCACTTAAAGCCAGGTATTAAGTTCTCCGATGGGACCCCCGTGACGGCGCAAACCTATGTTTATACATTGACTCGCGCACTGCTGCCGGCTGTCAATTCCCCGGTTGCCACGTTTTTTGAGTCGAACATTGTGGGGATGAACGATGTCAATAGCGGCAAAACGAAAACGCTGGCAGGAGTGCAGGCCATCGATAGCCAGACCCTGCGCATTACTCTGACGCGGCCCACGCCGTATTTCCTGGAAGAGATCACGAACTCTCTCTACTTCCCTCTGAACGAGCAACTCATCAATAAATATGGCCAGACCGCCTGGGGTAATAACGCTGTTGGTCCCGGCTTTGGCACGGGACCCTTTATGATCAAAGAATGGGTTCACAGGGTCAAAATGGTGCTCGTCCCCAATCCGTACTACTATGGACCGAAAACCAGGCTGAGCGAAGTGGATATGTACTTCGTCAATGATCCTGGCACCGCCTATCGCTCCTTCCAGGCCAGGCAGTACGATTTCATCTGGAACATTCCTGCTACCGATCAGCTTTCGGCTCAGAATCAACCAGGCTTTATCAGAAAGTCCCTGCTGCAATCTGACCTGCTCTTCTTCAACAATACGATGCCGCCGTTCGGCAACCTGGCAGTGCGCCAGGCCTTTGCTTACGCGACAAACAAAAAATTGCTGGTGCAGGCCATCTTCAAAAATACCGTCGTGCCCGCGCAAACGATCATTCCACCTGGCATGCCCGGTTACCAGCCCAATTATCCAGGCATCCCATATGATCCTGCTAAAGCTAGATCGCTGCTGCAATCGGTCTACCCTGATGTGAGCAAGGTGCCGTCTATCACTTTCTCTTACCCCAGCTCGCAAGTTTCACAGGACGAGGCCGCTGCCTTGCAGCAGATGTGGCAGACGGCCCTGGGCATCCAGGTGAAGCTCAATCCTGAAGAGCTTACCACCTATAACAATGACACGGCGCATTATAAAATCCAGTTTGGCTTCACCCAGTGGAGCGCTGACTTCCCCGACCCATATGACTGGCTGGCGTTGAACCTGACCACGAATGCTCCTAATAACGATGGGAAGTGGAGCAACCCGACCTTTGACAGGCTGATCAACGAGGCTGAGCAGTCGTCTGGGCAGGCGCGCATCAGCCTTTACAACCAGGCAGAGGATATCGCCATCCAGGATGTCGGCTGGCTGCCACTCGATCACGAGGCGTTAGCCGCGATTATTCCCTCCTGGCTTCACGGGGTGACGCTCAACGGCAACGGTCTTTTCTTTGGCGACTGGTCGAATGTATACCTGTTAGCACATTAGGCTCTCCATCCTTTATGCAACATACGTATATGTTTTCAAGGCGCGGGCAGGCAGCAATGTATTGCTGCTTGCTCATCATAGTGCTGCTGCTAATGGCAGCGTGCGGCAGTGGTAGCAGTAATCCAACTGCTGCCGCAAGCGCGACAGCGAGAATACCAGCCAGGCAAATCTTGACGTTCCCCAATGTTGGTATTCTGGATAGCGCTCCTCTCGACCCGGCAGTTGCAACCGATCCCAATACACAACTGATTATGAGCATGATCTACAGCGGCCTGGTGAGATCGGATTTCAATATGAATGTGGTGCCCGACCAGGCCACATGGGATGTCTCTTCTGATGGCAAAGTCTATACCTTTCACCTGAAATCAGGGATCATGTTTTCGGATGGTACACCCGTCACGGCACAGACCTACGCCTATAGCCTCACAAGAGCGCTGCTCCCGGAGGTACAATCGCCAACGGCCAGTTTATTTGAAGGTGTCATTGCTGGCGCGAGTGACGTGCTCAAAGGGAAAACCAGGGTCTTGACGGGAGTGCGAGCGATCAATGCCCTGACTTTGCAGATCACGCTCACGCATCCTACCCCCTACTTCCTGCAAATGCTTACAAACCCCATCTATTATCCGGTGAACCAGCGGGTCATCGAGGCATACGGGCAGGACAACTGGGCAGAGGATGTTGCTGGCATCGGTGTCGGAACCGGGCCATTTATGGTTGAAAGCTGGGAACACAGTGTGAAAATGGTGCTCGTTCCCAATCCGTACTACTATGGGAATAAGCCCAGGTTGACCAGGATCGATATGGTCTTTGTGAGCGATCCCTCTACCGCTTTTAACATCTATCGTGCCGGGCAATACTCGTTTATCTGGAATATCAGCCAGGACGACCAGACCTCAGCGAAGGGCTTTGCAGGCTTTGTGCGAGTTCCTCAGCTAGAGACTGATGCCCTCTTCTTCAATACCAGAATACCCCCCTTTGACAACCCGGTAGTGCGACAGGCATTCGCTTATGCTACCGATAAACAAACACTCGCCCACATCACCCTGCAGGATTCGGTCGTGCCCGCGCAAACGATCATCCCGCCTGGCATGCCCGGCTACCAGCCCAATTATCCAGGCATCCCCTTTAATAAGAATGAGGCCAGAATGCTCCTGCAATCAGTCTATCCAGACACCACGACCGTCCCGCAGATCACCTTTTCATATCCAAGCTCTCAAATGACCCAGGGAGAAGCTGCTGCCCTGGTGCATATGTGGCAAGATGCCTTGGGCATACAAATACAACTGCACTCTGTGGAACCGACCGCTTACAATGATGAGCTGGATAAGCACCAGGTGGCCTTTGGCTTTATCCAGTGGAATGCCGATTTCAACGATCCGTATGATGCTCTTGCCCTGAACCTGCTCTCGACGGCTGCCAACAACGCCGGCCAGTGGAGCAATGCCACATTCGACCAGTTGGTGACGCTTGCCGAAAAATCAGTTGGAGATAAGCGTATCGCTTTATACCAGCAGGCGGAACAGGTGGCTATCCAGGACGTGGCCTGGATCCCCCTTGATCACCAGGAGATGGCGGCCATCATCCCGCCCTCCGTGCATGGTATCAGTGTCAACGGCGACGGGTTATATTTCGGAGACTGGTCACAGGTATACCTGCAGCGTTAATTGATTGGGGTGCCATTCATTATACGGCTTTGCATCCGCATACATGGATGGTTTTAGAAAGGGGTGTTATGCTTATAGAAGTTGTGGTATGATAGCAGCAGTGGTGATGCTTGCCCTTTGCTCAGAGGAGCAGGCAGTGCCGGAATACAGAGTGGGTTGGAGAAACATTTTGGGAAGCGACTCGCAGGGACACAGACAAAGGAGCAGCCGATGGCCAAAGACATTGAAGACGAGGTAGCCTACTATTACGATTCCCATCCCACGCTGGAGGATCTGATGGGGGAAACCTCCTTCCACGCGGCCCTGGTGCACTACCTGGTCGATGTGCTCACCTGGCTGTTTCGCGACCAGCTCTGTGCCATCTACGAAAACCTCAATTTCTACCAAAAGCCCGACCCGATGGAGTATCCGCTGGCTCCTGATATTGCTGTGATCAAAGGGGTGTCCTTTCAGCACCGCAAAAGCTGGCGGGTGGGCAAGACGGGGCCGGCGCCGCAGGTCGTGTTTGAGATCATGTCGGACGAAACCTGGAAGAACGACCTGCGCGAGAAACCGGCCAAATACGGCAGGATGGGGGTACAGGAGTACTATGCCTATGATGCGCATGTGCCGCCCTTGATGCGGGCGACCGCGCAGCGCTTGTTTGGCTGGCATCTGGATGCTGGCCGGGGGGTGATGCGGGAGCTAGCCTTGCAAGCAGGCGGGCGCCTCTGGAGTCCGGCCTTAGAGAGCTGGCTGGTGGCCGAGGGCACCTCGCTGCGGCTCTATGATGTGCAGGGGCACTTGCGCCTGACCCAGGCCGAAGCGGAGGCAGCGGCCAGAGAAGCCGAAGCGAGACGCGCCGAGATGGAGGCCAAACGGGCGCAAGCGGAAGCGCTAGCCAGACAAGCAGAGACACGACGAGCAGAGAGAGAGGCCAGGCGCGCTCGTGCTGAGGCAGCCGCCAGGAAAGCAGAGGCCCAGCGCGCAGAGATGGAAGCTAAGCGTGCCCAGGCGCTTGCCGAGAAGTTGCGCTCGCTGGGAATAGACCCTGACCAGGTATAAAGTACCTGTAGATGATATACTATAGATAGTGTGTCGAAGCGAAGGCCCGCTGGCTTCCGGCGGGCTTTCCTGTGTGCTGCGTCCCCGTTTATCCAGCACAATTGTAGAAGTAATGATGCTTTGTTATGCAATGATGCATAGTTGACCTATGGCTGGTCAAAAGTAAGGAGGTTCTTTCACTTATGGCTATTGATGTTATGAATCCTTATGCTATGGCGGTTGCGCAATTCGATGAAGCCGCCGAGCGCCTTGGGCTTTCGCAAGCAATGCGAGCTATCTTACGCAAACCCAAACGCGAACTGATCGTCAATTTCCCGGTACGCATGGATAATGGCGACGTAGAGATGTTCACGGGGTACCGCGTGCAGCACAATATCAATCGCGGCCCGGCGAAAGGTGGCATTCGCTATAGCCCTGAAGTCTCACTTGACGAGGTGCGCGCGCTGGCCATGTGGATGACATGGAAATGCGCTGTGGTGAACATCCCCTTTGGAGGAGCCAAAGGCGGCGTTATCTGTGACCCACACGTCCTGTCTCGCGCAGAACTTGAACGCCTCACCCGCCGTTACGCGACCGAGATCTCTATTTTGATCGGCCCTGATAGCGATATTCCCGCACCCGACATGAATACAAACCCGCAGATTATGGCCTGGATCATGGATACGTTTTCGATGCACGCAGGATATTCTATCCCGGCTGTGATTACCGGCAAGCCCCTTGCTATCGGGGGAAGTGAAGGGCGCTTCGAAGCTACCGGGCGAGGAGTGCAGGTGGTGACGCGAGAAGCGATGCTTGATCTTGGAATGAAGCCGGACGAGTGTACAGTTGTAGTCCAGGGTTTCGGCAATGTTGGCAGTGTTTCGGCCCGCCTCCTGCATGAACTGGGGTGTACGGTTATTGGTTTGAGCGACATTAGCGGCGGCGTCTATAATCCGGACGGTATCGATGTTCATCATGCCTTACGCTACTCTCGCGAACATGGCACGTTGAAGGGATTGCCCAACACGGAAGCCGTCACCAACGCCGAACTCCTGACGCTCAAGTGCGATGTGCTGATACCGGCGGCGCTCGAGAACCAGTTGACCGGGCGCAATGCCACGCAGGTGAAGGCTCGCTTGATTGTGGAGGCGGCCAACGGCCCGACAACGCCTGATGCAGATCATATCTTCAATGATCGCGGCATTACTGTTGTGCCGGATATCCTGGCGAATGCGGGCGGCGTGACGGTGAGCTACTTCGAGTGGGTACAGGATTTGCAAAGGTTCTTCTGGGCCGAGCATGAGATCAATGACCGGCTAGAAACGATCATGACGCGCTCGTACCGTGCAGTGCGCCAGAAAGCACTTGAGCAAGATACGGATCTGCGTATGGGTGCCTACCTGCTGGCAGTAGCGCGTGTCGCCGAGGCGACCGAGATTCGCGGCGTGTACCCATAATAGCCGTAGCCATGATGCGTGGGGCCATGAGACCCGCAAGGGGCCTCACTACCATATACGGCTGTGCATAGGGCGGCCCTTGTGGTCGCCCTGCAAAGGCATGCTAACCAGCCACCTCCACATCTATGATCCGCAGCCAGAAATCTTGCCTGTTTCCTTCGTTTGAAGGGTTCAAGGAAGGCTCAAAGCGGAAAATAATATTGACGGTCTGGCCGCTGCGCAACGCCTCGCGCCGTTCGCCTCCACGTAGCAGCGTTCCTGTATAGCGGAAATTCCCCATACCGAGCTGGAGCCGCAGGTGTTGACCATCAAAGCCGCTCGGCCAGCTATTCAAAATGCGCATCCCTTCTACCTTAAACGTCGGTTCGGGATTGCCTGCGCCGAAAGGACTCAATTGCTGTATCTTATTGAAGGTGCTGGCATGAATCAGTTCCAGTCTTGTAAATACGAGGTCAACCATCTGAGCGGCAAGAAGTACGGGAGCACTTTCCGACTCTATCACCAGCACAGCCTGATCTGCGGTGGTGGCCGGCGCTTCTTGTGGGGCTACGCTAGCTGGCCTGTCATGCTCACGCCAGCGCAGCAAATGCTCGCGCAGCTCCTCAATACGCTCATTGGCGATGGTAAACCCGGCAGCCTGCATATGCCCGCCATATCGTACAAGCAGGCGAGCGCCAGCCTCGAGCGCGGCAAAAATGTTGAAGCCCTTTGGACTGCGAGCAGATCCCCGGCTAAACTCCACTCCTTTGCTCAACACCAGGACAGGCCGATCGATCTCTTCAGAAAGCCTGCCAGCGACAAGGCCAATAATCCCTTCCGGCCAGTTCTCACCACTTACCAGGATAACCTGGTCGCCGGGGCGCTGCCGGGCTTCCAGGCGAACAGCATTCATCAGCTCTTCCGTCTGCTGCTGGCGTGACAGGTTGAGCTGATCGAGTTCTTCGACATAACGCGCTGCTTCCGCATCATCGTCAGTGGTCAGCAGTTCGAAGGCAATGCTGGCATCCTTCATGCGCCCGGCTGCATTGATACGTGGGGCCAGCACATAGGCAATATCGCGCTCGCGGATGCGCCCCAGTTGCAAATTCACCCTCTGGATCAAGGCCAGCAGGCCTGGCTTGCGCGTTTGATTCAACCGCTGCAATCCCAAACGTACCAGCGTGTGGTTTTCGCCCAGCAATGGCGCGACATCAGCGATACTGCCAATGGCAACGAGATCAAGCAGGGATTGTTCCTCTTCCGGGGAGCGATGATAGGCTCGATAGAGCGCCTGCACCAGCTTAAAAGCGATGCCTGCGCCACATAAGTAGCGTTCTTTGTAGGTGCAATCTGGTCGCCAGGGATTGATCATAGCATAGGCATCAGGCAGGCGCTCTGGAGGATGGTGGTGATCGGTGATGATCACGTCAATGCCCAGTTCTCTAGCATAAGCGACCTGCTCGATGTCGGAACTGGCGCAATCGGTAGTGACAATGAGCGAGGTTCCCCGGGCCTTGAGCTGATCGATGGCTTTCGTATTGAGGCCGCAGCCATCACGCAGGCGGCTGGGAATGTGATAGTCAACGATTGCGCCCGGCTGCTTGAGGGTGCGCAGGGCGCGGGTCAATAGAGCAGAAGATGTCACGCCATCGGCGTCATAGTCGCCATACACGGTGATATGCTCTCCCTGGTCGAGGGCGCGTCGTATGCGCTCGACTGCCTTATCCATATCGACCAATGTGCTGGGATCGAGGGTTTGATCGTAGCGGGCATCCAGGAAAGCGCGCATAGCCTCCGGCGTTGTAATGCCGCGATTGTAGAGCAACTGGGCGTGAAGTGGCTCTATGCCCGCCTGCTGGAACATGGCGAACTGCTCTTTTGAGAGGAGAGGATATACCCTCCAGGGCTCGGAAGCTTGAGAAATCGAATCCACTTGTTTATCCTTAATGGCTTAATAGGACGGCGCAAGTAACGAGGGCAAGCGCAAGGCCCCCGCTCCACGCCATTCCACCCCTTGCCCCTACGACTGGACATCCTTAATGGGTTACGAGGGCAGCGCAAGCGCCCCACCGCCCCGCACATCCACTCCCGCCCCTACGAATTAGGGTTTACAGTTCATCGGGAAGCAAGCGAAGAAACACTTCGTTGCCTAATAAGCGTCCTCGCTTGCTCAGGCGCAGCCAGTCGCCATCGCGTTCCAGAAGCCCCGCGTCTTCCACCGGGCGCAAGCGCTCGCCCACAAACTCTGAAAAAGGCATGGCGAAGCGTTCTTCAAAAGCCGGTACATGTAGGCCCATGGCAGTGCGCAGCGCCAGGAACGCCGTCTCTGCCATCTCCTGTGCCCGGCTCACCGTCTCGCTCTCAGCCTCGGGACGCTGTTCTGCGCTAAGCAGCCGGATGTAGTCAAGCGGCTCGCGTACATTGGAAAAACGCCTACCGCCAAACCAGGAGTATGCTCCTGCTCCCATGCCCAGATAAGGCAGGTTGAGCCAGTAGGTCAGGTTGTGGCGGCACCGGTGTCCCGGAAGCGACCAGTTGGAGATTTCGTAGTTCTCATAACCGGCAGCCTGCAAGCGCTCATCGGCGTATTCGTACATATCTGCGCACAGGTCTTCGTCTGCCGGAGTAATTCGCCCTTCCTGCGCCCATGTATAGAAAGGAGTGCCCTCTTCAAGGATGAGAGAGTAGAGCGAGAGATGTTCAGGGCGTATCTCCAGCGCCCGGTCGAGTGTCTCGCGCCAGTGCTGCATGGTTTGTCCTGGCAGGCCAAACATAAAATCCAGGTTGATTGAAGTAAAGCCTGCATCTCGCGCATATCGCACCGCCTGCTCAATCTGCTGGGGAGAATGGATACGACCGAGCGATTTGAGCAACTGCGCATCAAAGCTCTGAGCGCCTATGCTGAGGCGATTCACGCCCACGGCGCGCAATCCCGCCAGTTGTTCCCGGCTCAAGGTGCCAGGATTGGCTTCCAGGGTGACCTCAGCATCGTCATCGACCGCGAAGTGTTCCCGGCAAGCATCCAGAATGCGCTTGATCTGCTCGACGCTCAGCAGGCTCGGTGTGCCCCCGCCAAAGAAGATTGTGCGCGAGCGGCGCCGTTCTCCCCCAGGCTGCCGGGCAAAATCGCTCATCAACCTGATCTCGGTAAGCAGGGCCTGTACATACGGCTCTCTCAACGGCAGTATGCCGGCATAGGTATTGAAATCGCAATAATGACAACGCGTATGGCAAAAAGGGATATGCAGGTAGAGAGAAGCAGTCTCCAGGAGCTGCTGTTCGGCAACATGTATCATGCTGAGCGAGGCGAAGGATCTCTGTCGATCGGCAGCGGATGCTTCGCTTCGCTCAGCATGACATGGGTAGACAATTCTGTTCATCTTCAAAATCAGCCCATATAGGCGCTGTCCGGTTACGGGGCGCCGCTCCCAGGGATGCCGCCGGGTAATCCGCCAGGTACGCCATTTGGGCCGGAGGCAGGAGCGCCGGCAGGCAGGCCGGGAGGCATATTTGACGGATCTAGCAGCATGTTCTGGTCAATTGGTGTAATATGCGTGCTGGGAAGCGCCTCTTGCTCCAATAGCCAGTTGGAGAGCGCATTCGACTTCAGCGACTGCAGGGTTTTAGAATCGATAGGGCGAGATGGATCGATGCCCAGGATTTGCACGATATGATAGGACCCGTTTTCTGAGAGAACAGGGCTAAGCTCATTGAGCTTGCGCGCGGGATCAAACATCCAGTTCTCCACGACTGCACCATCATAGGTTTGCGCATACTGGCCGCGTGCCATCCAGCCCATGTAACCTCCCTGAGAACTGGTATTGGCATCCGATGAATTGGCCCTGGCAAGTTTGGCAAAATCAGCGCCATGTTTGAGCTGGTTGAGAAGCTGCTGGGCATGCGCTTGCGTATCAATCACCATTTGGCGCGCCAGTACCTGGTATGCCGGTGACTTGATCTGCGATGCCAGGTAGTTCTGCATATTCTGGCGCCGCAGTTGAACCGTCATCATGGCTTGCACATCGGAGTCGCTCAAGCCATCTTGCTTCAAGAAGGCGCTGTAGCTCAAGTTCGCGGGAAGATTGTTCTTAAAATCGCTCATAGCCCGGCTCAACTGGCTGGGTGAAGGATTCACCTGCGCCTGAACCGCGCTGCTCTGGTTTGCCAGCCACTCGCGAATCAGCTCATCATTTTGCAACCAGATTGCGCTATCGTTGCCAACTTGCGATTGGTTGTAGCCTTGCTGTACCTGCGGGATGGTATTCTGAGTCAGGTCGATATACTGTTTATTCAGGTTATCGACCTGGTTTTGCTGCGTCTGGTATTTGGCTCTTTCTGCCGCCAGTTGTTTATTGAGTGCAGCTTTCTCTGCCGCCTGGTTGGGTTTCAAAGCATTGATCTGTTGTACCAGTTTGTTGATCTCCGCCGTTGTAGCATTTGTGGCTGCCTGGGCAGCGTCTACCTGCTGTTTCAAGCTATCGCGTTGAGCGATCAAGCCATGCCGCCCGTTGAGTTGATTGTCCACTTCTTGAGCTTTGAAGGCAACCATCTTGCGGTAAAGGGACTGCGGAATCGCGTGGCCATTGACGCTGGTGATCGGTAAACCGGGAGTAATGATATTAAAATCAACCCAGAAACCGACGAGCACCAGGACGATCAGCACCAGGAAGGTGATCGCGACAGCCCAGGTCGCGCGACGTTGTAGTTGTACTTTCTGGCTATGCGAAAGATGGCCGCCCCATCCAAATATGAGCGGCTTGCCATCCCGTTTTCCCTCGAAGCGGGCTGTTTGCCTGCGATATTGCTTTGGTTTATTTGACTTATTAGAGCGTGCTGGTCGCTTTGGCCCGCTTTCGGGCCGGCGTGCTGTTTGACTCTTCATCTAAGTGACTTCCCTCCTGCTCAAGCGCTTGCTGGCGTCACACTGTGTCGAGTTTCATTTGATTAATGGATGCCTGGCCCCCACAAGGGAGGCCACGACATATCACCTGTCACATGAAGGTTGACAGAGTAGTATTACAAACATGGTACTAAGATGAATACGTTACCTTGCTGGAAAGGTTCACATATTCATCTTAGCCCCTGATGTCCTATCTGTCTAGCTGCCTACTTCTACGTATGCATGCCGCGCATGTGCTCGGCAGTGTAGGGAAGTAGTGCCATAAATCTGGCCTGCTTAATGGCCTGGCTCAAGCGGCGCTGGTGTTTTGCGCATGTGCCCGTTTTGCGGCGAGGCTCGATTTTCCCGCGATCGGAGATGTAGCGCTTCATAAACTTAGCGGCATCCTTGTAATCGATCTCGCGCACGTGGTCATAGCAAAACTGGCATATCTTGCGACGAGGTGTGCGATCACCTCGCCCAGTTGTTTCAACTCGTCTCTGCACAGACTCTCTCCTCATTCAACATTTAGAAGGGATGGTCTTCTAAATCTCCAAGAGGGTCGGTCTCGTCTGCATTACCTGCTAAGAACTGGTCTGAACTGCCTCCCTGCGCAGGCCTGGTAGTCAGCATCTCCATATCGGTGGCCACCACATCGATGGCTGTGCGCTGGACACCCTCCCTATCGGTGTACTTGCGCTGCGTGAGGCGTCCCTCGATATAGACCTTGTCGCCCTTATGCAAGTAGGTATTGCAAATCTCTGCAAGCTGGCGCCAGGCGACAATGTTGAACCACTCGGTTTCTTTCTCCTTCTCGCCTGTGCTGTTCCTGGTGACGCGATTGACGGCGAGGGAGAATCTGGTCACGGCGATGCCATTGGGGGTGTAGTTCATCTCGGGATCCTTCCCGAGATTCCCGATTAACATAATTTTGTTCATGGCTCATAATCCTTTCGCTATGATAGCATATCAGTGCCTTGCCCCAGCTCTTCCACAGAGATCAGACGAACCTTCCCAAACATACTCTCATTGTTTACCTAATAGGCTTCACTCTGACTCTTCTTCACCCTCGATAGCAGGGGGAACATTCTCCATCTCCTCGGCAGAGAGGCCTTCGGGCAAGCCAGCCAGGTCTGGCTCCTCACCCTCTCCGGCATATGCTTCCTCACCGGGGATGGCTTCTTCATCCTGCGCTACAGCTTCTTCCTCTGCCGGGGGAGTGGGCGGGGTCGCTACTGTGGCGCGAGCCTCCCGCTCCTTCTGCACCGCCTTCGGATCTCGCCGCTTAATCAGGTGTCGAAGGACTTCTTCAGAAACCTTGAGCGTTCGATCAAGTTCATTGACCGTCTCAGGCGCCAGGATCATATCAACGAAAACGTAGAGACCATCGCGGTGATGCTCTATGGGATAAGCCAGGCGCCGGCGCCCCCACTGGTTTACCCTGACTATCTGGCCGCCATGATTTGCGACGACCTGCTCAACACGGCCGAGAATGGCCTGTGTTTGCTCTTCATTGACTTCGGGATTGAGAATGAAACCCAGTTCATAATCTCGCGTCACGAAGCCTCCTCCTTCCTCTGGGTTTGCATCTGGTCAGTTTCTCCTGCTGAATACGTCTATAAGGCTTCTCTTCGCCCTCATTCAGCAACTGCCAGAGCAGGTGGTATGGTAATAAAACAGATGCCGCAGAACATATGCGGCCTTAGCATAATATCGCCCCACGATGGACGCGGGGTGTTCCTCAAAACACCTCGCTATTATAGCATTCTTTGCTATGCCTGGCAATAGAGCTAAGGCTTTTTCTAATCGTCCGGTCTGCCATTCTTTTTCTGTGGTAAAAAAACGGAAAAGGGGGACGTACCAGGCGTTTTATTTATATGGTGAAACGAAGCATCAGGAACAGTTGATTGGTGGAAACATATGCAGCAGCGTCCCAGCGAGCGAGGGGTAGCTCCAATACACACGAGAAGAACGCAGCCGGCCCTCCCAGGAGCCACCCCGCCGACAATACCTGTGCCTGGGCCATCAGTATACTACACGCCCGGCCATTACGAACCGCAGCACGCTCCTCAAAAGCGAGCAAAGTATGGAAGACGTGCATTCCTGCGACTGCTCTTCCTGGGCCTGCTCATTGAACTACTCTTCCTGGCGCTGTATCCCGTGCTGGCGGGCGTCACTTCACCAACTGATGTGACAAAACAGGCGATCCTGGCTGCCTTCCCCTGGGTTTCGCGGTTCTACTGGACGACCGCCTTCCCGCCACTTGCCCAGTTGCTGGCATCTGTCCCCCTGTTCAATCCAGGCACTGGGAGTGGAACAGCGCATCTCCTGATATTACTGGCAGGGCTGGCCTTTATGCTTGTGCTCATGGCGGGCCGCCTTGGCAATCGCGTAGCACGCAAGCCCCTCACGCGGGCTGCTACGCGCTGGCTTTTGAGCCTGATTCTTGTGTTTACGGCCCTCTTTGGCCTGACTTTGCTTTTTGCTCCTGCTGTCTTTCCGCAGGATATGTTGCTGTACGGCCTCTATGGTCGCCTCATAACCATTTATCATGTCAATCCATACACGGTCACGCTGGCGACCTTCAAGCATGACTTGCTGCACGCGGCAATTCCATTGAGCGCAGGTGGAGCGGCGCTTCCCGGCCCGGTCTGGATTGATCTCTGCATTCCGGTTGCCCTACTTGCGCATGATAGCATAGCTCATGTGATCATAGGCTTTCGTTTAATGGGCCTTGCCGCGCACCTGCTTAACGCCCTGCTCATCTGGGTAATCCTGGCAAAACACAAGCCGGAGATGCGCCTGTTTGCCACGCTGCTCTACGCCTGGAATCCCGTTGTGCTGCTGGCAGGCGTGAATAGTATGCACCTGGATATTGTGCTCATTCTTTTTCTCCTGCTGGGGGTGTTCTTCTTCCAGCGCAACTCGCCCATTCTGGGCTGGGTCTTTCTGCTCCTGGCAGTGCTCATCAATATGCTCTGCCTGCTGTTGCTGCCTCTTTTTTTCCGGCTGTTAACAAAGCACGCGCGGGCATTAAGATCGGGACGCCGCCTGTTCTGGTGGCTGGCCATCATAGGCATTTCGTGTATGGTGGTTGTGCTGGCATACTTGCCGTACTGGCAAGGATGGGGGGCCAGCGGCGTGCTGGCGAGCATGCAATCCGTGTTTCTGGCAGATCAGGCCGTTCATTCGCTCGATGCGGCCCTTATGCACCTGCCGGTACACCTGCCCGGAGCGCTCTCGTGGCTGCTGGCTCCGCATCACTGGATGCTGCTTGCCGCTCTTACGGTGGGTTGCCTGCTACTGCTCGGCATGTGGCTGGCCGATACCCTAGAACTGGTGATCCTATTCAGCAGTTGGATATGGCTGGCCCTGCTGGTCTTGCTCCCTGTCTACTGGCCCTGGTTTATCCTGCTGCCGCTGGCCCTCAGCCTGTGTTCTGGCAGCAAGCGCACGATCCTGCTGGCAATGCTGCTTGCCCTGGGCGCACTGGCCAGCCTGTACGCGCTGCTCTGGCAGCCTCCCTGGTCAGGAGAGGCGCTGGCCACTGTGGGCCTGCCGCTCCTCCTATGGGGCTGGACGCTCTTCTTCACAGCAACCTGGGAGATGGCTCACGCCGGGCATGAGCAAGAGCCTGCTGCCGGGCAACAAAGCCGGCGCGGCTTGTCGCGGCCATCCTGGGCCTCTCGTCCCTGGCCTTCCCGGCCTTCGAGAAGATAGCTATTGTCCAAACGACCTCAATATGTTATAATCAGCAGGCACTCTGAAGAAAGAGACCCTTCGCTTCGCTCAGGGTGACATGACTTGGACGTCGATATGTTATAATCAGCAGGCACTCTGAAGAAAGGCTTCTCTGCGCCCTCTGAGGAGTTTAGATGCAGTGTCTCATAGCGAGACTAGCTAGAACAGAAAGAAGACATATGAAGCAGAAACTGAAAACACACAAAGCCATGGCCAAGCGGGTCAAAGTTACGGGCAGCGGCAAGTTTATGCGCCGCAAAATGGCCATCAGCCACCACCGCCTCCAAAAATCTCCCAGGCTTGTCCGTTCGGCGGATAAAACGTTTCCTCTGGCCACAAGTGATAGGCGTCGCTTGAAACGCCTGTTGCCTTATTCCTTTTAGGGGCGTGATAAATCGGGCCCAGAGAAAGGCCGATAAATCGGCGGGGGGCGCAATGAATTGCGTCCCTACATGTATCCTGGCATGATTTTATTAAGGTTCAAAATCGGCGGGGGCGCAATGAATTGCACCCCTATGGTGTACGTGGAAGGATAGAGAACCAATTGAATGGAGGAGAGATGACAAAATGCCCAGAGTAAAACGCGGCGTTACCGCACATAAGAGACATAAAAAGGTTTTACAGATGGCTGAGGGCCATCGTGGAACGCGCAGGCGCTTATTCCGCAAGGCGCATGAATCTGTCATGCGTTCATTGGCCTACATGTATCGCGACCGGCGCAATCGCAAGCGAGATATGCGCCGCCTGTGGATTACGCGCATCAATGCTGCCGCCCGCATGCATGGTGTGAGCTATAGCAAGCTCATGCACGCTATCCATGCTGCCAATATTGAGGTAGATCGCAAGATTCTTGCTGAAATGGCCGTTCACGACGAAGCAGCCTTCAGTGAACTTGTCAAGAAGGCTCTGGCGGCTGTCGAGAGCCCGCAAACGCAAGCATAACAAGCAATCATGCTTATTACCAGCCCGCACAATCCACGCGTTCGCCAACTGTTAGACCTGCATACAACGAGGGGCCGCAAAAAAAGCGGCCTCTTCTTGATGGAAGGCCCTCACCTGCTCCAGGCGCTGCTCGATGCCGGTATCATGCCGCAAGAGGTTTATTACCAGCCCTCGCTCTTACAGCGCACAGAGAAAGGTAAGGAGTTGCTTGCTCGCCTTGCGCAAGCCGCTGATCAATCTCTCATTTCGCAAGATCAACTGGTAGAAGTAAGCGAGCGCGTTATCGAAGTCCTGGGAGATGTAGAGACATCGCAGGGAGTCATCTGTGTCTTGCCTATCGCAGCGTTCGCGTCGTCCCGCTTGCGGGCACAGCGCCCTCCATCGATGCGGCCCGCCTTGCTCATCCTTGACCGGCTGGCGGACCCAGGAAACATGGGAACTATCTTACGCACGGCGCTGGCGGCAGATGTTGATGAAGTCTTGCTGACAGCCGGCAGCGTGGATTGCTATAGCCCTAAGGTGGTGCGAGCAGCGGCGGGCGCCCATATCGCGTTGCCAATAGAGACAAACCTCTCGTGGGCTACAATTGCAGAAAAGGTGGCTGCCCATTGCCCTAGCGCACGAAACGTGTTCCTGGCCGAGGCTGGAAGCCCGCATATCTATTACGAGCAAGACCTGAAGACTCCTTTCGCCTTGATCATTGGCAACGAGGCGCAAGGATCTTCACAAGAGGCGCGGGCGATGGCTACACGCAGCATCTCTATTCCGCTGGCTAACGGGGTAGAATCGCTCAATGCTGCCATTGCGACAGGCATTATCCTGTACGAGGCTGTGCGCCAGCACAGCACGCAATAAAAATCCTGGCACCCCTGGAGGGGTGCCAGGCACAAATATATATGAACCCATTACGGGTGACGAGCGCTTATTACCAGCGACTATTCATTTCACGATGGGTATCTGCCTGCTGGACGAGCGCAGTTGCTACCCCGCAGCTATTGCATGCCTGGGGAGCAGGCCCGGTATGAACCATACCACATACTTCGCATACCCAGCGTTGAACAGTTGGCCGCTCTGCCAGTATCCTTATAGCCTCCTGCACGGCTGCCTCCTGCGCGAGGCCATTGGCAAACGTTCCGTGTGCAATCATGTATTATCCTCCAAGGCCATTGTTGCATCTATGCGCCTATCGAAAGAGATCCTTCGCTTCGCTCAGGATGACATTCGATAGGGTCCTTCTTTACACAAGTCTACCAGGCTTTCTGGAGGAAAGTCCATGAAAAGAGATAGCCGTTCTCGATACTATCGATAATCTCTGGGTTATGGATAGTAGCTCAATGGTTTCTATAATGGACGTTAACGAATGAATCCGCCAATGGTGTGGTCAGGAAGGATGTGGGCCGATCAATCGGCAATGGTATTACCTCTCCCCCGGAGAGGCTGGATAAATCGGCCCCTACAGGCCATTGGTGGCTTATTTTGTCAATGTGCATTATTAATTACGTTTATGGGTAATTACCGTTGTTGGGCTGGCCGTTGGCCGGCGGGCCGTACTGGCCATAACCGTACTGGTTGTGCGGCTGTGCTCCATAGCGTTGCTGGTATGGAGGCATGGCTGCTGCTCGCCCGCGCCCGCCGTTGCCTGATTGCGCTGGGGGCAGCGGCTGGTGAGGGGTTACCGGCGCTGGCGGGTAGGAGGAGTTATAGGCTGAGCGCGCGGGCGGCAAAGCATTCGGCACGCTGTTATATGATGGCAAGGCGTTGGCCGTGACTGTGCGGAAGGCCCCGCTCAGGCTCATGCGCTCTTGTGGCGCCTCTACAGGGATAACGCTGAAATTTGAGCCTGGGGCCAAGTAATTTTGATCTTCACGCACTTTGAAGGCTTCGACGGATGCACGCAGTTGTTCGACCAAACGAGCCAGGCGTTCCATGTATTGGGAGGTTTCGCGGGTGCTCATGGTGTTCTGCTGCGTGGACTCAGAGAGGCCCTGCATGATTTGCACAATGGCGCTCGAAGACTCAAGCTGTTGCCTCACCATCCGGTTGATATCTTCGATTTCTAACGCTTGATGCTCAACGGCGGCGAAGATAGACTCCAGGGCAATACCAGCCTCCTGGGTCAGCCTGGAACCTACGGATGTTTCGCGCTCGGTATCTTGCATAGAAACGGCAACGGCCCCTATGTCTTCGCGGACGCCGCGAACGATACGAGCAATGCTGCTAGCCTGCTCCTTGGCTCTCTCCGCCAGGCGGCGGATGTCTGCTGCAACCGCTCCAAAGCCTTTACCGTTTTCACCGGCCATGGCGGCTTGAATGGCAGCGTCCAGCGCGAGGCGGTTCGTCTGGTGAGCAATGCTGGAAATCACTTCGACGATATTGTTGATCTCGCGCGAGCGCTCGCCAAGCGTCTGGACTTTGCTCGCGGTAGATTGGACGTTTTCGTGGATGTGCTGCATGCCTTCAACCGTCTGCTGCACTGCTTCACGGCCTGCCTGCGCATTTTGACGCGCTTCATGAGCCACATTAAAGAGGACTTGCGCGCGTTCAGCCACCTTGCGGCTTGAGTCTGCCATATGCTCTACTTCGATAGCAGCATTTTCGATACGGCTAAGTTGTATGTCGCCGGTCTCTACCAGTTGCCTCAGGCGATCAAAAATAATGGCCGTGAAGGACTCAACTTCTTGAGCTACCATCTTGACGCGGATGATCAGGTTGCTCAATTCCTCTACCATATAATTGAAGGAGTCGGCGAGCACGCCTAAAGCATCAGCCGTAACTTCGGCCTGGACGCGCAAATCGCCTTCACCGACGCCGCTGACTTCGCTGACCAGCTTTTCCACCTGCGCCTGCAGAGCATCGCGTTGAGCCTGCGTCTCCTGGATGAGGCGGACGATATTGTCAAGCATGTTATTCATCGAAGCCGCTACCATATAGATTTCATCACGGCCAATAAGGGGCGCGCGTGCGCTCGTCTCGCCTTTGGCAATACGCCTGGTAAGGGTTGCCAGTTGCCGTAGGGGCTGCGTAATGGTGATATTGATGAGCCAGCCGGTGGTAATGAGTGCAAGGAGCGATAAGACAATGGCTATTAACGTCGCCACGAAAATCGGCTGCGTTTGTGATGGGCCAACAGTGATGACCGCCTTGCCCATGTCTACCGTCGCATTCACCACACTCTGCCAGTTATTGCTGAGCAGGGTAAAGATCTCTCTGGCCTGGAACGCCGTTTCATAGTCTTTCTCATAGAGCTGGTTGATTTGAGATGGGGTCGGCCCGGAAGCATTAAGCAACTGGGTCTCCAGATTCTCAAGGTCTCTCAACTCTGCATCCTGGGCGCTTTTATACCTGGGCCACAAATTATTGATCACATTATTGAGCGCTGCCTGCTGGCTGTTGATGATGCTATTGCCGGCGGCGGGATTATCACTGAGCAGGATACTGCGAATGGTGCTCATATTGGGGGAAGTGGCTATCTCGTAGTTGCTTTGATAGGTCTTTAGCGCCTGATCGAACTGTGCTTCACGAACAGCAACTTCGAGATCGAGCAGGGGACCTGATGAGGCGAATGAGGTATCCTGGATAAAGCCGCTCGCGCTGCCAAATATTTGGTCATGGAAAGCCTCCAGCACTGCATTCATGCGCTGCAGGTTTGCCTCCTCCTGCGAGGCCAGGCTCTGGGCATCGAAGCTGGTTCGCACCGCCTGGCCTCGTGTAGTCAGCGAGCTAATATAAAAATTCCCCAGTAAGACGATCACAACACCAGATATGAGAGCCGCAAACGCGAAGGCGATGAAGAGACGGCGGTAAATAGGCGTGTTGCTCAATAATCTGATCATGTCAGGCTCCTTCTCTTACTCCGTCAATGTTCGTATGATGGGTGAATCCCTGGCCCCCACAAGGGAGGCCACTACATGTTTTCCGCTCAACAGAAGATTGACAGAGTACTATGCAGCAAGAGATAACTCCTGTAGCTCCTCCTGATATGCCGCACAAGCTTTCCTAATATAGAACACTCTCACCGTAGGTAGTATATATCACCTCAAAGGGATCTGGAACGTCCAGATGAGATGTTCACCGGATTTTCCTAGTTCTGTCCCTCAATCCCATTGATGGATGCTAGCCTGGCCCACAAGGGAGCCAACGTGCCAATGAATTGGCAGTCCACGTTGCTCCTTAGAGGTATCAGACCAGCTTCAAAAATCTGGGGGCCTGGGATACTCCGGGTTGTTCAATGCCACAGGTAATGGATAGACCGGAATAAACTGCCCGCTTTGCCATTGGAACAGATAGGCCAGCCCCTGCACATTTTCACCATACCGGTCAAACCTGGCTGTTCCCTGCACTGTGGTGAACACATCGCCCGAATACAGTTTGGCGATTAACTTGCTATTATCGATACTGTGAATGCTCTCGGCTGCCTGCTGGAATACCTGCCCCACTGAAAATGCTTCTGCTACATCGGCGTTGATCTGGTCTGGCGTGCCTCCATACCTGCTGATGTAGGCCTGAATCATCTGAGCATTCTGGAAATTATCGGCTTGCGGGAACCAGCCGTTCGGCACGAAGATGCCCTCCGTATATTTGATACCCCCGACGGCAGTGATGAAGTCGCGCCCCAGGTCTGGCCCGGCTGTGGCAATAATGGCACGCGGATTGTAATGCTCTTTTTTAAAGACCTGGATGTCTGCTTTAATATCGGGCAGCAGGGTCCCAAGAATGACGATATCCGCGTGAGATTGCACCACCTGCTCCGCGTAGGGAGTAGGATCGCTGCCTTCCGTGTACATCTTGTAATACAATTCTTTGACGCCTCCCCGCCCCAGCAACTTCCTCACCGGGTCAAGCTGCGGGAATGTAAAGGGGTCGTCCGAGGTCAGATAAGCGACTGTCCTGGGGCGCAAGGATCGCGGCAGCGAGAGAATATAGTACGCAAAGGTAACCAGGTTATTTTCGATGGGCACGGAGACATCGAACAGGCCATTCCACCTGCCCTGAGGATTAACAGAAGGATCAGGATGGAAGACCGAAGGCGCGCCACCTTCGCCTTCGAGCAAAGCGTAGTGATATTTCTGAGCAACCGGCGCCGCCGCTTTCGTTAGCAGCGAGGAGAAAGGCCCGAATATCAAGTCTACATGATCCTTCGTGATCAGCGTCGTGTAGTCCTTAGCCGTTTGGCCAGGGTCGCTGTGATCGTTCAAAATGACCAGTTTAACGGGGCGACCAAGTATACCACCATTACTGTTGACCATGTCTGCCCAGAGCTGGTATCCCTGTTCTGTTGCTATCCCATCGGCTGCGAAATCCTTATCGAGGGGAATCGAAATGCCGATGGTAATCGGATTCTGACTATTATTAAGAGTGGTACCGTTCGTCTGACCCTGCTCCTGGCCCTGGCTGCATGCACTCAACGCTACAAAGATGAGCACCACAGCGGAAACAATGAATAACCATGCCTTGCTTCTCATGGTAGAGCGTGTGAACACGTCCTTGCTCCTCCTTTTCTCCCTCCCGGACTTTGACGTGAGATATTGCCCCTAGCGCATTCCATCGATGAATACAAATATGCTAACGGTAGCCAGAATACCCCTAAAAAATATGCTACTCTACTTTAGCCTACTTTGGTTCAAAAGGGAACTTTTGAGGAGATAGATCACCAAAAATTCCTATGAGATCCTTCGCTTCGCTCAGGATGACATGGCGCCGCCAGAAAAGGGAAAAGGTGATATACTGTCCAAAACAAGGCTTTTTCCATTCTTTTTCCATGCAAAGAGGGTTTCTTCATGAGTATTGATAGGTGGCCGTTTCAGAAGGTGCTTATTGCCAATCGCGGCGAAATCGCGGTGCGTATCATTCGCGCCTGTCGCGAGTTAGGGTTGAGCAGTGTTGCGGTCTATAGCGATGCCGACCGCAATACCCTGCATGTACGAATGGCTGATGAAGCTTATCACATAGGGCCATCGCAAGCCAGCAAAAGTTACTTGAACATTCCCATCATTATCGAGACAGCAAAGCGCGCAGGAGCGCAAGCTATTCATCCCGGCTATGGCTTTCTCTCAGAAAATGCTGACTTTGTTGACGCCTGTAACGAGGCCGGCTTGATCTTTGTCGGGCCTTCGGCAGAGGCACAGCGAGAGATGGGTGAGAAAACGGCTGCTCGCCGCACCGCGCAGGCAGCGGGTGTGCCAATTGTGCCGGGGGCAATGAGCGATATCGAGAGCGACAAAGAAGCCCAGGAGATCGCGGCACGCATAGGATACCCGCTCTTGCTCAAGGCGGCAGCCGGCGGTGGGGGCAAAGGCATCCGGTTTGTGCGCGATCCCAACGACCTGCTCCCGTCACTGCGCACGGCTCGCAGTGAGGCCAGGAGCGCATTCGGTGATGGGCGCATCTACATAGAGAAGGCAGTTTTACCGGCCCGGCACATCGAAGTTCAATTTATCGCCGATACACATGGCCATGTCGTTCACCTGGGCGAGCGTGAATGTAGCATCCAGCGCCGCCACCAGAAGCTCATAGAAGAATCTCCTTCTCCTGCTATAGACGAGGCACTGCGTGCAAAGATGACATCAGCAGTCGTAAACCTTGTGCGCGCTATCGGCTATGTCAATGCGGGCACGGCTGAATTCTTGCTGGGGCCGGATCGCAGCTTCTATTTCCTGGAGGTCAACGCCCGTATCCAGGTCGAACACCCGGTAACGGAGTGGGTGACCGGCATTGATCTTGTGCAGGAGCAATTCCGTGTTGCGGCGGGTTTACCGCTTTCCTTCACCCAGGAACACATAGTTTTTCGCGGGTCGGCCATCGAATGCCGTATCTCGGCGGAAGATCCGGAAAATCACTTCTTGCCGGCAACAGGCACAGTGCTTGCCTTGCAAGAGCCATCGGGACCCGGCGTGCGTGTGGATAGCGGCCTGTATGCGGGCATGCAGGTGCCGCTTTTCTACGATCCCCTCCTTTCCAAACTGATTGTATGGGGCCGTGACCGGCAGCAGGCTATTGCGCGTATGAGGCGTGCCCTTGCGGAATACCGTGTACTTGGAGTGCGCACAACGCTGCCTTTTGCTCGCTGGCTGGTGGAAAACCCTCGCTTTATCGCGGGCGATCTGTCAACAGATTTTGTTGCAGAAGAGTGGGAGACGCGCATGGCAAGAGCGATAGCTGAAGCGATAGAGGGACAAGAACAGGCGCAGGAGGAAGGGATTGCAGATGAGCAGGTTGCTGCTCTCGCCGCGAGCCTCTTGATGGATGAGTTCAGGGAGGCAGAGAAGCTGCGCCGGCGGCCCCTGGCCGCCGCGAATGGGGCAGGCGAGGTGAGCCGCTGGCGCGAGGCAGGGCGAAGGGAAATGATTGGGAGATGAATCTCTATTTTTCTTCCACGGGAGGAGGCAATGCAAACGGCGGAGGCGTTTTGCCATGCCGCTTTGCCGCCTCAGCCTTCAGGCGCTCGACGGCCTCATAGGGCACATAGCGACCGCCCAGGGGTGTGGGATGAATGCCGGGGCCGTGAAAATCGCTTCCGCCTGTGGGAATGAGGTGGTACTCGTTCGCCAGGGCAAGCAGAGCCTGCTCTTCCTCAGGAGTATAAGTTCCATAGTAGGTTTCAAGGCCCACCATCCCAGCTTCACACAGCTCAGGTAGCCAGGTGCGCAGTTCTTCGAGGCCAGGAAGCTCAATAGGATGAGCCAGCACAGGCAGACCATTTGCGCTGGCTACCAGGCGCACAGCATCCTGGGGAGTGAGCTTGTAGCGGGGGACGTAGGCATAGCAGCCTTTGCCAATGTACTTATCAAAGGCCTCACCGATGGTTTGCACATATCCCGCCTCCAGCAGGGCCTGGGCAACGTGTGGCCTGCCAACTGCACCCTGGGCAATCTCGCGTACCCGATCCCAGGAAATGTCGATGCCCTGCTCGTTCAGCAATTCTACCATGCGCTGCCCGCGCCGCTCCCGAGCATCGCGCAGCACTTTGATAATTGACTGGAATGCGGGGCGCTGGTATTCCAGGAAATAGCCAAGCACATGCACCTCGCCCCCGCTGATATCGGTATTGATCTCGATACCGGGGATGAAGTCTATATCTAGCCTTGCTGCGGCCTCCGCGGCCCCGTCAAGTCCTCCGGTCGTATCGTGGTCGGTCAGCGCCAATACGCGCAGGCCAACATCTTTGGCTCGCTGGAGAAGCGCTGAGGGTGGATAAATACCATCCGAAGCATCCGAATGGGTATGCAGGTCAATATAATTGGGCATTTTACTCCTTTTTCTTTCACATTTTTAATGTTTTACTTTGTTGGGTACGAAAGGGCCGATCAATCGGCGGTGGGCGCGATAATGAACCTTACCAAATAAATTGGAGGATGACGAGGGATTGCTTTTGGCCGATCAATCGGCAGTGGGCACGATAAATCGGCCCCTACAGTTTTCCTCCGAGTAATTTGTTCATCTTCATCATCGGGTTCCACGATCAATCGGGAACCTACAGACACCCCGATTGTGTTGTTGGGTGCGCGTGAGCGCGCCCGGTTACCGGGCGTAATCGACTGAGCGCGTTTCGCGTACCACGCACACCCTGATCTGCCCGGGGTAGTCCAGGCTTTCCTCGATCTTGCGAGCGATCTCGCCGGCAAGACGGCTGGCTGCAAACTCGTCGATCTCGTCGGGTTTGACGATAATGCGAACCTCGCGACCGGCCTGGATGGCAAAGGATTTTTCCACGCCGGTAAAGGAGTTGGCAATATTCTCTAGCGCCTCCAGGCGTTTAATGTACAGATCGACGGTTTCACGGCGGGCGCCAGGGCGAGCCGCTGAAATGGCATCGGCTGCCTGGACGATAGCCGCCTCCAGCGTTTGTGGCTCGGCATCGGTAGCGTGATGGGCCACCATCGCGTGGATGATCTTTGGCGACCGGCCAAAGCGGCGAGCTATCTCTCCCCCCACAATAGCGTGGGGGCCTTCGACCTCTTGATCGATGGCCTTGCCGATATCGTGGAGCAGCGCAGCAGTCTTACATACATTGACATCGGCACCTAGCTCATATGCCATAGTGGCAGCCAGGATAGAGACTTCTACCGAATGGGCCAGGACGTTCTGCCCGTAACTGGTACGGAAATGCAAGCGGCCAAGAATCTTGAGCAGCTCAGGAGGCAGCCCATGCACATTGGCTTCCAGCGCAGCGCGCTCCCCCTCTTCGCGCACGATCGCATCGACCTCCTGGCGGGCCTTAGAGACGATCTCCTCGATGCGGGCCGGGTGAATGCGGCCATCAAGGATCAGCCTGGTCAAGGCAAGGCGGGCAACCTCGCGCCTCACAGGATCGAAGCCGGAAAGGATGACGGCTTCTGGCGTATCATCGATAATGAGGTCTACGCCCGTAGCGGCCTCCAGAGCGCGAATGTTGCGGCCCTCGCGTCCAATGATGCGTCCCTTCATCTCATCGTTGGGCAAGGGAACAACCGAAACGACGGCCTCTGCAACCTGGTCAGAAGCGCAGCGTTGGATAGCCAGGGTGATGATCTCGCGAGCGCGCGCATCGGCCTCTTCACGAGCCTGCTCCTCGATCATGCGCACGCGGCGCGCAGCTTCATCGCGCGTTTGATTCTCGATACGCGCAAGTAAAAGCTCCCTGGCCTGCTCCTGTGTAAGCTGGGCAATGCGCTCTAGCTCGCTAAGCTGTGAGCGCCTCAGCCCTTCTACCTCCTCGCGAGCCTGCTCTAGCGCCCGTTCGCGGGCCACGAGCTTGCGCTCGCGCTGCTCAAGAGCCTCGATCTTGCGATCCAGATTTTCTTCTTTCTGCTGCAAGCGCCGTTCCTGGCGCTGCAATTCTGCGCGGCGCTCCGCGTTTTCCCGTTCAATGGTGGCCCGGAACCTGGCCGTCTCCTCGCGTGCAGCCAGCAGCGCCTCTCGCTGTTGCTCCTGAACCTCTAGAAGTTTGCGCGCGCTGGCCTCCTTTTCAGCCAGCAGTTGTTCTTCGTAATACGCCTTATTTTGCGTTCGCCCGTAAAGATAACCCGCAATGAGAGCTAAAATGGCACCTAGCAATACTGCTAGCAAAGCAAAAACAATGATTGTTGGCGACACGTCGGCCTTCCTCCAACTTCAGGGCGGCCCATATATGGACGCCCGCAGGCAGGCTTGCGGGGGTAGATAGCATTGATATCTTGAGGATAAATCCCTCCTTCGTCGATGAAGATTACATGCCTATCCAGTATACGCAAGCCTTGCCTTCTATCTGGTATGTCGTATATTATTGATTGCAACTAAGAACGTAACTTACACCGTGTGCAAGTTTTTCATAAAGCCCTTGCGACGAGAGGAAAAGAAGGGATCAGGGGCCCTGCCACACGGTCTCCCAGACCGCGTTCCCTGAAACCCCGCTTAGGGGCAGTTGCCCCTAACAACCCCGTCTGGCCTATGAGAGCGTATTAATCGCCTAGCTTACTATACCGATTGTGAACAAGACTGTCAAGCACCGGAAAGTGCTATGCATGCAATTTTGTATGTAAAACGAGTTCTTTTTCTGCCAGGAGGTTCATCTTATGAACACAGAGCACCACGATAAAACACAATTGCCCCCAAACGCGCCGATACGGCCAACGCACGTGGTTACCTGCTTCCTCATGCGCACAGACACACCTGAGCCGCGCATCCTCATTGTCCGTCGCAGCTCGCGGGTCGGCAGCTACCATGGTCACTGGGCCGGCATTAGCGGCTTCGTCGAGGAGGGGGTTACGCCCGATGAGCAAGCCTACACAGAGATTCGCGAAGAGACCGGCTTGCAGGGTGAGCAGGTAAAGATGCTCAGGCGCGGCGCAGTCGTCGAGTATGTGGATACAGAACTGAGGCGGCATTTTTACGTCCATCCTTTCCTCTTCCGCGTCCTCGATCCTGGAGCTATTCATACCGACTGGGAGGCTACAGGCATGCGCTGGATTCGCCCGGAAGAGCTCACAAACTATGAAACTGTGCCGAAATTGCCGGAGGCATACCAGTCCGCTGTGAATGGCGAGCCGGTTGATTGACAATAGAAACGGGCGGGCGAGCAGGACAGGGACAAGCCCTGTCCCTTCAGCCTTTCCCCATTCGGTTGGCAAAAATCATCAGGGACGTTGTGTGGTTGCGCGGGTGTGTTTGTGGAGGCATGGTTTGTGCAGAAGAAGAGGGACGGGCGACCATAAAGGCC